>JBKJLX010000604.1:0-27036 GCA_046596645.1 Polyangiaceae bacterium
TGCCGACCACGTGGGTCGGTCGCGGGCCCTCCGACGGGGGAGCGGGCGTGGATCGGGGGTCCGTGTCGTTCCTGGTCAAGGGAGTCCTCTGCCCTTCTCACCGATGCGGGACGCCGGAGAGCAGGCGTCGTGCCGACAACCGGTGACTGTAAAATGGCAAAGAGGCGTGGCCTCACCGCCGAGACGGATGAGGCGGGTTGCCTCGCTGTGGCAGCTGCCACCGCGCGCCACTTTTGGCCTCGCCCACTGCCACACCGGACGGGCTCTGGGCGTGAGCGATGATGTCCCCAGCCTCCCCGCGAGGTGACGCGCTGGCGCGGGTGATCGCGGCCCAGGCGCCCGCGGAGCGCGACGGCTTCGTCGACCGCCTTCTCGGCCTCGAGGACCAGCCCACCACCGACGAGGACGCCGTCGCGAACGACCCGGAGCTGATCCGTTGCGTGGCGAGCGGCGTCTCCGCGGTGGCGGACGCGGTGCTCAAGGCGGGCGTCGGCCCGGAGGACGTGTTCGTCGACGTCGGTGCCGGCTCGGGGCGGGTGGCGATGCTGGTCCACCTGCTCACCGGGGCGCGCACGGTCGGGCTGGAGATCCAGCGAGGCCTGGTGGACTTCGGGAGGCAGCGCGTCGAGGCGCTCGCGCTCGAGGGCGTCGAGCTGCGGGTGGGGGACGCGCGCACCGAGCTCCCCGAGGGGACGGTGCACTACCTCTACCTGCCGTTCGTGGGGCGCTCGCTGGCGCGGGTCGTGGACGCCCTGGGCGCGATGGCGCGGCGGCGATCGATCGCCGTCTGCGCGCTGGGCGTGGAGCTGCGGCGACAGGACTGGCTGCGGCCGATCGACGAGACGTCGCTGTGGATGTCGGTCTACGAGAGCGCCGTCCCCGGGGTCGCGCCGCGGAGGCGCGCGCCGGCGGCGCTGCCCTCGCTCGTGTGCGTGGCGGAGGAGCGGCCCTCGCCGTAGCTCGCCAGGCGGCGCGCCCTATCGCGCGAGCTCGGCGCGGATGGCCTGGACGGCGTTGCTCGCCTCCCACGCCGGATCGGTCGGATCGTCGCCCGACGCGTCGTGCTGCCCGAAGTGGGCGACGAGCTGACCGTCCTTCGAGATCAGGTATTTGTGGAAGTTCCACGTCGGCGCGAGCGGCTCCGCCGGGCCGGGCGAGGGCTGGGCGAGGATCCACTGCCAAACGGGCTGTGGCTCCTCGGGTCCGTCGCCGTCGGGATCGATCACGTGGTCGAGCGCGAACTCGGGGAACGTGACGCCGTAGGCTGCGTTGCACGCCTCCGTCTCCTCCGGGTTACCGCCCTGGTTTCCGAAATCGTTGCTGAAGAAGCCCAGCACGTGGAAGCCCTGATCCGAGAACTCTTCCTCCAAGACCTGGAGGTCCGCCATCTGCGGCGTGGAGCCTCATAAGGCCGCGACGTCGACGATCAGCAGCACCTGGCCGCGGTAATCGCAGAGCCTCACCTGCTCCTGCTCCAGCGACGCATAGTTCCTCGCGATGCGGCCGTAGAGTTCGCTGTCGGCGACCGGGGGGTCGCACTCCGGCGGGGCGCCGCCGCTGCTGCTGCTGCTGCTGGCCGATGCCGACACCGACACCGCGACCGGGCCCGGGCCCTGGGTCACGGTGGCGACGCCGCTGACGGCAGCCGAGGTCGTGACCCCGGCCCCACCGTCGCCACCGGCGCTGGCGGTGGCGCTGGGCGTCGACGGCCCGGTGCTCCCCTCGGTGGCCGCCGCGGAGCCGCCCTGAGAAGAGGCGGCGGCGCCGGAGTCGTCACCGCAGCCGACCGCGACGGCGAGGCCCGAGACGGTCAGGGCGGCGAGGGCCCACCCCAGGGGACGAAGCGAGCGTGGGGACATCGAACCTCCGCGCCGAGCGTACGCTTTCCTCCGCGCTCAGGCCAGCGATGCGAGACTGGCCGCGGTGGCGTCTCCGCTCCGTCGCAGCCGCGTCGCCTTTGCGATGGTCGCGCTCGTCGGCGCGCTCGGCGGCGCCATGGGCATGATGGCCGGCTGGGCGCTGGGGATTGGGCTGGCCCTCCTCGCGCCGCGGCACCTGCGCGACGCGACGGGGGACGTGCTGCAACCGGAGCTCAGCGCGCGCTGGGCCTTACGCCTGCGCGGATGACGGCCGACGACGCGCCCCCCGTCCGCCCCGCGCCCGCGGGCGAGTCGCCGCCTCGCCGCGCCTTCGTGCGCGGGACGACGTCGCCGCGCGGGGTCACCTGGCTCGGTTTCCGATCCTTCTGGGGGCACCTGCGGCACCTCGCTGCGGCCGCCATCGCCACCGAGGACATCGACTCGCGCGACTGGATGACGCCCGACGAGCCGGGCGATCTGGCCGCGCGCCTGTCGTCGATCCTGGGCGGTGGGAGCACGGGAGACACGGTCCTGGAGGCGATCGATCGCGATCTCTGGATCGACTACGTCTCCGACACCGGCGACGACGTATCGGTGAGCCGCGCCGTCGCGCGCCTGCTCGCCGCGCCCTACCAGCTGCCGGATCCCGATCGGCCCGGCGAGCACCTGCACGCGCCGCGCGGAGACATCCTCCTCTTCGGCGGCGACACCGCGTACCCGGTCGCCACCTCCACCGAGATCACCAACCGCGTGCTGGTCCCCTTCAACGAGGAGCTGGCGCGGCGCGACGACGGCCGGACGCGGGTGCTGCTCGGCATCCCCGGCAACCACGACTGGTACGACGGCCTCGACGGGTTCGGCCGCATGTTCCGGCGCCGCGAGGACGAGCCCAGCGCGCGCGACACCCGCGCCAGCACCTTCGGCGTCCCGCGACGCCGTCTCCGCCACGCGGCGGAGTGGGCGCGCGAGCTCGTGCGCGGGGGCAAGGTCGACAAGCCGGGCCACCTGGTGCTCCACGGCTACGAGCCGGTGCAGAACGCCAGCTACTTCGTGCTGCCGCTCTCGCCCGCCATCCACCTGGTGGCGGTGGATCGCCAGCTGAAGACCATCGACTTTCGGCAGCGCCGCTTCCACAAGGCGTGGCTCGAGGCCCACCCCGAGGTCGCGCCGTGGCTGCTCATGCCGGACCCGCTGTTCTCCTTCGGGCGCCCGAGCGCGACCGGCGAGGCGGTGGTGGACGCGCTCGACCTCGATTTCCAGGCGCGGGCCCACTTCCTCCTGGCCGGCGACATCCACCACTACGAGCGGATCGAGGAGGAGGGCCTGCTCCACGTGGTCGCCGGGGGCGGCGGCGCCTTTCTCCACCCGGCGCCGATGGTGCCGGGTCGTCGCGCGGTCCGGGCGCGCTGGCCGGACCTGCCCCAGAGCCGCGCGCTGCTCCGGCTGGTGCCCCTCAAGATCGCCCTCGGCCGGTCGGGCCTCATCCCGCACGCAGTGCTGGCGGCGATCTTCGCCCCGGCGATGACGGTCGGCATGCGCGTCCACGACCGTGCGGGGGTGATGATCGCGGCGCCCATCGCGACCACCCTCGTCCTCGGCATCATCCTCACGCTGATCGGCGGGCTCGGGCGCCGCAAGTGGACGGTGGCCTCGCTCGCCTTCGGCGCCGCGGCGCTGACCGCGTTGGTGCCCATCGCGGCGTCGGTGGCGATGGCGCGAATTCTGTCGATCTGGCAGGACAGCCCGCCGCCTCTGGCGGTGGCGATCCCCACCCTCATGGTGGCGGTGCTGGCCGGCGCCTGGATCGTCGGCGCTTACCTGGCGCTCCTCACCCGGCTGGGCCTGGAGGAGACGCAGGCCTTCACCACCCTCGACCACCCGGGCTTCAAGCACGTGGTGCGGATGCGCGTGCGCCGCGGGGGCGATCGCATCGACGGATGGTGCATCGGACTCGTGGATCCGTTACGCGATGGGGAGGAGCCGGTGCTGGTCGACGCGTTCTCGTTCTCCGCCGCGAGCTCGCGCTTCACCCGGCCGAGCACCGCCCTGGTGCCGCCGTGAACCTCCTGTTCCTGTCGCCCCACTTCCCGGCCGGGTTCTGGCTGTTCTGCCGTGCCCTCGCCGAGCGGGGCGTGGGGGTGCTGGGCATCGGCGACGCGCACCCGGCCGCGCTGCGACCGGAGCTGGGGCGCCACCTCCGCGACTACGTGCACGTCCCCGACATGCACCGCGAGGACGAGGTCCTGGCCGCTGCGCGGGGGATGATCGCGCGACACGGGCCGGTGCGCGCGGTGGAGTCGCACAACGAGTACTGGCTGCGCCTGGAGGCTCGGGTGCGGGTGGCGCTGGGCGTGCCGGGGCCGACGCCGGAAGACGTCGACGGCTGGCAGAGCAAGTCCCGCATGGGCGATCGCTTCGTCGTCGCCGGGCTCGACCCGCCGCGCTCGGTGCGGGTGAAGAGCGCCGACGGCCTGCGGGCCTTCGTGCGTGACCACGGGCTGCCGGTGATCGTGAAGCCCGACGTCGGCGTGGGCGCGGTGGGCGCCCGCGCCGCCCGCGACGAGGCCGAGCTCGCGTCGGTGCTGGCAGAGGACCTCTCCGGCGCGGTGGTGCAGGAGCAGCTGGTGGGCGATCTCGTCACCTTCGACGGCCTCGCCGCGGCGGACGGGACCATCCTCTTCGCCAGCTCGTTCCTCTACTCGGCGGGCGTGCTGGAGCTGGGTCGCGACCGTCTCGACGTCGTCTACCACGCGCGCCGCTCGATCGCGCCGGCGGTGGCCGACGCCGGCGCGCGCGCAGTGGGCACCTTCCGGCTGCGCAGCCGCTTCTTCCACGTGGAGGTGTTCCAGCTGCCCGACGGACGGGTGCGCCCGCTCGAGATCAACGTGCGGCCGCCCGGCGGCTGGTCGATCGATCTCATGAACTTCGCCGCCGACATCGACCTTTACCGGATGTGGGCGGGCGTCGTGGCGGGCGACGCGGTGGCGCCGGTGACGCCACCCCATCGCTACTTCTCCGCGCACGTCGGGCGCCGGGCGGAGGTGCGCTACCGGCGCTCGCTGGAGGAGGTGGCGGCGGCGCTGGGCCCGGCGCTGATGGCGGTGCCCGACGTGCCGCGGATCTTCGGCGAGGTCATGGGATCGCCCGTCGTCCTGCTCCGCCACGCCGACGAGGCGGAGCTCGAGCGTCTCATCGCGCTGGTGGTGGAGCGCGCGTGAGGGGCGGCAGGTCGGCGAGCAGCCACCTGGCCGCTGCGGGGAACCGCCGCGCCCACGTCGCCTCGTCGTGCGAGCCCTCGGGGTCGAGCTCGACGCGCAGCGCGTCGTCGTCCCAGCCGATGGCGCGCAGGTGGTCTGCCAGAGCGCGCACCGCGCCGCCGTAGTCCAGCTGGAAGCCGCCGGCGTCGAAGCGCTCGTCGACTCCCGCGTCCAGGTAGAGCCGGCGCGGCCCGTCGCCCCGGGTCACCCAGCTGCGCGCCAGCCGGTCGCCGCCCCACATGACGGTGGGCGAGAAGCCTGCCACGCGCGAGTACGCGAGCGGGTGGAGCCACGCGACGTAGAGCGAGGCCAGGCCCCCCAGGCTGGAGCCGGCGAGCGCGCGTCGCGCGGGGTCGCGGCCCGGCGGCAGGTGCTCGCCGATCCACGCCGGGAGATCCTCGGACAGGAACTCGGCGAACAGGTGGCCGCGAGGCGTGACGGCCACGCGCGGATCGGGCCACGGCGTGTCGTCGGCGATGCGATGGACGCCGCGGTGATCCACCCCCACCACCGCCCACGGCCCGACGTCGCCGCGGGCGACGAGGGCGTCCATGGCCTCGTCGGCGGCCCAGGTCCCGTACGCGCCGGCGCGGGAGCGAGCGAAGAGGTTCTGGCCGTCGAGGAGCACGAGAACGCCGGCGACCTCGCCGGGCCCGACGCCGGCGGGCAGGTAGACGCGCAGCGTCCGTGTGCAGCCCTCGGCCGGCGAGTCGACGCCCTCGACCACCGTGACGCCCGGCCGCAGCAGGGGAGGGGAGCTCACGAGGGGACGACGTCGCGCTCGGCGCGCCATCGCGAGGGCATGCGCACCAGGACGCCCGCCGGCGAGGCCTGGATCTCGAGGCGGTGAGAGGGATCGCGCGTGCCCTCGGCGAGCGCGCGGCGGATGGAGACGAAGCCGCGGCCCACCTGCTCGCCGAGGCCGAGGGCGCGCGCCACCGAGGCGAGGAGCGGGTTGCGCGGCACCGAGATCCCGCCCCCCTCCAGCGCGTCGTCGGGATCGCCCAGGCCCTCGGGGAAGCCGCCCGGGCTCCACACCTCGAGCCTGCCGTCGAAGATGCGGAGCATCGCGCGGGCCGGCTTGCGGAGATCGCGGTGCACCAGCGCGTTCACCACCGCCTCGCGCACGGCGAAGAGCGGGTACTCCTGCGTCGTGGGATCGTCGTCGGTCACGCCGGTGTGCGCGCGGACGAAGGCGAGGGCGCGGTCGACCAGCTCGGGGAGCGGCCCCTCCAGGTCCTCGCGGGCGACGATGGGATCGGCGAGCGAGCCGCCGCGGACACGCACCGCGGAGAGGCCCCACTCCGGGTGATACAGCTGCGGCGCGCGCCCGAAGGCGAGCAGCCCCACCGGCGTCGGGTGCACGCGCGAGCCCAGGCGCGCGAGGAGCCCCAGCCGCACCGCGACCTCCTCCGCCGCCGAGGTCGCCAGGTACGGGGGTGCCCGGCGCGCGACGAAGGCGTCGAACGCGTCGGGGTCGAGGTCGTCGACCGAGGCGGTGGTGATGGGGGTCCGCTCGGCGGACATCGTCGAAGGATGCCAGACCCGGGCGTCAGTGGCTCCCCTCGCCTACGCTGGCCCGCGTGGTGGAGGGAGGATCTTCGCAGCCAGCGCCGGAGACGCCGTCGCGCACGTTCTACCGGGTCCGGGTCGCCGTTCTCCTCACCGTGCTGGCGGGCGTCCTCCTCTACGCGTGGCGCGACCGCCGCAGCCGCACCATGCGCAACGACTGGTCGCGCACCCTCGACGTCGCGATGGTGCTGGTGGCGACCGACGTCGGACCCGAGGTGACGGCGCACTTCCGCGAACGGGCGTCGGCCCTGGAGGACGTCCTCGCGGAGGAGATGCGCCGGCGACGCCCCGTGAGCGCGCCACCCTTCGACATCACGGTGCGCGAGGCGCGGGTGGCCGCGAGCCCGCCCCCGCTTCCCGCCGAGGGGATCGTCGCCGCCCTCCGGTACGCCTGGGACCTGTCGCGCTTCACCGACACCCTCGACGAGGCGGCGGGGCTGGAGGGCCGCTTCGACGCGCGGATCTACGTGCTGGCGCGCCCCCCGGTGTCCGAGCGGCGCAAGGCGGTGGAGGGCTTCGGCGAGCAGGGCGGGCGGGTCGGCGTGGTCGAGGTGGAGCTCGACGAGGCGATGGTCGACTTCGCCCTCTTCGTCGCGACCCACGAGCTGCTCCACACCCTGGGTGCGTCCGACCGCTACGACGCCTCGGGCGAGCCCCTGGTGCCGGAAGGGCTGGCCGACCCCGAGCGCGAGCCCCTCTACCCGCAGGATGGCGCCGAGGTCATGGCGCGCCACCGGGCCACCGCGCCCGGGCGCAGCACGCCGCCAGAGTCGATCGACGAGCTGGTGGTGGGCGAGGCCACCGCCCGGGAGATCGGCTGGCTCGCCGCGCCCTGACGGACGCCCGGTCGCGACGTAGACTGCGCCGACCATGGCCCGCCCCCACGACACCCACCGCAGCGGCGCGCACCCACGCGCCGATGGCGAGGGCGCGGCCGACGACACGGTGGCCGACGACCGCGACGACGACGCGCGCGCCACGCGCCGCATCTCCTCCTCGACCCAGCGCATGACGTCGCCGGTCCGTGGCAGCACCGCGATCCGCTACGCCGACACCGAGCTGCCGGAGACGGCGCGCCTCACGCCCTCGCCGGTCACCTTCGACCTGCCGTCGCGCGTCCTCCTCGACGAGGCGCCGCGCTACGAGGCGCGAGCGCGGCTCGGTCGAGGGGGGATGGGCGAGGTGCAGCTGTGCCTCGATCGCCGCATCGGCCGCGAGGTGGCGATGAAGCTCATCCGCCCCGAGGTGTCGAGCGACGAGGTGGTGCGCGCGCGCTTCGCGCGCGAGGCGCGAGTGCAGGGTCAGCTCGAGCACCCCTCGGTGGTGCCCGTGCACGACCTGGGCATCGACGCCGAAGGCCGCCTCTTCTTCACCATGAAGCGGGTCCGCGGGCGGACGCTGGCCGACATCATCGATCGCCAGCGCGAGGGTCACGCGCCGACGCTGGAGGCGTACTCCCGGCGCCGCATGCTGGGGGCCTTCGCCCAGCTGTGCCTGTGCGTCGCCTTTGCCCACTCGCGCGGTGTCCTCCACCGCGATCTGAAGCCCGACAACGTCATGCTGGGCGACTACGGCGAGCTGCACGTCCTCGACTGGGGCATCGCCACCATCCTCGAGGACCTGGGCTCGACCGACGAGCGCGGCGCCAGGGGGGTGGTCGACGCGGACCTCGACGAGGACCACCGCACCCACGAGGGCGAGGCGGTGGGCACGCCCGGGTACATGGCGCCGGAGCAGGTGCTCGGCCTGGCCGTCGACGAGCGGGCGGACCTGTTCGCGCTGGGCTCGCTGCTCTTCGAGATCCTGACGCTGAACCCGCTGATCTCCTTCGGCACCATCGAGCAGATGCACTCGGCGACGCTGAAGGGCGTCGACGCCCGGGCCTCGGTGCGCTTCCCGCGGGCCGAGGTGCCGCCGGAGCTGGAGGCGATCTGCGTCAAGGCCACCACCGCGGCGCAGGATCGCTACCTGACTGCGCGCCAGCTGCACGCCGCGGTGGAGCGGTTCCTCGACGGCGACCGGGATCTCGCGCAGCGGCGCGCGCTGGCGGCCTCCTGCGTGGAGCGGGCCGAGCGCGCCGCCGCCCGCATCGCCGGCGAGGGTGAGGGCGCCGACGCCACGCGCGCCGCCGCCCTCAAGGACCTGTCGACGGCGCTGGCGCTCGACCCCACCGACCAGCGCGCCACCGCGCTCATGGGCACGCTGCTCCTCACCGGGCCCCGGGAGATGCCGGCCGCGGCGCGCGCGGCGTTCGAGGAGTCGCGGCACCGCGGGCGCACGTCGATGCGGCTGACGGTGTTCCTCACCACCCTGGCCTGGCCGGTGACTTCGCTCGGCCTCGGGCTGCTCGGGGTGCGCGACGCCGAGCTCTACGCGCTGCTCCTGGTCCTCAGCGCGCTCTGCCCGCTGGTGGCCTTCGTCTCGGTCAAGCTGCGCGACGATCCCACCAGCCCGCTGGTGCTGCTCAGCACCATCATGCTGACCGCCTCGGCCTTCACCCTGATCGCCGGGCCGCTGGTGCTGCTGCCCACCATCGCGTGCTCGGTGACGGTGGCCTTCGTCTCGCTGGGCGGCGACAAGCTGCGGCGGCCGGCGATCGTGCTCGGCCTCGGGTCGATCGTGGTGCCCCTCCTGCTGCAGCTGGTCGGGGTGGTGCCGCCCAGCTACCGCTTCGACGCCGACGGCATGCACCTCATCCCGCGGGTGACCGAGCTGCCCGCGGGGCCCACCACCGCGTTCCTCGCCCTTGCGAGCCTCGCGACGATCGTGCTGACGGTGGTGCTGGTGCTGCGCATGCAGCGCTTCCTGCGCGAGCTGGAGGAGCGGACGTTCCTTCACGCGTGGACGCTGCGGAACCTCGTCCCCGACAGCGCTGCGTTGCCGCCCATCGTCCCCGGGAGCGGGCGGCGACGGGTTCGCTGAGGGTGCGGGCACCGCCAGGAGCGCGCGCTGCCGTACGCGAGCGCGCGTTTGCAGGCCGTGCGCCCTCGCGCAAGGCCTGCGCCGTCACTCCTGGCGGTTGGAGTCACGCCAGGCGCGGGCGCGAGACGACTCGCCGGCACCGCGGAGGTGCATGAGCCCCCAGGTGAAGACGCCGAAGGCGAACGTCGCGACGCAGGTCAGCGTCGCTTGCACGTGCTGCGCGTCGATGGGCTGGAGGTTCTTCGTCGGGTCCAGGGCCGCGATGACGATCGCGACGAGAAGGAAGAGGCCCCCGAGGATGACGGCATAGCGCAGGACGTCGCGCTCCTTGTACTGCATGCAGGCGATGAGAGCACGACCCAGGCCAGGCCCGTATCGCCTTCCAACCGCATGGATCCGCCGCCTGGCGCGCAAGTCGTGCGCGGCGTGTCGCGTTGCCCGCAGGCACCGGGCAGCGAGGCAAAGTGCCTCGGGGCCGATCGCTATTTCGCGCTTATTTCGGGTGTCAGGGGAGTGGAACAGCACGGCACGTCGGGTGCTTGATGGGGGTGCAAAGGGCGAGCTCGAGCCCGGCGCCAAGCGACGTAAGACCTCGACGCCCGTTCGGCGAGAGCCCACGCCAGAGGAGACGGTCTCACGCTCGCCCTTCCCACATTTTTCCTACATTTAAGTACCAACGCGGGCTGCAGCCGCTCGGGGTCATCAGATGAAGCGAGAGCTGAGAGGAGCGGTCGTGGTCGTCACCGGCGCCTCCAGCGGAATCGGCCGCGAGACGTCGCTCCAGCTCGCCGACGCCGGCGCCCACCTGGTGCTCGCCGCGCGCGACGCCCTCGCCCTGGAGGAGGTCGCGCGCGAGTGCCGGGAGCGGGGCGTCGAGGCGATGGCGGTGCCGACCGACGTCTCCGACGAGGGGCGCGTCGAGGCGCTGCGCGAGGCGACGATGACGCGATTCGGCGGCATCGACGTCTGGGTGAACGACGCCGGCGCTTACATGCTGGGCCCGGTCGACGAGGTGCCCTCCGCCGGGTACCGCCGCCTCTTCGACGTCAACGTGATGGGCGTCGTCCACGGCACCAAGGCGGCTCTTCGCGCGATGAAGCCGCGGGGTCGCGGGGTCATCATCAACGTCGGGGCCATCGCCGGGAAGATGGCGTACGCCCAGGCCGCCGCCTACTGCGCAAGCAAGCACGCGGTCCACGCCTTCACCGAGGCCCTCCGTCAGGAGCTGGTCGGCACCGGCATCGAGGCCTGCATCGTCGTGCCCGCGTCGGTGGACACGCCCATCTACCAGCACGCGGCCAACTACTCCGGCCGCCCCGTCGAGGCGATGCACCCTGTCTACCCGGCGGAGCAGGTGGCGGCCGCCATCGTGGACTGCGCCCGGAGTCCCCGGCGCGAGGTGATGGTGGGCGCCGTCCCCCACCTCCTCGCGGCGACGCACACCGTGATGCCTCGGCTGGTGGAGCAGCTGATGCCCCGCCTGGTGGAGCGCGAGCACATGGGCGCGGGCGGGCAGGCGCGCTCCTCGGGCAACCTGTTCTCGGCCAAGTACCCGCATCGGATCGACGGCGGCTGGCGGGAGCGGAAGCCGCCGGTCGGGGCGCGGCCGCTCGTCGGCATCGCGGCCCTCGGGTCGCTCCTGGCGCTGGGCGCGTACGCGTTCGCCGTCCGGCAGATGGCCTGAGGGGTCGCCACCGGGCGAGGATGCGGCGGTGACGAGGCCGCTCCCTTGCTGACGCGCGCGCGGCGCGCTCTGAAGTCGCCGCGCGTCGTCGCCTGGCGCGAGCTTGCCGCCGAGGCCTGGCGCTCCTTCTCCGAGCGCGGGGGGCGCCTCTTCGCCGCCGCCCTCGCGTACTACGCGCTGCTGTCGCTGGTGCCGGCGTTCGTCATCGCCCTCTGGGTCGCCGCGATCTTCACCGACGAGGCGACGGCGCGCTCGACCCTTCTCCACCACGTCGCGCGGTGGATCGGGACCGCGGGCGCCGAGACGGTCGGCGATCTCCTGGCGCAGGCTCAGCGCGGGGGCCGCCACGTCGGGGTCGTGGGGGTCGTCGCGCTGGTGTGGGCGGCAACGCGGCTCTTCGCCAACCTCACGCGCGCCCTCGATACGCTGTGGGCTGTGCCGGCGCCGGTGAAGGACACGCTGCCGCGCAAGGCGACGCGGTGGGCACGGCGGCGGGCGCTGGCGTTCCTCCTCGTGATCGGGATCGGACTCCTGGTGGCGGCGCTCTCCCTGGTGCAGATGCTGCTCGCCGCGGCGCGCGAGGCGACCGGCACCTTCGACGTGGGCGCGCTGCGTGTGTTCGAGAGCGGGATCGCCTTTGGCGTCACCGCCGCGATGTTCACCGTCATCTATGCGGTGCTGCCCTCGGCCCGGGTCCCCTGGCGCGACGCGGCGGTGGGCGGTCTGTGGACGGCGGCGCTCTTCACCGCCGGATCCATGGTCGTCACCACCTACGTCGCGCACAAGGCGACCGACTCCACCTTCGGCGCCGCCAGCAGCGTGGTGCTTCTACTGCTGTGGGTGCACTACGCGGCGCACGCCTTCTTCTTCGGCGCCGCGCTGACGGCGGCCCGCGCGCGCCGGCGCGGCGCGTTGTCGGCGCCGGCGCAAGCAGCGAGCATGGCGTCGTGAAGCACGTCCTCCTCGTCGGAAACCCGACCGCCCAGAGCGGCTCGAACGCCGCGCGGATCGCGCGCGCGCACGCCGCGTTCACCGCGCGCGGGGCGCGCTGCGAGCTGTTCCCGACCCTGCCCGGCGGCGCGACGGTCGCCGCCCTGCGCCAGCACCTCGACTCCGTGGGGTGCGATGTGGTGGTGGCGATGGGAGGCGACGGCACCTTCCGCGAGGTCGGCGCCGCGCTCCTCGACAGCCGGCGACGCGAGGTGATCGCCATGGGGATGCTGCCCACCGGAACCGCCAACGATCAGGGCAAGAGCTTCGGCCTCGGCGCGACCGAGGACGCGCTCGAGCGCAACGTCGAGGTGGCCCTGGGCCACCACGAGACGCGGCTCGACGCCGGGCGCCTGCGCGCCGACGACCCGGCGGGCGGGCCAGCGACGACGTCAGCCTTCTTCGACTCTGCGGGGTGGGGGCTGGGCGCGCGGGTGCTCGGCGTGCGCAACGAGGACCGGCGCGCGGTGGAGGGGATGGGCCCGCTCAAGGCGCTGTACCGGGATCACCTGGTGTACGCCGGTGCCTTTGCGCGCACCTTCCTCGCGTCCTACGTCGAGACGGACAAGTTCACGGCCAGCGTCGTCGCCGACGGCCTCCCCCGGCGTCTGGCCGGGCTCACCGATCTGGTGATCAAGAACACGCGCGTCTACGCCGGGTCCTGGGTGTTCGATCCCACGTCGCGCCACGACGACGGGCTGTTCGAGCTGGTGCCCTTCGTGGGCAAGCGCGACTGGGCGTCCAAGGCGCTGCTGCACGTCGAGGGCAACCCGCTCACCGAGGAGCTGCTGGCCTCGGTCGGCGTCGAGCACTCGAAGGGCTTCCGCTTCGCGTCGCTGGTCATGGACCTCGCGCCCGACGGCGAGGTCGAGGTGGCGGCGCAGATCGACGGCGAGGAGCTGCCGCCCCACGTGCGCGTGACGATCGACGTCGAGCCGAGGGCGCTCCGCCTGGTGGTGCCGGGGGCGTGACCGGCATGGCAGCCACGAGTAGGATTTCAGCAGTGCCCAGGTGCTGAAGCGGAGAGGCCACGTCGGCAGGACGTCCCGGGCGCTGGCGTCGTTCGCAGCCGTCGCCCTGGCGGCGTGCGCCCTCGACCCCTCCGGCAAGGCGGAGGAGGAGGTCGACGACGCCGCCACCACCAGCGCCGAGGCCTCGACCAGCGGCCCGGGCCCGACGTCGACCCAGGCCTCCAGCGCGAGCAGCGCCGCCCCGAGCTCCGGCGGCGGCGTGGGCGGCGAGGGCCTGGGTGCAGGTGGCAGCGGCGCCGGCGGTGAATCCATCGAGTGGTCGAAGCGATTCCTCGGCAACGAGCAGCAGAGCGTCACCGGCGTCGCCGTCGGCCGCGACGGCGCCTGGCTGTACGTCGCCGGCTTCACGGGCGGCGACGTGCTCGCGATCGAGGGCGACGACACGCTGGCGGCGGTGAACGAGGTCGACGCCTTCGTGGTGAAGGTGTCGATCGACGGCTCGGTGGTGGACTGGATCCAGGTGTTCGGCGGCGCCGGGGACGACCAGGCGCGCGCGATCGCAGTCGGCCTCGATGAGCTCGGCGTGGAGCGGATCTACGTCGGCGGGCTGGGCCGCGGGGTCGACGGGCCGGGAGACGCCTTTGCCGGCCTCACGCCGCCCACCGAGGACTTCGGCTGGATGGTGGCGCTGTCGCCCGACGACGGCGCGGCCGAGGGGGGCGTCGCGTGGGGCCCGGTGGCGCCGGCGGACGGGATCGACATCGAGGCCACCGACGGGAACGGCGCGGCTGCCCTCTCCACCTGCATCGGGTGCCTGGGGGGGACCGACGCCGACATCGTCCTGGCCGGCCTGCGCGAGGCGGACGACTCATGGCACGCCCTCGCGCTGGTCGCGCCCGGCGAGCAGCGCGGCCGCGCGCTGTCGTTCGACGCGACGTCCTCGCGCTGGGCGTTCGCAGGCGAGCTGGGCGACGGCGAGCTCGACGCCAACGTACAGGGCGTCGAGGAGCCGGCGTGCCGGCTGACGGCGCAGGGCGGCCGCGACGGGTTCGTCGCCCTCTACGACGCCGTGGGCGAGGAGCTGCACTGCGCCGGCGCCCAGGTGCTGGGCAGCGCCGGCGACGATGTGGTGCGCGCGGTCCTGGCGGTGGGCCAGGAGGCGGTCGTCGCCATGGAGGCGGCGGAGGACTGGGACGAGGGCGTGGCCGGCCCCGTGGTGGTGCGCCTCTCGGCGAGCGGCCTCGGGTGGTCCTTCGAGCTCGCCCCGGGCGTCGCCGGCTCCGAGGTTCGCGGCCTGGCGCTGCGGGGTGACCAGCTGGTCGCCGTCGGCCGCGAGGGCGGAGCCGCGTACGTCCAGCGACTCGACCTGGGCGACGGCGCCGACGTCGCGCGCCGCAACGCCGCTCTCGGGGACAGCCAGATCAACACGGTGACGGCGGACGGCGTGAGCTGGCTCGTCGGCGGCCGCCACGAGGGCATGGTCGACCTGGACGGCGAGCTCGTGCTCGAGTCGTCCACCAGCGTCGACGGCTTCGCCGCGCGCCTCGTCGATCCGTAGCGTCGCCGCTGGACTCGCCCCGGTGGGGCGAAGCTGCACTGGAATCGCTCGTGCTACGAAGGAGGCCGTGGGTCCGTTCACCTCTGACCCGGCCGACCTGGCGACCGCGCTGGGAAGCCGGCCACTGCTGCTCCTCGGGCTGATGGTCGCTGGCGCCGTCGGCGTCCTCCTCGCGATGGCGGGTGTGATCCGTGCGTCCCAACGCCACGCACGCAAGGCGTGGTCGCGCGCCGCGCTCGCGTGGAAGTGGCTGGCGGAGCGACCGTTCATGCGCCGCCTGGAGGCGCGCTTTCCGTTCGTGTGGCGGGGGATGCGGCGCCTCTCGGCGACCGAGTACCTGGTCCTCCACCTCGCGCTGGGTCTGGCCCTCAGCACCGCGGCGCTGGTCTTCCTTTCCCTCGCCGCCGCCGTCGCGGGGCAGGCGGAGATCGTCGCCGTCGACATCGCCCTCGCCGAGGCGCTCCACCGCTCGTCCTCCCCGCTCACCGCGCGCGTCCTTGAGGCCATCACCGAGCTGGGCGGCGGCTGGGTGGTCGGCAGCGCCGGCGTGATCGTCGGCATCGTGCTCCTGGCGCGTCGCCGCTACGTGCTCACCGCCGGCTGGTCGATCGCGCTCATCGGCGCCGGCACCCTGAACCAGGCGCTCAAGGCCCTCTACGCGCGGCCGCGCCCCTCCTTCGCCGACCCGCTCGTGGTGGCGAACGGGTGGAGCTTCCCCAGCGGCCACGCGATGGGGACGTTCGTGCTCGTGGGCATGGCGTCGTACTTGGGCTGGCGCCTCGCGAACACGCTGCCACGCCGCCTGGCCATCGTGTCGGTGGCCTCGTCGTGGGCGGTGTTGATGGGCTTCACGCGCATGTACCTCGGCGCGCACTACCTGAGCGACGTCGTCGCCGGCTTCGCCGCGGGTACGGTGTGGCTGGCTGCGTGCATCTCGGGCCTGGAGATCGCGCTGCGCCGCCCCCGGGTGCCGGCGATCGACGCGGTGACGGCGGCGCCGCCCGCCACCCCCTTGACGGATGGTCAGGCGACCTGACGTCGAGTCAGCCGCGCGCCCCCGCGGCCGGACGCCTTGCCGGCGGATCAGGAGGGCCCGGGCCGCTCGCGGGAGTTGGCCCACAGCCAGTCGAGCGCCTCGCCCATGATCCGCTCGCCCTCCAGCAGCTGCGCGTGCTGCGCCCCGGGGATGGCGATGAAGGTCGACGGCACGCCGACGCGGACCAAGGCCTCGGCGCCGCGCTTCATCGCCCAGGTTCCCTCGTGCTCGCCCGACATGACGACGCTGCCCCGCAGCTTCGACACCGCCCCCGGCCGCGGCGCGCGCGGCGACCCCATGAAGATCGCGTGCGTGTAGCGGTCGGGGAAGCGCTGCGCCAGCGCCTCGGCGCGCAGCGCGCCCTGCGACATGCCGATGACCACGATGCTCTCGCGCCCCGGCGCCGCGGGCTGGCCTGCGGCGTCGAACGCGGCGCGGATGCGGGCGTCGATGCGATCGACGTCCATGGTCCAGGTCCGCCAGGCCGGGTCGTCGCCGCACGCGGTGTCCCCGGAGAGGGCGATCACGGTCCCTTTCTTCGCCGCGGCGTCCTGGAACGCCTGCACATAGCCCTGTCCGTGGCCGCACATGCCGTGGAGGAAGATCATCCGCGCGCCGCCGCGCGACCCGCGCAGGACGTACGCCGGCAGATCTCCGGGCACCGCGAAGGGCACGACCGAGATCGGCGCCTGCGCTGGTGCTGCCGCCTCGGACGGCGGGTCCGGCGGGCGTGGCGCAGCGTGCGCGACATCGTCGCGCCCTCGCTCACACCCGGCGAGACCGATCAAGGCCAGCGGGATGCACAGCCGGATACACAGCGAGGTCACGAGGCGACCTGGAAGGCGAGCAGGCACGTCGTTCTCCTCCGCGGGAGACGTGCCGGATCCGTGCCAGAGCCGGCTGCGCGCTCAGCGCCTCTGGACGCAGACCCCGAACGGCGCGCCGGTCGCCGGGTTGCACTCGAGACCGGGCTCGCAGTCGCCCTCGCGGCAGATCGAGCCCAGACGGCCGGCGTCGACGCGGGGCTCGCACTCGGTGCCGGGGCGCGAGCACTCGCTGCGCTGCGGATCGCAGCAGGCCTCGTCGACCTTGCACTGGAACGAGCCGCACAGGGCGCCGCGCGGAAGGGCGAGGCAAGCGGTGACGCCGCCTGCGTTGCGCACGCAGGTGAGGCCGTCAGCGCATTGGCGACCGATGGCGACGCCGCATGGCGCGCCCACCGGCTCCAGCGTGGCGCCCGAGGCCTGCGGCGCCGCAGACGCCATGGGGCGTGTGGACGCGGCGCTGCGGCTGCTGGCGCCGCCGTCGCCGCACGCGCCGAGGAGCCCCACCAACGCGGTCGCCAGGGCACGGTTCCGACGTGTCGTCACCGGCGCGAGGGTACGCCGATCGAGGCGCTGCGCTAGCCTGCCCACATGCGATTCCAGTGCGCGGCGCTGCTCGGCGTGACGATCTCCCTCGCCTCCGTCGCGTGCGGTGACGACGACGCGGAGGCCACCACGGGTGCGTCCGGCGACGGCGGGGCGACGAGCACGGCGACCACCTCGGCGCAGGCGGTGTCGACCGCCCTTGGGGCGATCAGCTCCGGCGGCGAGGGCGCGGCCTCGGGGACGGAGTCAACCTCGGCGGGGCAGGGCGGGGCCGGCGGCGGCGACCCGACGCCACGGGTGGTGTTCGATCCCATCGCGGTCGACACCGAGCTCAACCTGGTGACCGAGGTCCGCTTCCTCCCCGACGCGCTGGACGAGCTGCTGGTCCTCGAGAAGGGCGGCGCGGTGCACCATTTCCGCCTCGAGGGTGACACCGCCGTGCGCCTGGGCGGCTTCACCCTCACCGTGCACGACGATCTCGACTGTGGGCTGATCTCGGTGGCTTTTTCCAACGACTTCGCCGTCGACCGCGCCTTCTACGCTGGCTTCTGCGAGTCGCGCTACGCGAGCCGCGTCGATCGCTTCGTGCTCGACATCGAGGACTACGACGGCGTCCCGGCGACGGGGGAGACCATCATCGTCCTCGACGAGCCCGACGCGGCGCAGCCCTGGCACAACGTCGGGTCCATCGGCCTCGAGCCCGACGGCACGATGTGGATCCTCTCCGGCGAGAAGACGGTGGAGACCAACGCGCGCGACCTCTCGCGCGACCTGGGCAAGCTGCTGCGCGTCGTGCCCGATCCCGATGGGCCCGGCTCCACGCCCGCCCCCGACAATCCCTTCGTGGGCGAGGACGGCAAGAGCCCCAACGTGTGGGCCTACGGTCTGCGCTCGCCGTGGAAGGGCGTGCGCGACCGCCGTGGCTGGTACTGGTTCGGCGACGTCGGGCAGGACACCTTCGAGGAGGTGAACCTGGTGAAGGCGCCAGCGAGCGACTACGGCTGGCCCGATCACGAGGGCCCGTGCGATGCCGAGCTCGACGACGGATGCATCGACCCCGTCGCGTACTACGGGCGCAGCTCCAGCGACCCCTACCTGGTGGACGATCCCGATCACCTCTCCGCGGGGACGCGCGCGGTGTGGGTCGGCGCGTACGTGGAGCCGGTCGAGGACGACCCCTACCAGGGCGCCTTCGACGATCGGCTCATCTTCGGCGACCTCCACACCGGCTTCGTGAGGACGCTCCACGTCGGGGAGGACGGCGAGATCCTCGCCGACGAGCCGCTCGCGCACCTGAACCACGGTCACAGCTGGAACCGCGGGGCCGACGGCCACCTCTACGTGATGACCTTCGGCACACTCCTCTCCAGCGACACGCGCACCGCCGAGCTCTTCCGCATGCGCCTGGAATAGCCGGGCCGCTTGTCGCCGCGCCGCGGCGCGTCCACACCGCTCCTCGTGGCCGCTCCGGTGATCGACGACGACTTCCCGGGGGGCGCAATCCGCGTGGTGTGCGCGCGCAAGCGGGGCGCGATCGAGCTCGCCCTCCGCGGCGACACAGCCGCCGACGTGAAGCAGTGGTTCTGCTTCCGGGTCGCGTCGGAGACCAGCCGCGAGCTCGCCATCATCGACGCGGCGCAGTCGAGCTTCGCCGGCGCCTGGGAGCGCTACCAGGCGATGGCCAGCACCGACGGGCGGCGCTGGCGGCGGGCCCCCAGCGAGCTCGACGGCGACGCGCTGGTGATCCGCCACGCCGGCCGCGCCGCGCCCACCTGGTACGCGTACTTCGCCGCCTACTCGGAGCGGCGGCTGGCGCGCGTCCTCTCGGCGCTGGCCGACGTCGATCATGCGACGGTGCTGACGGTGGGGGAGACGGTGGAGGGCCGTGAGCTGCCGGTGGTGGCCTTCGGCGATCCCCATGCCGCCCACACGGTGTGGGTCATCGCCCGCCAGCACCCGGGGGAGACGCCCGCCTCCTGGGCAGCGGAGGGCCTGATGGCCCGCCTCGCCGACGCGGAGGACGACGCGGTGCGCGCCCTGCTGCGCGAGGCCCGGGTGATGGTCGCGCCGCTGGTCAACCTCGACGGCGCGCACCTCGGCAACCACCGGACCAACGCCGCGGGCGTCGATCTGAACCGGTGCTGGGATGACCCCGATGCGGAGGCCGCGCCCGAGGTCGCCGCCCTGCTCGCCGCGATCGAGGCGTCGTCGGTCGACCTCTTCCTCGACGTCCACGCCGACGAGTCCTCACCCTTCGCCTTTCCCTCCGGCTGCGAGGGCAACCCGGCGTGGGACGACGATCAGGCGGCGAGCGAGGGAGCGCTGCGCGCGGATCTCGCGGAGCTGTCACCCGACTTCATCGACGAGTGCTGGTACGGCGACGACGAGCCGGGCGAGGCCGAGATGTCGGCGGCGTCCAACGCCATCGCCGAGCGCTTCGGCGTGACGGCGCTCACCCTGGAGCTCCCGATGGGGGACGACGGGGACGGGCGCATCCCGGACGGGTGGTCGCCGGTGCGCGCCACCGAGCTGGGGGCGTTGCTGGTCGACGCGCTGGGGCGGGCGATCGCGCGGATGGAGTAGCGACGGCCCGGCGAGGTCGCGTCGTCCGCCGAGCGCGGACGCGAGGGCGGAGCGCAGGGCGAGGGCCAGGGGACGGTGAGCGGAGGGTGGCGGGAGGCCGAGCTCCTGTCGTACCGCCTCGTCGGGGCCGGAGCAGGAGGCCTCGAGGGAGGAGAGGGCGGCCTGTGCCGCGGCGGTGACGCGGCGGCGGGCGGCAGGCGCGAGGCGGGGGAGCGCCCAGGCGTGGATGGCGAGCGCGAGGGCGGCGTGGCGCGTCTCGTCGCGCGCGATGCGGGCGAGGACGCGCCGCGTGCGAGGGTCGGGCGCGGCCTCGGCCTGGTGCATCGCGAGGAGGGCGCCCCACGTCTCGCCGACGCAGCCGCGCACCGCGTTCTCGCGCGCGATGCAGGCGAGGCTCCGCGCACGACGAGGCTGGAGGGCAGCTTGCGCCACGGCCCGGCGGGGCGCCTCGATGACACCACCCGGCGATGGCGAGGCGCGCCGCGCGAGGGCGCGCACCGCGCGAGCGTGCACCACCTCGTCGCGCGCCGCGGCGCGCGCGCGGCGGATGAGCCGAGGTGGTGCGTCCAGGCGGGCGAGGTCGACCGCGAGCTTCAGAAAGTCGTCGACGCTGGCCGCCTCGGCGTCGGCGATCGCGGCGAGGGCGACGTCAAGGCCGCCACCGCGGACGATGCGCGCGTCGCGGCGACCCGACGGCATGCGGAACACGCCGGTGTCGGCGCACGACCCTTCATTCCAGGTGTTGCAGACGACGACGTCGGTCTCGACGCCGCCCTCGCCTCGGAGCACCGCCGGGAAGCAGACCTCGGTGGCGCACAGAGCGCTGCACACCGCGGGGGGCAGCTCGTGATCGGGAGGCGGCGGCCGCCTCGCCATCTCCGGCGGCATCGGCACCACGCGGCTCCAGGCGTCGCCGGGCGACCACGCCTCGAAGTAGGGCATGCAGCAGCCGGTGACGGCGGTGCACGCCACCGCCCCCAGCACGGCGGTCCGCACGCCGCGGAGCAGCGCCGCAAGGATCCCGGCGGAGGTGGGCGCCGTCGTCATCGGGCCTCGAAGGCGCAGACGACCCACGCTGTCGGGCGCTCGCCGAGCGCGAGGCGGTGGTGCACGACGCGGCCGTCGAGGTGGACGGGGTAGCAGCCGTCGAGCTCCTCGTCGGCCCGCGGCGTCGGGCACGAGGCATCGCAGGAGGGCTCGCTCGCGTCCGGACCGTCCGGTCCCGGCGCGCGCTGCGCCGGCACCACGACCGCGCGACGCTCGGGGGCGCCGGGCACCGAGGGCGACGCCTCGATCGCGCAGCCCTGCAGCGAGGCGAGCAGCAGCGCCGCGAGCACCGCGGCGAGCACCGTCCTGCGGTTCGTCATCGGCGCGCCTCCCTCGGCGGCGGCGAGCCGCGATCGACGACGCCGTCCGCGAGCAACGGGCGTGGCGCCCCGTCGCCGGGGAAGAGGAGAAAGGTCGCGCTCCGCCCCGAGACCAGGAGGCCCTGGGCGGTGGCGACCACCCCGGTCGCCTCCCGCGGGCCGGGTTCGAGGCTGACGGGTCGACAACTTGTTGCGTCGACGCAGACGTCGACCGTGCCGGCGCTGCGGACACACGCGAGAGCGTCGCCCCACCACGCGACGTCGAGGCAGCCGCCGCCCTCGAGCGTGGTCACGACCCCCGCGGGATCGCGCAGCATCGTGTCGCTGCCCACCGTCGCCAGGGCACCGCCCGGCGAGAACTCGAGGCGCGTCGACTGCACGCCGGGGAGGACGGCGAGGATGCGACCGCCGACGAGCTCGCGCAGCTCCACCCGATCTTCGATGGCGACGGCGATCACCGGCCGCGTCGGATCGAGCGCGAAGGTGCGAAACCCTGCCTGCGCGGCCGTCAGGGGCGCGGGCGGCGCGGCGAGGGCGTCACGTCGCCAGGCGACGATCGCGCCGTTGCCCAGCGCGGCCACCAGTCGGGCTCCGTCCGGAGACCAGGCGAAGTGAAGGATCTGCACGTCGCCCGTCGACGGGTCTCCGGGGGGTGGCAGCGCAACGCCCACCGGCACCAGCTGATCGCCGCGCACCTCGATCACGCGAAGCGGCTTGCCGTACTCCCCCAGCGCGAGGACGCCCCCGTCGGGGGCGACGGCCAGCCGGGTGGGCGCATCGGCCTGGTGACGCAGCTCGCTGCGCGGCGTGCCGTCGAGCGCGATGAGGCGCAGATCGCTCCCCGCCAGGACGGCGAACACGTCGCCGCGCGCCGGGGCCGCCACCTCCTGCACCTCGGGGAGGGACTCGTCGGCGATCGAGCTCGCCGGCGACCAGCTCCGGCAGCCGGCACCGCCCGCGAAGACCAGCGCGAGGGTGAGGACGACCGACGCGCCGGGGTCGTTCACGCCGTCAGAGCACCACGACCGGCGCGGCGCCGCCACCGGCGGTCAGAGCACCATGACCCAGATGTCGTAGACGGCGTGCGTCCACACCGCGGGGGCGAAGCCGCGAAAGGCGTAGATCGCGGTGAGCACCAGGCCGCAGGTCGCGCGGAAGACGAAGCTCTGGAGGTCCCAGGGGTCGCCGTAGGGGCCGACGTAGTGCCAGGCGGAGAACGCCATCGCGCAGATCACCGCCCAGCCGATCTGCATCACGAACGCGGGGACCTTCCCGAACACCAGCTTGATGAGCCACGCCCCGCCGCCGTATAGCCCGACGCGGTAGACGACCTCCTCGTAGAAGCCCGCGCCCAGCGACATGACGATCCCGGTGAAGGCGCCCGGTCGATCGAGCGGACCGCCCGCGGTCATCGGCAGCGACCCCACCGCCCAGGCGCCGGCGGCGCGCATCAGCATCGCGTAGACGCACCCCTCGGCGGCGAGGAGGAGGAAGCGCTTGGGATCGAGGGAGCGCCCTCGCCCCATCACGCTCAGCACCAGGATGAAGGCGGCGCCGATGGCGACGGTGAGCCCGGCGTAGCCGAGCAGGCTCTTGCCGGCGAGCGACCGCAGCTCGGTCGTCAGGAGGTCGGCGGCGTTCTGCACCGGAAGGAAGACGACCCCCAGGTGGTAGACGAGGAAGATCGGCAGCGTGAGCCCGAGATCGGTCCAGGCGTCGCTGCGCCCGGCGACCTCCGAGGACGTCTCTTCCGCGTCCGCCATCGTCGGCGGGGACCCTAGCACCCGGCCGCGCGGAGGGCCTTTTCGTGGCAGAGTCGCGCGCGATGAGCCTCGCCGCGCGCCTCCGCGAGCTGACCGTGCCCGGCGCGCTGGCCGCGCGCGACGGCGGGCTCCTGCGCTGCACGGCGTGCGCGCACCGCTGCGTCCTGGGGCCGGGGCGCACCGGCTCCTGCGGCGTGCGCTTCGAGGAGGGCGGCGAGGTTCGCGTGCCCTTCGGGTACGTCGCGCGCAAGTACGTCAGGCCGGTGGAGACCAACACCATCTTCCACGTGCTCCCGGGCGCGCTGGCTTTGACCTTCGGGATGTTCGGGTGCGATCTGCGCTGCACCTACTGTCACAACTGGAAGGTCTCCCAGGCCCTGCGCGAGGGCATCGAAGATGAGCCGCGCCCGACGACGCCTGCGGCGCTGGTCGACGAGGCGCTGGCCGCCGGGGCCCGCGTGATCTGCGCGGCCTACAACGAGCCGATGATCGCCGCCGAGTGGGTGCGCGCGGTCTTCGAGGAGGCGAAGCGCCGGGGTCTCGTGACGGCGATCGTCTCCGACGGCAACACGACCTCCGAGGCGCTCGCCCACGTGCGGCCGGTCACCGACGTGTTCCGCGTCGACCTCAAGGGGTCGACCAGCGACCAGTACAAGCAGCTGGGCGGCCGGCTCGAGCCGGTCATGGCCGCCATCGCCGAGGCGCGGTCGATCGGGCTCTGGGTCGAGGTGGTGACGCTGGTGGTCCCCGGCCTCAACGACGACGAGCCCGGGCTCGGCCGCCTCGCGCGTGATCTCGCCGCCATCGACGCCGGGATCCCCTGGCACCTCAACGCCTTCGTCCCCCGCTACAAGCTGCTGAACCGGCCGCCGACGGCGATTCCCCTGCTGGTCTCGGTGGCAGGCACCGCCTACGCGCGCGGCCTGAAGCACGTGTACGTCGGCAACGTCGCGCGGGAGTTTCCCCACCTCGGCCACACGCGCTGCCCGGGCTGCGCCGAGGAGGTCATCACGCGGCTCGACTACCGGACCATGGACAGCCGCCTGGTCGGCGTGGCGGCCGATCAGTGCCCCTCGTGCGCGACGCGGATCGAGGGCATCTTTCGATCGGCCGAGGAGGGCGACGGGTCACGCTCGGCCGAACGCCCGCCAAGGCCGGCGCAGGGCGCAGTCCGACTCCGGACTCCGGCGCGGTAGCATCCGGCATGGGTCGCATCGCCGAGAAGTCGCAGGTGGCGCCGGAGGACTACCTCGCGTGGGAGCGCCTGCAGGAGGCTAGACACGAGTACGTCGACGGCGAGGTCTTTGCGATGGCCGGGGGATCTCCGCGGCACAACCGACTTTGCGCGAGGGTCGGCGCCGCGCTCGAAAACGCGCTCGGGGCCAGGTGCCACGTGTTCAACGCCGACCAGCGGCTGCGTCTACGGGAGCGACAGTATGTCTACGCCGACACCGTCGTGGTGTGTGGACCGCCGGACGTGGAACACGACGACGTGATCGCCAACCCCACCATGGTCGTCGAGGTGCTCTCGGAGTCGACCGAGCAGTACGACCGGGGCCTCAAGTGGAACGGTTACCAGTCGCGGGAATCGCTGACCGACTATGTCCTGGTCTCGCAGGATTGCTCTCGCATCGAGCACTTCGGCCGCGCCCCCGGCCAGCGCTGGATCTACGCCTCCGCCAACGCGGGCGAGTCGATCACCCTCACCGACGGGAGCGTCATCGACGTCGACGCGATCTTCGCGGGGGTCTTCAGTCTGAAGGGCGGGTAGCCGTGGGCGCTCTGGCTGCCACCACCGTGGGATCACGACGGCCGCAGGCGGTACACGATGAAGACGATCTCCAGCACGTAGAGCACGAGGTTCAGCACGAACGGCACGTCGCGCAGCATCTCCTGGGTGGGGCTCTCCGCCTTGGGCCGGCCGCTGACCAGCTGCAGGAAGCGGATGACGCCGAACACCGGGTGGATCGCGGTGATCCACAGCCACCTGCTGTCGAACAGCTGCGTCGTCGAGGTGTCGAGGGTGTACGCGACGTAGACGGCGACGGCGCCGAGGCCGGTGACGCCGAGGCAGATGTCGAGGATTCGCGGATCGTAGGCCTCCAGGGCGGCGCGCTGCTTGCCGGCGTCGATCTGCGCGATCTCGTGGCGGCGCTTGCCGAACCCGAGGAACAGAGCGAGCAGCGCGGTGCAGGCCAGCATGAACCAGCTGACCGGCGTCTTGATCGCGTAGCCACCGGCGAGCACGCGCAGCACGAAGCCGAGCGCGATCGAGCCCACGTCGACGTACGCGATCTTCTTGAGCGCGAAGGTGTAGGCGAGGTTGTTGAGGAAGTAGGCCGTGGCCAGCGCGGCGAACTGCCAGGGGCCGATCAGCGCGCCGCCCAAGGCGATCGCCAGGAGCACGCCCACCATCACACGCGCCAGCGGCACCGGCACCCGCCCCGAGGCGATGGGGCGGCGCCGCTTCACCGGGTGGACGCGATCGGCCTCCGCGTCGTGGAGATCGTTCATCGTGTAGACCGCCCCGGCGAGGAGGCAGAACACGCCGAACGCGCCGGCCGCGGAGAGGAGCACCGACGGGTGGGTGAGGTGCTTGGCGAAGACCAGCGGCGCCAGGACGAAGGCGTTCTTCACCCACTGGCTGGGGCGGACCTGCCGGACCATCCCGCCGATCCGCCAGAGCAGGCTTCCCTTCGCGAACTCCGGGATGACCGGCGGCGGGTCGGACGGCGCGAGAGCGTTGGGGTCGCTCGGCGGCGGGGCTTCCGAACGGGGCTCGTCGGTCATCGCGGCGGGGGCGGACCTAAACACAGAGCCGCCGTCCCGGCCAAGCCCGCGGCCACGGCTGGAAATCCCGGCCTCGGAAGCCAGGCCGAAAAGGAGGCCGCGCAGTCGACCTTCGCGAAAACACGGGGCAAGCGAGGAGACGGAGGCCCGTGCTAGCATCCGAGCCGATGACTTCTGCCGTATCCCTGGCCAGCGAGCCCTCGCCCGTCGTGGCGAAGCTGCGCGGCGCCGTGGAGCAGGCGCTCGAGGGAAAGAGCGAGGTCGTGGAGGTTGCCCTCATCGCCCTCCTCGCCCGAGGCCACGTCCTCCTGGAGGACGTGCCGGGCGTCGGGAAGACGACCCTGGCCCGCGCGCTGGCCACTGCGGTCGGGGGCGAGTGGAAGCGCGTCCAGTTCACGAGCGACCTCCTCCCCAGCGACGTGCTCGGCGTCAGCGTTTACGATCAGCGCACGAGCGAGTTCCAGTTCCGCCAGGGGCCGGTCTTCTGCAACGTCCTCCTCGCCGACGAGATCAACCGCGCCAGCCCCCGCACCCAGTCCGCCCTGCTGGAGGCGATGAACGAGGGTCAGGTCTCCGTCGACGGCGTGACCACGCCCCTCCCGGAGCCGTTCTTCGTCGTCGCCACGCAGAACCCGCAGGATTTCGCGGGCACTTACCCCCTGCCGGAGTCGCAGCTCGACCGCTTCATGGTCCGCCTGCGCATCGGCTATCCGCCTCCGCACGTCGAGTCGCGGCTCTACATCAACGGCGGCGAGCACGGCCGCATGCGGCGCGTCGCGCAGGTGATCGACCCCTCGCAGCTGGTCGCGCTGCAGCGCGAGACGGACCGCGTGGAGCTCGACCAGGCCCTCGCCACGTACCTCCAGGCGGTCCTCTCGGCCACCCGCAGCTCCCCCGCCCTCTCGCTCGGCGCCTCGCCGCGCGCCGGCATCAACCTCGCCCACGCCGCGCGCGCCCGCGCGCTGCTCCACGGTCGGTCGTACTGCATCGCGGACGACATCCACGACCTCGCGGTGCCGGTCCTCGCCCACCGCGTCCGCCTCGCAGCCCACGCCGAGGGCTACGTTCCCTCGCGCGACGAGAACGAGTCGGCGATCCGCGACCTCGTGGCGCGCGTGCCCGTTCCGTTGTGAGCTGATCCTCGGATCGGGCCGGCTCTGCGCTAGTCTCTCCGGCGTGGCAACGTCTGCGCCGGAGAAGCCCGCCGCGGGGCAGCCGGCGCCCAAGCAGCCGCCTCCCCGCAGCGCTGGCGGTGCGCCAGCACGCAACGCCAGCGGCCGCGCCGAGGGGCGACCCCCGCGGCCCTGGGTCGAG
>JBKJLX010000763.1:0-2717 GCA_046596645.1 Polyangiaceae bacterium
GGCCTGGATCGCGATCGGCGGCCGGAGCTCGGCCCGTCGATGCCAACAGGGAGCCCTACGAGCAGGTCCAGTCCTCGAGCGGCGCGTCGATGGCACGCAGGCGACCGAGCATCTCCAGCTCCTCGAACACGGCGCGGGCACGCGCGCGGTCGGCGGCCCCACCCGTCTCGTCGCCGGCGCGCAGCCGGACCAGGGCTCGCGCGCGGAGGGAGTCGGCGAGCTCGTCGCGCTCCGCTGTGGTGCTTGGTGAGGAGCTACGGCGCGTCGGGCGCGATGAAGGGCACCGCGCCGGCGATCGCGCGGTGGATCTCGCGCCGAGCGCGTAGAGGTCGGCGCGCGCGTCGACGAGCTGCCCCATGATCTGCTGGCGCGACATGTGCAGCGCGGTGCCGATGGCGCCTCTCTAGGCGACGATGGGCCCGTCCGCACCACGCCGCGCGCGGTGCACGACGCCCATCGAGCCGCCCCCGAGTGCGCCGAGGAGCTCGTCGGGACCGAGGGTCGCGCCGAGGAGCTCGTCGGGCCGAGGGTCGCGCCGACCGTCGCGGCATCGCTCCTGCGGTCAACGGACGTCGTCGATGATCGCCGTGGCGTCGCTGTCCGCCCTCAGGGTGATCACCACCTCGGCCGCGGCACCGCCGTCGGCACAGTCGATCTCCTCCAGGGCGCCGCCGGGCGGACCGACGTCGAAGCAGATCTCGGTGCCGGTGTGGCGCACGCGCAGGTCGAGCGCGCCCTCGCTGTCGAGGCAGTCGCCCCGGTCCTCGCCGGCGACGAGGATGTCGCAGTACCCGCCGTCGTCGTCCGGATCGGCGGTGAGGACCTGTAGCCGGACGTCCTGAGTTCCCAGCGAGAAGTCGATCGGCGAGTCCGCGGAGGCGAACGGCTCGAGGTCGAGCAGCGACACCGTCACGCTGCACTCGAACAGGACCGCTTCGACGGTGCGTATCCCGGAGAACTCGCCCGGGTCGATGTCGATCTCCAGCGCACCACCGACGAGCCGGAGCTCGTCGGCCTTGCCCTCGGGCACCCACGCCTCGCCCAGAGCCTCGCCCACGTCGTCCTGCTCGAAGTCGAGCGCGAGGCCGGGGACGTCACACGGCGTGGTGAAGAGCAGGTCACCCCCCGCGCCGCCACCCCCGCTCGCGTCGCCTCCGCCCCCGCTCGCTTGACCGCCGCCGCTGGCGGCGGAGGACGTCGACGACGCGCTCGACGACGCCACCTCGGCCGCCCCGCCGCTCGACGAGCTCGCCGTCGTGGCGCCGACGGTCGTCGACCCGTCGCGGGCGCCGCCGCCCGTGGACTGGCCCTGCTCCGCGCCGTCGAGGATCGCTTCGTAATCGAAGGTGCAACCCGCCACGCAGAGCGAGGCCGCGGCGGCGGCTCGGCGCAGGATCATCGGTCGATACTAGCGCGGTCCGGCGGCCGGTGGATGGCGTGCTAGCCATCCCGCCGGGCCGCCCTCCAGGTCGTGCAGGGCCGCGTCGATGAGCGCGAGGTGATGGGGCGAGAAAACGAACGCGGTGTACGTCCACCAGGTGGCCCAGAACAGGCACCACAGGACGAACACGCCGGTGGCGAGGTGCTCGCGGCGGCGCCGACCGCTGCGCAGGCGCCCCCCGGCGCGAACGGCGATCCACGCCGAGCCGAGGGCGCCGACCATCGTCGCCACGCGATAGATCGTGGTGCGACCGCGGTCCTCCTCCAGATCGACGCGCGCTGCGGCGACCGCCGCGTCCCGGTCGGGGGGTGGGACCGCCGCACAGGCGCCCTCGCATCGGCTGAGGAGCAGCTCCACCAGGATGCCCTCGTGGTCCGACATCGGCACGAAGGAGCCGTCGGCCAGGCGCAGCGGCTCGAGGAGGACTCGCTCGGTCGACACGATGTCCACCGCGATCGTCTGGCCCGATCGCGCCATCACCATGTCAGTCCCCAGCGTCTCGTCGCAGATGCGCGAGCCGGTGAGAGCGGCCAGCACCCGCGTCGAGGCCTCCGACGGGGGCGCGTTGAGATCGCCTCCCAGGATGAGGGGGTCCGCCTGGCGGACCAGCGCGTCCTCCCGGGCGAGGGAGTCGACGATTTGCAGCGCCTGGGCCACCCGGATCGCCTCGTAGTGCCCGGTTGCGTAGGAGGCCTGGGCGTGAACGTCGACCACCGCCACCTCGCCGAGCGGCGTGGCGAGACGGACCGTGAAGAAGCCTTTGCCGCCACGCCAGTCCACGTGCCACGGGATGTGGGGCAGCGTCCCAGCATGGAAGGCCTCGAAGCGCTCGCCGGTGATGGCGAACCTGGAGGCGACGGTGAGCCCGCCGCGCCCGCGATCGGTCCAGTGGTCGGAGGCGAACGATCGCACCGCGACGTAGCCCGCGTGCTCCAGGACGCTCGCCACGCGCGCCGCGTCCTGGTTGCGCCACATCTCCTGCAGCAGCACCACGTCGGGGGCGAGCTTCACGATCGCCGGCCCGATGGCGGCCATGCGCTCGTCGATCGCCGGCGAGAGCGTCGCGATGCCGAAGACGTTGTAGGTGAGGACACGCAGGCGCAGAGCGCGGGGGGGCGACGGCGACGGCACGTCGGCGCTCGCGTCGGCCGGCGCCAGGGCGCGCAGCGAAAACGCGACGACGGCAACCGCTCGCGCGATCGCCGTCGTGGGACGAAGCGGAGAAGATCGTGACAGGCTCGGCGCCCCGGCGCTCGGCTCCTCGCTGAGCACCGGG
>JBKJLX010000851.1:0-7611 GCA_046596645.1 Polyangiaceae bacterium
GCGATCGACATCGCCGATGCGCGCCGGCTGGTCTCGCAGGTGCACCGCCACGGCCGGCTCCCCGATCGCGCTCCGGCGACCATCCGTCGCGTCGCCCTCGACGCCGCGCGGCGCGTCGGCCACGTGCCCTCGTTCGCCATCGCCGAGCGGCGCGCCAGCGCCGTCGACCCCTTCGTGAAGTACGCGTTCCGTCTCGCCGACGGTGCCACCATCGAGACCGTCCGCATCCCGCTGCAGCGCCAGGGTCGCTTCAGCGTGTGCGTCAGCTCCCAGGTCGGCTGCGCGCTGGCGTGCGCGTTCTGCGCGACCGGCCGCATGGGCCTACAGCGCAACCTCGAGGCCTGGGAGATCGTCGAGCAGGTCCGCGTGGTGCGGGGCGAGCTGCCCGCCGGCAGCCGCGTGCACGGAGTCGTCTTCCAGGGGATGGGCGAGCCGCTGGCCAACGTCGAGCGAGTGGTCGCCGCGATCCGCGTCTTCGGCGAGGCGGCGGCGATGGCCATCGATCTGCGCAACGTCACGGTCTGCACCGCAGGGTTGCCCAGCGGGATCCGCAAGCTCGCCGCCGAGGTGCCGCAGGTCCGTCTGGGGCTGTCTCTGGGCGACGTGCGGCGCGGCCGTCGCAAGGCGCTGATGCCGATCGAGGGTGCCCACCCGCTGGAGGAGGTGCTGGAGGCGGTGGGCGAGCACACGCGGCGGTCTGGCCACTCGCCGATGTGGGCGTACACGCTGCTCGCCGGCGAGAACGACGGCGAGGACGCGGCGATGGCGCTCGCGGACCTGGCGCTGGGCTTCGCGGCGCGCTGGGGTGTCCGCCCGCGCATCAGCCTGATCCCGTGGAACGACGTCGACGGCGCGCCCTTCCGCCGCTCCGACGGGCAGGGCGCGTTCCGCGCCGCCCTGCTCGCGCGCGGGGTCGGATCGGTCGTCCGCTACTCGGGCGGAGCCGACGTCGACGCGGCGTGCGGTCAGCTGGCGACCCGGCCAGCCGCCGGGTAACGTACGGCCGTGTTCGGCCTCGATCTCACGGAGCTCATCCTGCTCCTCATCGTGGGCATCGTCGTCGTCGGCCCCAAGAAGCTCCCGGAGATGATGCGGACCACCGGCCGGTGGATCGCCAAGCTGCGGAGAATGAGCAGCGATCTCCGCACCCAGAGCGGGATCGACGCGATCCTGAAGGCCGAAGGGCTGGAGAAGGAGATCCGCGAGCTGCGCAGCCTGTCGCGGATCAACGTGATGGACTCGCTGGTCAACGCCACGACCAGGGCCCCGGTGCGGGCGCTCCCGGTGCGCGCCACCACCGCCGGCGGTGCCAGCGCCCCGCTCGCGTCCAGCGACGGTCCCGCCCCCGGTCCCCGCGCCGCAGGCGCCGCATCCTCCTCGGTCGAGCCGCCGCCGGCCGAGGTCGCGACCACGGTCCCGTCCACCGGCGCCCCGCCCGGCACGCCGCCGATCGTACCCCCGGGTGCCCCGCCCCCCGGCGCCATCGCCGCGTCGCCGCCGGGTGTCGTCTCGCGCGCTGTCACCAGCGCCGCCGCGGCCACCGCCATGGTCCTCCCTGGCGAGGAGCCGCTCGCCGACCGCGAGTACCCCCCGTGGGGCTGCGACGCCTACGACGCGCTCCCCGACGATCTCGACGAGAAGGAAGAGGCCGCCATCCCCGCGCCGGTCGCCGGCGATGTGGCCTCTGCCGATCCCGCCATGGCGGAGCCGGCGCCCGCGGCCCCGACCCCCGCCCCCGCACGCCAGATCGAGCCGGGAGCGGCATGAGCCATCGGGGCGAGGTCGACCTCGAGGCCGAGGGCAAGGCCGCGGACACGGGCGTGACCAGTGCGAGAGCCAAGGCGCAGACCAAGGCGAAGGCCAGCTCCACGCTGAAGGTCGACCCCGACGCCGAGGCGGAGAACGTCGACGGCGAGACGCCGGAGGACGACGTCCCCATGACGATCTGGGAGCATCTCGACGAGCTCCGCAAGCGCGTCACCTGGTCGGTGATCACCCTCGTCGTCGGCATGGTCGCCGCCTGGCAGTACAAGGAGCGGCTGCTCGAGGTGCTGGTGCGACCGTTCCGCGAGTCGTGGCAGGCGCAGGGCCTCGCCGGGCCGACCACGCTGCACTTCGCCGGCCCCGGCGACGGCATGCTGGCCTACTTCAAGCTCAGCATGATCGGCGGCGCGGCCGTCGCGGCGCCGGTGATCTTCTACCAGCTGTGGTCCTTCATCGCGCCCGGGCTCTACGCGAAGGAGAAAAGGTTCGTCATCCCCTTCGTGTTCTTCAGCACGTTGCTCTTCGTCGGCGGCGGCTACTTCGGCTTCAAGCTCGCCTTTCCCATGACGTTCAGCTTTTTCCTCAGCGCGAGCGGCACCATCGGCGACTCGGTCACCATCACGCCCACGGTGATGATGGCCGACTACATCTCGCACGTGACGACGTGGCTCCTCGCCTTTGGCCTCATCTTCGAGATCCCGCTCTTTCTCATGTTCCTGGGGCTCGCCGGGATCGTCGACCACAAGCAGCTGATTCGCTTCTCCCGCTACTGGGTCTTCATCGCCTTCGTCATCGCCGCCGTCATCACCCCTCCCGACGTGGTGCAGCAGCTCGTGATCGCGGCGCCGATGGTCGTCCTCTACTTCGCGTCGATCGGCCTCGTGTACCTGGTCGAGAAGAAGATGACGCCGGAGGAGAAGGCGGCCGACCTGGCCGCTGCCCGCGCGGTGAAGGAGGAGCAGCTGGCGGAGAGGCGCGCCGCCGACGCTGCCGCGCGCGCGGCGAAGAAGCGCTAGCTCGCGCCAGGGGGGCCCCCGGGAGAGTCAGTGGCCTTTGATGCGAACGAACGTGGCCAGGGCGAGGACGAGGCCGACGTCCATCAGGGCGCAGTAGACGCCGTCGCGGAAGGTCAGCTTCACCTCGAAGCCGGGGTCGTGACGGCGCGCGGCGCTCCAGAACGCACCGGTGAGGCCGATGAAGATCCAGAGGACGTTGTGGTACGTGAACGAGAGGAAGAAGCTGCCGACGCAGCAGCCGATGAAGGCGGCGAGCAGCCCCATCGCCCAGACGCGGGCGACGCGTGACTCCGGGCCCTCGGCGTAGCGCTTCAGCGCCGAGAGCAGCGTCTTGAACGAGATGTAGAGGACGACCGTGAAGAGGAAGAAGCCGATGGGACCGAGCTCGGCGATGGCCAGCAGATAGCTGTTGTGGGCGGTGAGCCCGTGCGAGTTCCACTCGGCATACTGGTTCCAGCCGATGCCGGTGAGGGGCGCCTCGCGGATGAACTGGATGCCCTCGGCCATGACCTCGACGCGCTCGTCGGCGGAGCCTTCCTTGGAGTCGTCGCGACCGCCGAGGAGCAGGAGCGGCGCGGCCATGATCGCGCCGGCTATGGCGCCCTTGGCGATGCCGTACTTCTTCACGAAGTAGGCGCCGAAGACGGCGGCGACGACCAGCTGGCCGCCGCGCGACTGCGTGAACACGACGCAGATGCTGACGATGACGATCGCGAACAGGAGCAGCATCGTGCGGCTGGCCGTTGCCTTGTACTCGCGCAGCGCAAAGGCGACGGGCAGCGCCGAGCCGGTGGCGAGCGAGGTCTCGTTCGGGTCCTGGAGGACACCGCGGTAGCGCACGCGCCCGGCGGCGCTGGTCGTGCCGAACACGCCCATGTGCTCGCAGACGTACTCGGCGCCGGGTTCGGCGTCGCCGGCCTGACAATCCTCCTCTTGCTTGCAGGGGCGGCCGTCGGGCCGCACGCCAGCGGCGATGCTGTCACCGAGCTGCACCGCGCAGCCCATCGGCGCGAAGCCTTGATGGACGCACACCGCCGCGATGGAGAGCGAGATCGCGAAGAGCGAGGTGGCGAAGGTGGCGAGGCCCTTGAAGGTCTGCACCCCGTGCGCGATGAGAAAGTAGAGGATGTAGGCGACCGCGACCTGGACGATCATCCCCGGCAGGCCGCCAGCGCCCACCCGGATGAGGTAGTTGGTGATGCACCAGCCGAAGAACATCGCGCCCCAGGTCGCCTGGGGCGCGAGGCGAAACTGGTTGTGGCCGAGGCGGACGTCGAGCGCGAGCCCGAAGACGGCGAGCGCGAGGAAGACGTAGAGGAACGGGATGGCCGCGAGCTGCGGCACGATCTCCTGCGGGCGCAGGTAGATGAAGGCGACCAGGATGGCGACGGCGGGGATCGCGAGCATCGTGGGAGGGGTCGGACGGCCGTGGCGAACACAGCGGGCCCGGACGGGCGCGCCAGTCTAGCCCGCTACCAGGTGACGCGCTGCTCACCCTGGAGGAAGCGTCCGAGGCCCACCGCGGCCGCCTGGTTCATCACCACGAAGGTGCGGGCGATGCGTCCTGGCGCGCCGCCCTTGTCCCCCAGCGCGGCGAGGCCGGCGAAGCCGAGCTGCCCCAGCCCGAGCAGCCGGAGGAGCGCGCGCGATCCGGCCGTGCCCTCGCCGCGCGCGAGGGCGACCGCTGTGCCGAGCGCCATGGCGCCCATCGCGAAGGGCCCGACCAGGCGCAGACCCTTGTGCGAGACGAGCTCGAAGAAGCTCGGGTTCTTCGAGGGGTCGAGGAGCGCCGGCATCTTCGCGAAGAGCTGCCAGTTGCCAGCCAGGGTGCGCACCTTGCGGCCGAACTCGCGATCGTCCTCGAAGGCCGACTCGTAGGCGACCGCGTCCTCCTCGAAGAGGAGCGCCTTGCCCTTGAGGCGCGCGGTGAAGGGGATCCACACGTCGTCTAGCAGGACGTCCTCCGGGATGGTCTCCGGGAAGTCGGCGGCGCGCATCGCGTAGAGGGCGCCGGTCGCGCCGAGCATGCTGCGGAAGCGAGACTCCGCGTCGCGGATCGCCTTTTCGTACCTCCAATACACGCCGGCACCGCTATCGCCCTCGAGCACCAGGTTGCCGCTGACGGTGCCCACCCTGGGGTCGGCGAGCGTGGCGCAGAGCGCGCGGATCGCGCCCGGCGCGAGCTTCTGCCGGACGTCGACCATCAGGAAGACCTCGCCCGTGGCGGCGGCGCGCATGGCGTTGAGGGCGGTGGGCTTGCCGCGCCGCTCGTCGCCGCGGAGGAGGCGCACCCCTCGCTCTGCGTAGCGCTTCACGATGGCGTCGGTGCCGTCGGTCGAGCCGTCGGAGTAGACGAGGATCTCGAGCTTGTCCGCCGGCCATCCCTGGTCGAGCAGCGCCTCGATCTTGGCACCCACGTGCGCCTCGGCATTCATCGCCGGGAGCAGCACGCTCACCACGGGCGTCCACGTCGGGTCGCGACGCGTCGTCATCGGCCGCAGGCGCGAGAGGGCGACCACCGCCAGCGGGTAGCCGAAGTAGGTGTAGCCCAGCACGCCCAGCGCGCCGAAGGCGAGAGCCGATCCCCAGGGCGCCTTCATCGCGCGGCTCCCTTCACGACGCGGCCCGCTGCCGCTCGGGCGGTTGATCGCGCAGCCAGCTGAAGGTGCGACGCAGACCCTCGTCGGTCGCTACGCGGGGGCTCCACCCGATGGCGTGGAGGCGCGCGTTGGAGAAGCGGTGCTTCTTCCACGTGGTGTCGACGGCGTAGGGCGAGAGCGGCGCCGGAGTGGAAAATCTGCCCTTGGAGGCGGAGCGCAGCGCGCCGAGGACCCGGGCGATGGCCTTGGTCGCCGCGTAGGGGAGACGCACCGTCCGCACGGGGCGCACATCGCGCTCGAAGCGCTCCAGGTAGGCGTCGCACGAGAGGAGCTCGTCGTCGTGGACATTGTAGATGTCGCAGTCGAACTTGCCGCGCTCTGCGATGACGGCGAGCGCCTCCGCGGTGTTCTCGGCGTAGGAGAGCGGCAGGAGGTTCTTGCCGCCCAGCTCGACGAACACGCCCCTGGCAAAGAAGCCCACGCGACTCGACATCGGCGGCCCGCCGGGCCCGTAGATGACCCCGGGCCGCGCGATCGACACCCGCAGCCCGTGCTGGGTCGCGTACTCGTGGAACAGCCGCTCCTGGCGGAGCTTCGCCTGCGCGTAGACGTCGCGGCGATCGGGGTGCGGCTCGAGGGGCGTCGTCTCGTCGATGATGCTGCCTCTCGGGAGGTCGGCGACGCCGTAGACGGCGAAGCTCGAGCAGTGAACGACGCGCGGGCGCGGCGCGCCCTCCGGCAGGTGGCGGATGGCCTCCAGAAGGTGCTGGGTGGCCACGACCGTGGAACCGAAGACGTGCTCGGGCGTGCCCTTCATCGCCGCGGCGAGGTGGATGATCACGTCCACGCCGGCGAGGAGCTTCGCGCACTCCTCCACCGAGGCCAGGCTCCCCTCGACGACCCTCAGCTCGCCCCCCGGATGCTCGGCGGCGACATGGTCGAGGCGGCCGCGCGGCGTGCCGGGAAGGACCAGGCAGCGGACCCCCGACGAGCCGCGCGCCAGGAGGCGATCGACGACGAAGGGACCGAGGAACCCGTTGGAGCCGGTGACGAGGTGAACGGTCAAGCCACCGCGGATCTAGCCGATGCGGGCGGTCGCGTCACGCGGGGCGCCCGCCGGCGCCGTGCATTCAGCGCGCGGTGATGGCGCGGCGCACGTGCGCGAGCGGCGCCTCGTCGTCGAAGGTGATGCCGCCGCCCGCGCTGCGCACCACACCCAGGTCGCGGAACAGGACCTCGAGGTCGACTGTGACAGCGGTCTCCCGGTGGCGGGCGTAGAGCTCGCCCAGGACCGGCTCTCCGAGGGAGCCGTCCGCGATCTCGATGAGGTGGAGCATGCTCCAGCGCGCGCGGACGTCGCCGCCCGCGGCGTGGACGGCGCGCATGGCGAGGGGTAACGAGCGGGCGTTCAAGGTGCGCCGGCGGGCCTCGACGTCGGCGAGCAGGCAGAAGATTGCGCCGCCCCAGTAGGTCCTGCCCCAGGTCCGCGTGACGTCCAGGCCGAGATCGCCCTGGGCCGGCTGTCCCAGCGGCAGGGAGTCGACCAGCTCCCTCCAGAAGGCCTCCTCCCGGTAGCGGCCGCGGCGGACGCGGGCGATCGGCTCCAGGTAGGTCGCGAGCCCTTCGCTGAACCAGCTGTGGCGCACGTCGAGCCCGGGCGAGCCGAGGTGGACGAACTCGTGCGTCATTCTCCAGTCGCCCTGGAGCGCCGCGGGATCGGTGGCTGCGCCGACCGGCGCGTGGATCGAGGCGCCGCCGTTGCCGAGGGCGGTGAGGAGGGAGAGGCGACGCCCCGGGCGCACCTCGATCAGGACCAGCGCGTGGGGGACGACCGGTCGCCCGAGGAGCTCGGTCACGTCCAGCGCGCCCTCTCGGGCCCAGTCCACCAGCGGGGCGTCGCCGCCGGGGCGTGGTTCGCCGACGATGGCGATCTCCACCTGGGTCCCGCCGGCGTCGACCGGGTGCGTCCGCATCGAGCCCAGCGCGGCGTAGGGCGCCGACGGCAGATCGGCGAGCGTCGCGCCCACCGTCCCCGGTTCTCCCGCCGGCGGCAGGCCGGTCGCGAAGCGCTGGCCTGGAGGGGTGGTGACGCGGAGGAGGAACCGGCGGGACAGATCGCCGTCGCGAGGGTGGAGGAGGAACGTGGACGGTGGCGCAAGCCAGGCGCCCGAGACGCGCGCGGCGTAGCCGACGTGATCGAACTCCGCCGCCGCGCCCGCGAGGTCGAAGGC
>JBKJLX010000866.1:0-10533 GCA_046596645.1 Polyangiaceae bacterium
CGTCGTCGATTTCGGCACCGCGACCACCTTCGACTGCGTCAGCCCCAAGGGTGAGTACCTGGGCGGCGCCATCACCCCCGGGGTGCAGATCGCCGCCGATGCGCTGTTCGCGCGCGCCGCGCGGCTGCACCGGGTGGAGCTGGCCCTTCCCCCCAAGGCGATCGGGCGCAACCCGACCCAGTCCATGCAGTCCGGGATCATCTTCGGCTACGCCGGCCTGGTCGACGGGCTGTGCGTACGCCTGAAGAAGGAGCTCGGCCCTGCGCGCGTGATCGCGACCGGCGGGCTGGCCGGCCTCATCGGCAAGCAGACGGTCGCCATCGAGCACGTCGACGCCGACCTGACGCTGACCGGCCTCCGCCTCCTCCACGAGCGCAACCGGTGAGAGCAGGCTCGAAGAGCCGGAGAGCGACGAGGGCCGGGGCGGCGCTCGTCGTCCTCGCGCTGTCGCTCGCCGCCTCGCAGACCGCGCGAGCCGCCGAGCCCACCGAGGCGGAGCTGACCCTCGCGCGCGATCGCTTCAAGGAGGGCGTCGCCCTCGAGGACGCCGGCGACTTCCGCGCGGCGCGAGGCAAGTTCGAGCTCGTCGCCGAGACGAGGACGTCGCCCCAGGTGCTCTACCACCTGGCCTTCTGCGACGAGAACCTGGGCGCGCTGGTCGCCGCCGAGGCGGGCTACGAGAAGGCGCTCGCCGACGCCCAGGCCGCGGGGAGCTCGGCCGCCGGCGTCGTCGACACGGCGACCACGCGGCTGGCCGCGCTCCGCTCCCGGATCCCCACCCTCGAGATCGTGGTGGAGGGCGGCCTCGCCGCCGGCGACGTGGTGACCGTCGACGGGACCGCCCGCGAGGCCTGGGCGGAGCCGTCGAAGATCGATCCCGGTCGTCACGTCGTCACCATCGAGCGCGACGGCGCCGCGGTGACCGAGGCGGTGGTCCATGTGGTGGAGGGGAAAAAGGCGACGGTGCGCCTCTCGCTGGCCGCGCCGGCGCCCGCCGCGGCCCCCACGCCACCGCCGACGGCCGACGACGCCGCGGGGGGCGGTCCCCCGGTGGCGGCGCTGGTCGTGGGCGGCGTGGGCGTGGCCAGCCTGGCGGTGAGCGGCGTCACCTTCGCCATGAGCCGTGTGGCGATCGACGACGTGCGCTCGACCTGCTCCGATCCCGCGGCCGGCACCGGCTGCGACCCGCGCTCCGAGGCCCGCGAGGCCGACGCGAGCATGCTGACCGTCACCAGCGGCATCTTCCTCGGCGTCGGCTTCGCCTGCCTCGTCACCGGCGCCGTCCTCTGGGCCACGCTGGACGACGAGCCGGCCGCCGGGACCGGCAAGGCCCCCACCGCGCGCCGCAGGGTGGAGCTCGTTCCCTCCTCGCTGGCGTCGCCCCTCGGGCTGAGCGCGCGCGGCCGCTTCTGACGCGACTAGACTGCGCGCCATGGACGAGGGCGCCGCGGAGGAGCTGAAGGTCGACGGCGAGGCGCCGGCCCCGACCGAGCAGCGCTGGCGCGGTATGGGCATCGCCCCGCAGACGCTCGGCGTCCTGGGGCCGGTGCTGGCCCTCGGCACCATCGCGCTGGTCGAGGTCGCGGGGGGGCTCGACCTGCGGGTGCCCAACCCGCCCGCGATCCTGATGACCATCTGCGTGTTCGCCGCGTTCTCCGGCGGGCTGCGCTCCGGCCTCCTGACCTGCATCATCGCGTGCGCGTACTTCGTCGGGTTCTACGCCGACCCCCCGTGGTCGTTCGTCTACGACGAGGACGGCATCTCCCGCGTCCTGGTCTCGCTGGTGACGACGCCGACCATGGTGATCATGGCCGCCATCTCCAAGGCGCGCGCCGACCGCTTCGCCGAGGCCGCGCTGGGCCAGGAGCGCGAGCACTCGGCCTCGCTGCTCGAGCTGCTCGACGCGCGCAAGAAGGCCGAGGCCCAGCTGTCGGCCGCGAAGGAGGCGGCGGAGGCGGCGAACCGCGCCAAGAGCGAGTTCCTGGCCAACGTCAGCCACGAGATCCGCACACCGATGAACGGCGTCCTCGGCATGACGATGCTGGCCCTCGACACCGAGCTCACCCGCGAGCAGCGCGAGTACCTGGAGACCGTGCGCTCCAGCGGCGAGGCCCTGCTGGCGCTCATCAACGACCTGCTCGACTTCTCCAAGATCGAGGCGGGCAAGCTGGAGCTCGACCCCGGGCCCTTTGATCTGGTGACGCTGCTCGGCGACACGATGCGTACCTTCGCGCTGCGCGCGCACGAGAAGGGCATCGAGCTCCTGTGGCACGTCCCGCGGGACGTTCCGACAGCGCTGGTGGGCGACGACCAGCGCGTCCGCCAGATCCTGGTGAACCTGGTCGCCAACGCGGTGAAGTTCACCCAGCAGGGCGAGGTGGTGGTCCGCGTTCGGCTGGTGGGCGATGCCGAGCCCGGCCGCGCCCGCCTCGCCTTCTCGGTGAAGGACACCGGCATCGGCGTGGCGAAGGACAAGCAGAAGCACATCTTCGCGGCCTTCACCCAGGCCGACGGATCGATGACCCGCCGCTTCGGCGGCACCGGCCTGGGATTGGCCATCACCTCGCGCCTGGCTTCGATGATGGGCGGCTCGGTGGTGATCGACAGCGACGTCGGCCGCGGCAGCGAGTTCGTGATCGAGCTGCCCTTCGAGCTGCGCGAGTCGCACGAGACCAAGCGCTCCACCATCCCCCCGGGGACGATGGTGGGCGCGCGCGTCCTGCTCCTCGACGACAACCGCACCTCGCGCGAGATCCTGGCCGACGTGCTGTCTAGCTGGCAGATGGTGCCCATCCCGGTGGCGACCCTCGAAGAGGCAGAGGGCGTGCTCACCGCGGCGGCGGAGTCCACCGGCGCCGGCGGGGGCTCGACCTTCCGCGCGCTGGTGATCGACGCCGACCTGGGCGGCGGGGTCGACGGCTTCCCCCTCGCCGAGTCGGCCCTGCGCAGCGGCACGCCGGTGGTGATGATGCTGACCGCCGTCGATCACAACGACGACGCGCAGCGCGCGCGGCGCATGGGCGCGCCCTACGTCACCAAGCCCATCAAGCCGTCGCAGCTGGCCGACGCCATCCGCGCCGCGCTCAAGGTGCGCGCGCCGGGGGACACCGCGCCCCGCAGCCTGCCCCAGCCGCGCCAGCGCCCGCTGCGCTCGCTGAAGGTCCTGGTGGCGGAGGACAGCCCGGTGAACCGGACGCTCCTGCGACGCCTGCTGGAGAAGCGGGAGCACCAGGTGGTGGAGGTCACCGACGGCCAGCAGGCGCTGGAGACGGTGGCCAGCAACCGCTTCGACCTTGTGCTCATGGACATCCAGATGCCGGTGCTCGATGGCCTGCGCACCGCCACCGCCATCCGCGAGCGAGAGCGCTCCACCGGAGGACGCCTGCCGCTCATCGCGGTCACCGCCCACGCGCTGAAGGGCGATCGTGAGCGCTGCCTGCGCGCGGGCTTCGACGGCTACGTCACCAAGCCGATCCACGTCGAGGATCTGATGGCGGCCATCGAGGACATCCTGGGGGACGCGGCGCGGCGCGGGCCCGACAGCAGCCCGCCCTCGCGGGTGGTGATGATGACCCCCCTGCCCCGCTCGGTGCCCATCTCGATCCCGGGCCGGCCGGACTCGGTGAAGGTCACCTCCAGCAGCGACGGACCGCTCTCGATGCGCATGCCCATGAGCAGCCGCGCCGTGACCACGCCGGCCGAGGACTTCGACGAGAAGCGGCTCCTGGCGCGGGCCGGCGGGGACGCCGCCCTGGCCCAGGAGCTGGCGGTGGTCTTCCTCGAGGAGTGCAGCGGCTGGCTCGCCGACGTCGACGGCGCGGTGGCCGACGCCGACGCGACGCGCCTCACGCGCGCCGCGCACACCATCAAGGGCGCGGTCGACCACTTCGGTGCCGCGCACCTCCACGACTGCGCGCTGCGCCTGGAGCGCGTTGCCCGCAGCGGTGAGCTGGAACGCGCGGCGGACCTGGCGGCGGAGCTCTAGGCGGAGATCGAGCGCATCCGCCCGCGCCTGACGGAGTTCGCGAGGCGGACCTGAAGGCCCGAGGTTGGTCTACACTTCCGACCCCGTGACGGAACAGGCGACCATCCTGGTGGTGGACGACTCGGCGCTCGATCGCCGGCTCGCCGGCGCCCTCGTCGCGAAGGACGCCGGGCTGCGCCCCGTCTACGCGTCGAATGGGCGCGAGGCGCTGGAGGCGATCCTTCGCGAGCGGCCCGCCGCCATCGTCACCGATCTGCACATGCCGGAGATGGACGGTCTGCAGCTGGTGGAGGCGGTTCGCCGGGACCACCCTGCCCTTCCCATCGTCCTGATGACGGCGCACGGCAGCGAGGAGACGGCGATGCTCGCCTTGCGCACAGGCGCCGCGAGCTACGTCCACAAGAGGCGGCTGGCGCAGGAGCTGGTCACCATCGTCCGCGATCTCCTCTCGCTCCGCGTCGGTCGTCAGCCCAGCGAGGCGGGGGATGAGACGCCGGGCCGGACGGCGGAGACGCGGCGCTTCGAGATCGGCAACGACATCGCCGAGGCGTCGGAGGTCATCGGCCAGCTGGAGGCGGACGTGACGCGCTTCGGCCTGAGCGACGGGACGGGAGCCATGCAGATCGGCGTTGCCCTTCGCGAGGCCATCGCGAACGCCGTCTTCCACGGCAACCTCGAGGTCTCCAGCGACCTCCTGGAGCTCGGCGGCACCGCCTTCCAGGATCTGGCGCGAGAGCGCCGCGGCCAGCCGCCCTACGCGTCGCGCCGGGTGAAGATCGAGGTGACCCTCTCCCGGGAGGAGGTCGTCTTCGTCATCGAGGACGAGGGCCCCGGCTTCGACCCCGGCTCGCTCCCCGACCCGCTCGACCTCTCGAACCTGGAGAAGCCCTCCGGCCGCGGTCTGATGCTGATCCGGACCTTCATGGACGAGGTCGAGTTCACCGGCCGAGGCAACCGCATCCGCATGGTGAAGCGCCGCGCGGCGGAGGACACGCAGGCCTGATCGCGCCAGGGCGCCCCGCCCTGGCCGGCGAGCTCACCCTCGCCGGCTGCGGGGCGCCGCCCAGCGGCAGATGGGGCACGACGCCGCGAAGTGCCCGCGCGCCGGACAATGCGTGCGCCCGAACCAGATCATCTGGAGGTGGAGCGCGTTCCACGCCCGCTCCGGGAAGAGCTTCTTCAGATCGCGCTCGGTGCGCTCGACGCTGGACCCGTCGCTGAGGGCCCAGCGCCAGGCGAGCCGGTGCACGTGGGTGTCGACCGGGAAGGCCGGCCGACCGAAGGCCTGCGCGACCACCACGCTCGCGGTCTTGTGGCCGACGCCGGGCAGCGCCTCCAGCGCCTCGAGGGCGTCGGGGACGACGCCGCGGTGTCGCTCCACCAGGAGGCGCGCCGTTTCCTTCACGTTGCGGGCCTTGGTCGGCGCGAGGCCACACGTGCGGATGGCGGCCAGGATCGCCTCCACCGGCAGCGCGGCCATGGTCTGGGGCGTCCTCCCCAGCGCGAACAGCGCCGGCGTGACCATGTTCACGCGCAGATCGGTGGTCTGCGCGCTGAGCATCACCGCCACCAGGAGCGTGAAGGCGTCCTGGTGATCGAGCGGGATCGGCGGGTCGGGATGGAGCTCCAGGAGCTCGGCGGCGATGCGGTCCGCCTTCTCTCGCCGCGTCACGCCTCGGCGCCGCCGCGACCGCGGCCGCCGCGCGCAGGAGCGCCGCGCAGGCTGCGCACGAAGAAGGGCCCCGACACGCCCATGTTGAAGTGCGCGCTGATCTCGAGGGCGCGCCGCAGCCGCGCGAGCGGCGCGCTCCGATCCATCGCGCGCATCGCGCCCAGGGCGTACTCGGCGCCGCTGCCCACGGCGTCGTAGCCGTCCGCCATCTCGTTGACCTGGAAGTCCTGCTGGAACGAGAAGAGGCGCCCGCGGTAGCCGACCAGGAACTGTCCCCCGCTCTCGGTGTTGGCCTCGACCTTGGCCACGCCGCGCTCCTTGAGCAGGACGCGCACCTTCTCCGCGACCTCGGTCACCATGTACTTCATGGCGTCCTCGTCCTCCCGCTGGACGCGAACCTCGAGCCCGTACTGGAGCAGTTGCCCCATGCGGAAGCTGGTGGTGTAGCCGATGAGGAACGGACCGCGGCGGAACACCTTGGGCAGGCGGGTGATGCGCGACGTCCACCCCTGGACGCTGGCCGAGTCGCCGCCGATGTACACCGAGCCGCGCTGGACCAGGCCGACGATGCAGGTCATGTCTCGCGCCAGGATAACAGCCACGCGGCCAGCCACGCGGCCAGCCGCGCGGCCGGCGGTGAGGCGGCGTTGACGGGCCCGGGCACCCTGGATACGCCCCGGCGATGGGAGAGAGGGCATGAAGATCCCGCCGCCGCCGCCGGCCGAGGACAGCGAGCCGCTGCCGGCTCCGGTCGCCCCCACCACCCGCATGCCGGCGGTGGCGCGCGCCGCGTACAACCTCGGCTTCTGGCCCTACGTGCTCGGCAGCTCGGCCGCGCTGTTCTTCCCTGCGCTCGGCATCTGGGCGGCGACCCGGCGCGACCCGCGCAAGCGCCTCCTCGCCCGGTACACCTCGATGTGGGGGGCGCACTATTTGGCGTCGGCGCCGCTGGCGGGCGTCACCCTGCTGGGCCGCGACAAGGTCGACGAGGAGCGGCCCACCATCTACGTCGCGAACCACCAGAGCATGAGCGACATCCTCGCGGTGTTCGCCGCGCACATCCCCATGCTCTGGGTGAGCAAGGTGGAGAACTTCTACGCGCCCTTCCTCGGCTGGAACATGGCGCTGAACGAGTTTGTGCCCCTGCGGCGCGGCCACCTCCCCAGCATCATGAAGATGTACCGGCAGTGCTTGCGGCGCCTGGCCGAGGGGCACAGCCTCTTCGTGTTCCCCGAGGGCACGCGCAGCCCCGACGGGAGGTTGCAGCCCTTCTACCGCGGCGCCTTTCGCCTCGCGGCGCGAGCCGGGGTCCCGGTGCAGCCGATGGTGGTCGAGGGCACGGCGCACGTGCTCTCCAAGGGGACGATGCTGGTCCACCCGCGCCAGTGCATCGTCTCCATCCTAGATCCGGTCCACCCGGCCGAGGCGGGCGGCGACCACCGCGAGCTGCTGCGCGCGGTGCGAGGGAAGATGGTCGAGGAGCAGCGCCGGCTGCGATCGCCGGCGCGTCCTCGCTGAGCTCCTGAGAGGGCCGTGCCGCCCGGCCCTCGAGAGCGTTCGCCTCAGCCCGGAGGCGGGGGGCCGCTGCCCACGCTGACTCCCGGACCGCCGGGGCCCTCGAAGAAGCAGTCGTCAGGGCAGAAGTCCGGCTCGAAGCACTCCGGCTCGAAGCTGCAGAAAAAATCGCCGCACTGGCAAGGCGGCGGGCCGCAGTCGTCGGGGCAGAAGAACTGCTCCTGGCAGAAATCGGCGTCGTTGCAGAAACCGTCCCCGCACTGGCACTGATCGCCGCAGTCCTCGAAGCAGGTGTCGCCGTTCTCGCCGCACTCGGTGACGCAGAACCCGTCACCGCACGCGCAGGAGAGGCCGCAGTCGAACGGGCAGTTGAACGAGCTCTCCCCGCAGTCTTGCTCGCAGAGGAAATTGCCGCAGGCGCATGGCTGCAGGCAATCGAAGCTGCAGCTGAAGATGTCCTCGCCGCAGGGCGGCTCGCACAGCCCGTCGCCGCACACGCACTGCACGCCGCAGTCGATGGGACAGTTGAACTGCTCGCTGCAGAACGAGTCGCAGAACCCGTCCCCGCAGAAGCAGAAATTGCAGTCTATCGCGCAGTTCTGGCTGTCCTCGCCGCAGTCGGGCTCGCAGGAGAAGTTGCCGCACGAGCACTCGAAGCAGTCGAACGGGCAGTTCTGCGCCGTCTCCCCGCACTCGGGCTCGCACTGGAAGTTCGGCGGGCCGCAGCTGCACGCCGAGGAGCAATCCTGGGCGCAGGTGATGAGGTTCTCCCCGCACTCGGGGTCGCACACCGCGTCCCCGCAGGCGCATGAAGGGCCGCAGTCCACGGCGCAGCTGGCGGCCGTCTCCCCGCACTGCGGGCGGCAGTCGCCGTCGCCACACTGGCAGACCACGCAGTCGGCGGGGCAGCTGGCCGTGGTCTCACCGCACGGCGTCTCGCAGAGCCCGTTGCCGCAGCTGCAGGCGACGGCGCAGTCGTTGGTGCAGCTGAGGATGGTCTCCCCGCACTCCGGCTGGCACACGCCGTTGCCGCACTGGCAGGTCTGGTCGCAGTCCTCCTCGCAGCTCTGCGCGCTCTCGCCACACACCGGCTGGCAAACGCCGTTGCCGCAGGTGCACCCGGAGCCGCAGTCCTGGGGGCAGCTCGCGTTCGACTCGCACTCCGGCTCGCACACGTCGTTACCGCAGTCGCAGGTGCAGTCGTCGCAGCTGGCCGCCGTCTCCCCGCACTCCTCCTGGCAGATCTCGTTGCCGCAGATGCACGGCTGGCCGCAGTCGAACGGGCAGGAAGAAGGGGTCTCACCGCAAGCCTGGTCGCACACGCCGTCGAAGCAGAAGCATTCGTTCGGGCAGTCGTCGGGGCAGCTGAAGCCGTCCTCGAAGCACTGCGGGTCGCAGTCTCCGTCCCCGCAGGCGCAGGAGCCGCAGTCGCCGAAGCAGCTATCCTCGTTCTCGCCGCACTGGGGCTGGCAGAAGCCGTTGCCACACAGGCAGGGCTGGCCGCAGTCGAACGGGCAGGTCGATGTCGTCTCGCCGCAGTCCCCCTGGCAGCTGCCGTTACCGCAGAAGCAGTTGTCGCCGCAGTCGTCCGGGCAGCTCATCCCGTCCTCGAAGCACTGGGGCTGGCAGATGTCGTTGCCGCAATCGCAGGGGGTCCCGCAGTCGCCGGGGCAGCTCTGCTGGCTCTCACCGCAGCCAGGCTGGCAGATCAGGTTCCCGCACAGGCAGCTCTGCCCGCAGTCGTCGTCGCAGGTCACCTGGTTCTCGCCGCACTCCGGCTGGCAGGTGCCGTTGCCGCAGTCGCACTGGAACGGGCAGTCGAAGCAGGTGAACGGCGACTCACCGCACTGCGGCTGGCAGACGCCGTTGCCGCACTGGCACGGGTCCTCGCAGTCCACCCCACAGGTGTTCTCGTTCTCGCCACACTGCGGCTCGCACACGAGATCGCCGCAATCGCACGGCTGGCCGCAATCCTCGAAGCACGACCCCAGGTCCTCGCCGCACTGCGGCTCGCACGCCTGGTTGCCACACTCGCAGGGCGGTCCGCAGTCGGTGCTGCAGTTGCTGGGACTCTCGAAGCACGGCCCCCCGGTGGTGCAGATGCCGTCGCCGCAGAAGCACTGCGAGCCGCAGTCGAGCTCACAGGAGAACTGCTCGCCGCACGCGACGTCGCAGAAGAAGTCGCCGCACTCCACGAACTGGCAGTCCCCGCAGTCGAGCTCGCACGTGAAGTGCTCGTTGCAGGCGAAGTCACAGAAGAAGTCGCCGCACTCCACGAACTTGCACTGCCCGGAGCAGTCGGGCGCGCAATTGAACGCGTCCTCCCCGCAGAACCCGTCGCAGAAGCCGTCGCCGCAGGTGACGAACTCGCACTCGCCGCCGCAGTCGAAGCCGCAGTTGAACGAGTCTTCCCCGCACTCGGGCTGACAGATCGCGTCGCCGCACACCCCGCAGCTGCCGCAGTCCTGGGGGCAGCCTTCCGCCGTCTCGCCGCAGTCGGTCCGGCAGGCGAAGTCGCCGCAGAAGGACTCGGCGCAGGGGCCGCCGCCGCAGTCGAGGCTGCAGCCGAAGGCGTCCTCGCCGCACACCGGCTCGCAGACGCCGTCGCCGCAGGTCGCGTCCTCGCAGGGGTCGCCCTCGCCGCCCTCGCCGTCGCCGCCCCCCGGCCCCGGTCCGGCCAGACCGCCACCTCCGCTTCCCAGCCCGGCGGGGTCGAGATCCGAGCGTCCACAGCCGCTCGCGGACGCGACCAGCGCGAGAACGGCGACGAGGAGGAAGGTACGATCCATGGTCCGTCGAGGGTACGCCGCCTCGGCGGAGAAGCATAAGAGGATGCAGAAAGCAGAAAGCTGCTTCCGGCTCCTGAACGGCGGGGGACGCTACCCTCCTCGGCGAGGCCTCGTGCGCATCACGCCCCCCGCGGCATCACCGCGTCACTTGTTCGGCTGCGGCGTGATGCGGAGGTAGGGCTTCACCTTCTTGAAGCCCTTCGGGAACTTCTTCTCGGCGTCCGCGTCGCTGAGGCTCGGGACGATGATGCAGTCCTCGCCGTCCTTCCAGTTCGCGGGGGTCGCCACGCTGTGCTGCGCGGTGAGCTGCAGCGAGTCGATGACGCGGAGGATCTCGTCGAAGTTCCGACCCGTTGACGCGGGGTAGGTGATCGAAAGCTTGACCTTCTTGTCCGGGCCGATCACGAACACGGAGCGAACCGTCATCGTGTCGTTGGCGTTCGGGTGGATCATGTCGTAGAGGTCCGAGACCTTGCGGTCCGAGTCGCCGATCATCGGGAAGTTGACGGCCGTGCCCTGCGTCTCCTCGATGTCGCCTTCCCACTTGTTGTGGCTCTCGACCGAGTCGACCG
>JBKJLX010000139.1:0-9632 GCA_046596645.1 Polyangiaceae bacterium
CGCGAGGTGCCTCTCGAAGCACGCCGTCTCGCCGGAGGGTCGCCTCGCCGTCGACCCTGCGGCCCGGCGCTGGCGTACGCTCGCTCGATGTCCACCAAGCTCGCGCGGCGACGCCCCGGTTCCGGGCCGCTGCTCCTCGTCGCGGCCGCCATGACCGCTGCCCTCCTCGCCTCGTGCGGAGGCTCGGCGGCCGACGCGACCAAGCCGTTTCCTCCCGATCCCAACACGCCGGCCACGGGCGCCACGCCGCCGCCCCCCCCGCCCGAGCCCATGCCGCCGCCGCCGACCTGAGGATGACCGTCGGCGCCGCCTCCGCGATCCGGGGCTGGCTGTGGGCCCCGCGCTTCGACCTCGCATTCGTCGGCGGCGTGCTGGCGCTCGCCCTCGCGCTGGGGGCGATCGCCACCGCGTCACCCGCGCTCTTCGCTGCGGTGCTCCTGGCCGACCTGTGGCTGCTCGCCTATCCACACGTCGCGTCGACCTTCACCCGCGTCGATCTCCGCCAGCACCGCTTCCTCCTCCTCGGGCTCCCGCCGCTGGTGCTCGCCGCCACCGCGGGCGTGGCGTGGGCGGGGGGCGCGATCGCGCTCAACACCGTCTACTTCTACTGGCAGTCTGCCCACTATACCCGGCAGAGCGACGGCATCGCCCGCGCGTACCGACGCGCCACCGGCGCCCCCGCCGCGGGGCGCGATCGGTGGACCGACGCGGTGATCTACGGCTTTCCCCTGTGGGGCGTCATCCATCGCATCGAGCAGCGACCCACCGCGTTCTACGGCGCGCCCTTCCTGTGCCCGCCGCTGCCCCCGGGCCTCACGACCCTGGTGGGGGCCGCCACCCTGGGCGCGCTGGTGGTGTGGGCCTGGCGCCGCGCCCTTTCCCTGCGCGCCGGCGAGGCGCTGCTGGGGGGCACGCTCCACGTGATCTCTCACGTCGTCATCACCGCCGTCGCCTACTTCGCCCTCGCCGACATCACCAGTGGCTGGCTATTCGTCAACATATGGCACAATGCCCAGTACCTTCTCTTCGTGTGGGCGGCGAACGCACGCCGCCACGCGCCGGGGTCGGCGGGTGGGCCACGCGCCTTCGGCGTGGCGTGGCTCAGCCAGCCGCGCAACGTCGGCTGGTACGCCCTGGTGTGCCTCGCCGGCTCGGCGGTCTTCTATCTGCTCCTCGGTCGCACCACCGCGGCGATGCCGCAGGACGTGCTGCCGGTGGTGCTGGTCGTCCACCTCGCGGTGAACTTTCACCACTACCTGGTCGACGCCGTCATCTGGAGGACCCCCCGCCCCGCGTCGCCGATCATGCCCTGACGGTCAGGGCGCCGCGTGCAGATCGGCGGAGTGCACCACGCGCACACCGGGCCGGGGGTCGCGCGCCATCGCCACGATCGCCGAGGCGACGTCGCGGGCCTCGACCGGCCGGGCGCGCAGCGGCGACAGCACCGGGCGGAGCAGCCGCGACAGCACCACGCCCACGCGCTCCGCGGGGCGGCTCTCCTGCCGGTCACCCAGCAGAAGCGAGGGCCTGGCGATGGCGAGCGAGTCGAAACCGACCCCGCGCAGCGCCTCCTCCACCTCGCCCTTCACGCGGTTGTAGAACACCGACGCGCCGGCGTCGGCGCCGTGAGCGGTGACGATCACGAATGCGGTCGCGCCGCGCTCGCGTGCCGCGCGCGCAAAGGAGAGGACGGCGTCGTGATCGACGGCGCGGAACGCCTCCTTCGAGCCGGCCTTCCCGATGGTGGTCCCCAGCGTGCAGAGCGCCACGTCGGGTGCGGGCGCGTCTCTGCAGTCGAGCGCGGCGAAGTCGACGGTGCGCTCGGTCAGCTTCGCGTGGGCGCGCCCCGACGGTCGCCGCCCGAAGGACACCACCGCGTCCCAGGCCGGGTCCTCGAGCAGGTCGTCCAGCGCGAACCCGCCGACCAGCCCGCTCGCCCCCGCGATCCACGCCGAATTCCCCATCGCGCGAGGGTGGGCCGAGGCTCAGGGCGGCGTCCAGCGGGCGCCGGTCTCGCAGTCGACGTGGTGCATGTCGATGCGCTCGCGGCCGATGTCCATCACCCCGAACACGATGGGGAGCATGAAGCGCCGCGGCCCGATCGACCCCGGGTTGAAGACGACCAGACCGCGATCGCGCCCGATGAAGGGGACGTGGGAGTGACCACACACCACGAACGAGGCGCCCTCGCGCGCGGCGAGCCGGGCCGCGTCCGCCCGCAGGCGCGGCCCGGCGACGGCAATGTGGGTGAGGAGCAAGGTCAGGAGCGGGGCCCCCTGGTCCTCGATCGCGATCCGCATCCCCTCCGGCGCCGCGGGGGTGTGCGCGTCGATGTTCCCGCGCACCGCGAGGAGCGGCGCGATGGCCGCCAGATCGTCGAGCACCCGGAGATCGCCGATGTCCCCCGCGTGGAGGATGGCGTCGGGCGAGAGGGCCGCGAGGTGCTTCGCCGCGTCGGGGTGCGGGCTTCCATGGGTGTCGGCGACGATGGCCAGGCGCAGCGCACCCCCGGCACCGAGCGACAGCGTGCGCCGCTCGACCGGCGGCGCCGACGGGGGGGCCTTCGCTCGTCGGGCCGTGGTCACGCCCGCACCTTCCCAGCTCCCGCCGGCGAGCGCCATACGATCAGAAGCAGACGTGCTCGACCGGCTCGCACTCGCCGGAGTCGCAGTCGGAGGCGTCGTTGCAGGCGTCGCCGCTGCCGCCCTCCGCGCACGCGATGAGGACCCCGTCCCCCGTGACGATGACGATGCACCGGCCCCCGTCGCCGCACGCGGCGTCGACCTCGCAGGCCTCGCCGAGGGCGCACTCGATGCGGGTGCGGCCGTTCTCGACGATGTCGACGCAGGTGCCGCCGTCGCCACACGCGTCGCCGGCCGCTGCGCACCCGGCGCCGGCGCCCCCTGTGCCCACCCCGCCGCCGCTCCCGCTCCCGCTCTCGCCGCCGCTCCCGCTCTCGCCGCCCGCGCCGTCGCCACCGCTGCCGCTGGTGGCGCCCCCCTGCTGGGCGGCCTGGGCGCCGCCCGAGGGCTCGGTCGGCACGCGCTCCTGCTTCTCGCAGGCTGCCAGGAGAGGGACGAGGCAAAGGAGTCTCCACATGGCGGCGACGATACTCCTACCCCGGGTGGAGGGGATGTTCCTGGAGGGTCGAGACCACCGCGCGTTCGATGTCGCTGACTTGCTCCCTCCGGCCGCACGGCTTCTCGATCTCATCGTGGTCGAGGGCGGGGTTGGGCGGCGGGCCGGTCCCGTGAGAGCCTCCCGGGATGGCTCGCCGATCGACGCCCACGCCGCCGCCCGCCCAGCGCAAGGCGCGCCCCTCGCTCGTGTCGCGCGACTCGCTGCCCGAAGGGCCTTCGTCGCGCCGCACCCTCGACGTCGATCCGACGTGGCTGGAGGCGCCCCGGGAGCCGCCGCCGCTCGAGGGAGCGGCCGCGCAACACGACACGCTCGAGGTGAAGCTCGACTGGCTGGACGATCGGGGGAGCGCGCCGCCCAGCGCGCCGGGCGCGCCGCCCTCGCGCCGCCCCGCGGCGAGCACGCCGGTGCCGAGCAGCGTGGGGAAGCCCGCCGGGAAGGCGAAGCGCAAGAAGGGCATGCGACCCTCGATCGACCCGTCGTGGCTGCCGCCACAGCCGGACGAGCACGCGCGCGAGGCGCTGCCGCCGCCGCTGCCGTCGCAAGGGCCGCCGCCGGTGCCGGTGCTCGGCCCGCCCCCGCTGCCGGCGGAGCCACCGACCACGCCGGCGGTGGAGATGGAGGCCGAGGCGTCGCCGCGCTCGAAGCGGGGGGCGAAGAGGCCGGTTCGCTGAGGCCGGCCGTGGTGGTGGATGAGCTCGCGCGGCGAGACCGGGCGCTCAACGAACGCAGCGGGCTCGTTTCATGAGCGATTTGTCGTCGGCGTAGGCCGCGCCGACGTTGAAGTCCACCGCCCAGGCGGAACCGGACTGCCCCCAAGATTCCGTCACGCTCCAGTATTGGAGCTCCAGCCCGATGAACAGGGGATCGCTGCTGGGGCGAGAGAGGTCGTGGTCGACGATCGTCTGCAGCTCCTTGACCGTCGGGAGCCGCCAATCATCCCCCTCGAGCGACAGGGCGCCGCAGTGCGCAATGGCATCCTCCCACGTGTGCTCCGTCTGGTCTTCGTCCTGCGCCCATTGAAGAATCGTCCTCGTGTCGGTGACGACACCGCTCGACGCCACGAAGTGGCCCTCCGGCGCATCGGCGCGGCCCGGCAGAGAGAGCAACGCGAGGGCGGCGACGAGCAAGCAGTGCGGGGCCATCTTCATGGTGTCTCCTCCTCAGCGGACACAGCGGACGCGGTAGGTATTTTCGACCGACGCGTCGCGCACGACGCCTTCGTCGAAGGAGACCTGCCAGGCCATGGACGCCCCACCCGCACCGAGCGTCGAGGACCAGAACTCCTCGCTCGGTGTTCCTGGGAACGCCACCTCGCGAATGGCGGGATTGGTGTCGTCGTAGTCGAGGATGGACACCAGCTCGATGCGGCTCGGCAGACGCCAGTCGGTGTGCATTGCCAGGTCGAGGGCCTCACAGAAGGCCATCGCTCCCGCCCAGTCGTAGGTGCCAGCGTCGACGGCCTGCTGCCAGATCAGGCCGGTCACGTCGTCGGTCACCGTTCCGTCGGGGTGGTCGGTGTAGCTCATCGCATTGGGCGCACCGCCGTTGAGGTCGTTGTCAACGTTCGGCATAGGCCAGTCGGCCCACCTGGGATCGATGCAGAGACCGCCGGCATTGCACACGGTGCCACCGTCGAATGCGCACGGCTCGCTGCGGGCGACGGCGTCCAGGACTGGATTCCCGGCGCCATCACACTCGGTGTGCCGACAGTCGCCGGGAGTCGGGTCGTCGACGCCCACGCCTGGAGCAACGTCCTCCACGGAGCACTCGCTCTCCGCGCACGCCGCGACCTTGCATTCGTCGGCCGGCAACGCGCAGTCGATGGAGGGGTCGACGCAGCCGGAGTTGGCCCCTCCGTTGCCGGTCCCTCCGTTGCCGGTCCCTCCGTCACCACCCTCGCCCGTCGTCCCCGTGGAGGGCCCGGGGCCCGCCGGCTCGCCGCCTCCATCGCTCGGGGTGCCCTCCTCGATGCCGAAGAGCTGCGCGCAGCCTGCCAGCGCCAGCACACCCGCGATGCCCAGCCCGCTCGCGACGCGCATCTCAGAACCGCCCTTCCGCCGAGATGCCGCCGGCTGTGACACGTACGGTGCGCACCCCAGCCTCGCTGGAGGGCTCGTCGGGCGCTGTGAGAAAAACGACTCCGCCAGCGACGGCGAGGACCGCGCCCGCCGTGAAGGCGACGGTGGAGACGGTCGCGAGCCCCACCGCGTCGTCGCGCAGGCCGATGCCCTCGTCGCTGCAGATATTCGTCTCGGCGTCACACGGCCCGGCGTCGGCGTCGCCGTTCTTGCCCAGCGCCAGGGCGCCGAAGATGGATCCCACCACGAGGCCGGCACCCCCCACGCCCATCGCCACGATGCCGACGGGCTCATGCCACGGCGTGGCGCCCTCGCTATCGGAGGGGGGTCGTGCTGCCTGGCCCGCGCCGGCGTCAGGAGGCGAAGCGCTTGCCGCTTCGGCGAGGCCCGGCACTGCAACCGCCACCGTGGCGCCGTCGGCGGGCACCTGCGTCGTCGTCCTCCAGGTGACGCGGCCGGGCGCGGACACCTCGATGGCGTGCGGGCCGACATCCACGGGGATCGCGCTCCCCCACTGGGCTCGACCGATCGCCACGTCGTCGCGCTTGATGCCGAGGCCGGGCAGCCCCGTGGTCGCCCGGTCGAGGCGGATGGTGAGCGTGGCCAGGCGCGGTCGCAGCGCGGCGATGCGCGAGGCGGCCAGGTCCGTGCGCTCGGTCTGGCCCTGACGCGACGCGAGCGCCTCGACCAGCGTCCACTGCGACCAGGCGCTCGCGCTGCGCCCCCAGCCCTCGTAGCACTCGGCGAGCTGGGCCTTGGCTCCCACCGCGTCCGGCACCAGGCGCGTCGACTCCTCCAGCTTGGGGCACGCCGACGCGTAGTTCCTCGCGGCCATCTCCTCGACCGCCGACTCGAAGAGCGCCTGCGCCGCGGACGCGTTGCCCGCGGCATCCTGCGCGTGCGCCGCCGGCGCTGAGCACACCAGCGCGGCCACGCAGGCCGCGGGGAGAGACCAGCGACGAGCCTCGGTGAATCGAGGAGGCGATGAGCGGCGTCGGTTCGGCATGGCACCCGGTCAGTACATCGAGGGCTTCTTCGGCGTGGCCGCAGGCGGCGGCGTCGCAGGTGGAAGCGATGGAGAGGAGGTCCGCTCCGGCCGCGGAGGAGGACGGGCGGCGGGCCTGGCGGGTGAGACCGGCCTCGCAGCGGCCGGCGGAGCGACCGAGGGAGCCGGCGCAGCTGCGTCCCCGGCCGAGCTCGATGCGGAGGGTGGCGCCGCAGGCGCGACCGTGGCGCCGCTCGCATCGGCCGTGGGCGCGCTCGGGATCGCGTCGGTCGGCGTCACCGCAGGGGCTGCGTCGGGCGCGGGGGCTGCTGCATCCGGCGACGCGGAAATGGTGGTGCTGGCCTCGGTCGGCCCTCCGCGGAGCGCGACCGACGCGATGCCGAGCACCAGCGCCAGCCCACCGATCGAGCCTGCGATGAGCATCGGCGTCCGGCTCGACGCTGCCGGCAGAGCGCCCCCGGTGGCACCCCACCCCTGCTGCGTCACGTTCGCCGACGAAGTGCTCGCCGCGAGCGCGGGTGCCTGGCCTGCGGGAAACGCCCCGGGCCCCGGGAGGCTCGGGTGAAATGCGTGGTGGTGCGCGTTCTCGTCCTGGTGCGGCGGGAGCGCGCGCGGCGCCGGCGGGCCGGTGATCTCCGCGCTCGACGCGCGACCTGGGGCCGGCGCAGGCGGGTAGCCCATCGCCGTTCGGTCGGTCGCGATCGACGGGAGCTGGGCGGAGGGGTCGCTCGCGAGCTGCGCGGGCCCCGGGGCGACGGCGTGCGTCATCGCGCGCAGCGCCTCGTCGAGCGCGGCCATCGTCGGGTAGCGCTGCTGCGGATCCTTGCGCAGACAGGTCATCACCACCTCGTCGAAGGCGGCTGGCAGATCGGCGCGCACCGCGCTGGGCAGCGCCGGCTCGCGCGTCATGATCTGGCCGATGACCTCGGTGAGCGCGCTGCCGCTGAACGGCGGCCTTCCTGTCGTCATCTCGTAGAGCACGACGCCGAGCGCCCAGATGTCGACGCGCGGGTCCACGTGCTTGCTCGACATGACCTGCTCGGGCGCCATGTAGAGCGGCGAGCCCATCATCGACGACGTCCGCGTGAGGTCGACCGAGCCCGGATCGATCTGCTTGGAGATGCCGAAGTCGACCACCTTGATGGTGGTGCGGCCGGTGGGCAGCTCGGCGAGGAAGAGGTTTGCCGGCTTGATGTCGCGATGCACGACACCGAGCGCGTGCGCCTCGGTCAGGGCCTCGGCCGCCTCCCGCACCCAGCGAACGACGTCCGGGAGCGCTTGCGGCCCTCGCTCCTCCACCAGCGCCTTGAGATCGCGCCCGCGGAGAAACTCCATCACCAGGAACGGCTGGCCGGTGTCGAGTCGGCCCACGTCGAACACCTTGGCTACGTGCGGCGAGGAGAGCTTCGCCGAGGCTCGACCTTCTCGCACGAAGCGCTCGACAGCCTCGGCGTTCCTCATCGCCTCCGGCAGCAGCAGCTTCATCGCCACGCGCTGGTCGAGCTCGAGGTGGCGAGCCTCGAGCACGACGCCCATCCCGCCTCGACCGAGCACGCGCTCGATGCGGTACTTCCCGGCGACGAGGGTCCCGGGTTGGAGCTCGGCCCCGTCGCTCAAATGCGCATGCTCGCACGAGGTCAGGACCGTCGGGATGGTACTTTCGTCGGGCCCCGAGCTCGCCTCAGCGCCACCAGCGCGAGGCGAAGAAGTCCATCGAGGCGGCGACGAGCCAGTGGAGGACCACGCCCGGCCAGATGCTGCGCGAGCGGAGCGCGATCGCGCACAGGATCGGCCCGGCGACGATGGCGCCCAGCATCTCCGCCTCGGGCTTGGTGTAGTGCATGAGCACGAACGGGATCGTGGAGAGGACGACGGCCCTGGTCCCGAGCTCCTTCTGGAGCACGAACAGCATGAAGCCGCGGAAGAAGAACTCCCAGGCCACCCACTTCGCCAGGTAGACGGCCTGGTAGACGAGGAAGAGCTGGGGGTCGCCGCTCATCGCGCGGAGGCGCGGGTACGTCGCCATGAACGAGGGCGTGCGCGACGCGAGCCACACGATGGGGAGGAACGCGACCCACATCGCCAGGACCAGCGCGAACTCGCGCGCCGCGCCGCGCACGCCGAGCCCCACGTCGCGCGGGCCGAGCCCGGCGAGGCGCGCGACGCCGAGGGGCACGATGAAGAGCAGCACCAGCGCCGCGAGGTGCGCGTAGAAGTGGTGAAACAGCTGGGGCGTCGACGAGCCAAGGGCGTGCGCGACCCGCGAGAGGAGCGCGCGCGGCGCCTTCTCGATGCTGCCGTGACGCCAGTAGATCGTCAGCGTCAGCGCCATGAACGTGCCGAGCGCGAGCGTCCTCGGCTCGAGGCCGGGGAAGAACCGCTCCACCAGGCGGGCTGATCTGCTGCTACCGGGGGCGTTCGCCATGACGCTCCGCGGTGCGGAGCGCGGCGATGCTAGCGCTCAGCCGACGCCGTCGCTCAGCCGACGCCGTCGCTCAGCCGGCAACGCGCGGGAGGCTCGTCGAGCTGATGCGGCAGAAGCTGCGCACGGCGATGACCGCCTCGCGCGGGGCGTCGACGAAGCGGAGCGCGATCACGTCCCCCTCGCGGCGGACGACCTCGGCGGTCGTCTCCACCGCGACGCCGATGGGCAGCTCGAAGTAGACGCTGACGCGCTCCTTGTCGGCGAGCGGCAGCTCGGTGCGCAGCGAGATGCCGCCCCCGCCGACGTCGATGCAGCGCGCGGTGCCGGAGCGGCTCGCCGTCTCCACCAGGACCGGAAGGTTCAACGAGGCGCGCCGGTGCGCCCGCCGGTCACCTTCGGCCATCACCCACGGAGGTGGCGCCGGGTCCCTCGCCTGGGGCGAGGCGCTCGCTCCAGCGGCGGGGCGGGACGCTTCCGGCGTCATCGAGGTCGGCATGTCGGGAGAACGACTAGCAGCCCCTGTGCCTGTCCGTCTCCGGCGAATTTCTCGCCGATCTCCGCCAAATTGGGGGGGTTCGCCACGGCGGCAGTGTCGCCGCTCGCTACTTTCTGCACGGTAGGGCCGATCCGGCTGGTTCTTTGCGTACCCCACTCGCGCGAGAGCGATCCGGAGCAGATGTGCGTCTTCCGGGCTCGCCGCGGGTCGATCCTCCGCGCGTCCCGATCTGCGCGAAGCTTGCCGCATGGCTGACCCCACCGCGAAGAAGACCCGCCACGTCGTGGATTACATCGAGCTCGGAGTCACGGATCTGGCGGCGACCAAGGCGTTCTATGCCGCCGCGTTCGGTTGGACCTTCAACGACTACGGCCCGGCGTACGCCGGGTTCATGGATGGCCGCACGGTCGACGGCGCCCGCGTGGAGGCCGGCGGCCTCCGTCAGGACGAGTCGGTGCGGCAGGGCGGGCCGCTGGTCATCCTCTA
>JBKJLX010000266.1:0-17203 GCA_046596645.1 Polyangiaceae bacterium
GGCGCGGAGTGGACGAGAGACGCGATGCGGGCGCTGTTCGATCACATCGCCAAGGAGCCGGGCCTGGTCGGCATCACCGCGCGCGTCGTCACGCGGCGCCTGCGCATGGGGGGCCACCCTGCCAGCCTGTTCGACGCCCACGTCACGGCGACCGCCCCGGCTCCGCCCACGCCGGCGCCGCTCCCCACGGTGGAGTCGGCTGCCGCGGCGACCGCCGCCAAGCCGTGGGAGTCGGTGAGCGATCTGCTGGCCCAGGCGCTGGGCGAGCCGCGCGCACGGTCGACCGTCGAGTCGGCGGTGTACTCGCTCGGCCTCGGTCGGTCCCTCTCCTTTACGGACGCGCTGCGGGTGCTGGAGCACGTCGCGCGGGAGCCGGGCGTGGTGGGGATCGCCGCCCGCTTCGCGAAGACGCGGCTGCATCTCCTTTCCTGGTGACGCTCGCTCTGCCATCCTGCCGCGCCTCGGAGGGACTCCCTTGGTGCAGCGAGCGAAGCGGCTGACGAAGAAGGAAAAGAAGACGCAGGACGGCGGCGTTCGCGCCGCGGCCGGTGCCGGCCAGCACCAGCACCGCCACATCCACTGCACCGCGTGCGGCAAGCACCTGGACGAGGAGCAGTTCGAGGCCGGCTCTGCCACCGACAGCCCGGGAGCGGCCCCCGAAAAAAGCGGAGGGCCAGAGGCGCAGTGGCTGACCTGCGACCACGGGTCGAGCTTCGCCTCGTGCACGGGCTGCGCGGAGAGGACCCAGGCCCTGCTCGCGGAGCACGACCGAACGAACCAGCCGGTGCGCACCGCCGACGCGTGGCACTGACAGCGCGCCGCTCGTGACCCGGCGTGCGCGCGCGGTCGCCGGGCTGCTGGCCCTGCTGACCGTCGTCTCGGCGCTGGTCACCGTCTTCTGGCTCCGGCTCGATCCCAACGTCATCGCGCTGGTGCCGTCGCGCGGGCAGTCCGCCGCGCTCGGTCGCTACCTGCGCGGCTTCGGCGGCGGCGGCTTCGGCGTCCTGCTGGTGGAGGGCCCGACGCCGGACGAGAACGCGGCGGCGGCGGCGCAGCTGGCGGAGGACCTGGCCCAGCGACCGACGGTCGACGCCGCGGTCGCCCGCATCGCCACGCCGACCACCTTCGATCCCATGCTGTCGTTCCGCCAGGCGGATTCGGCGGCCACCGCGAAGCTGGTCGAGGCGCTGACGCCCGTGGGGATGCGCGCCCGGCTGGAAGAGACGCGGCGCCTGCTGCTGGCGCCTGGGAGCGGCGCGGTCGCCGACGTCATCGCGCGCGATCCGCTGCGGCTCGCCACGCTGGCCATCGAGTCCCGCTCGGCGGCGGCCGGCGTGCGCGCCCGCCCCGACGGTTGGTTCGCCACCGACGACGGCAGCGCCCACCTGGTCCTCGCCAAGCCCCGCGGCCAGGCGCTGCGCGGCAGCGACGCTCGCGCCTTCATGGAGGACGCGCGCGCCTCCGTGGCGCGGACGCGCGCCGAACACCCCGGGGTGACGGTCGCCATCACCGGGCCCCACGCCGCCGCCGAGGCCACCGAGCGGATGATCCGCGGCGATCTGGAGACCGCGAGCGTGCTCTCGCTCGTCCTCGCTTGCGCAGCCTTCGCGCTGGTGGCGCGTCGGCTCCGCGCCCTCCTGGCGATCGTCCCCGCGCTCCTGGTCGGCGCGCTGTGGACGACCGCGCTGGCAGCGCTTTGGCCGGGCGGGGTGAGCGCCATCGCCGCCGCCTTCGGCTCGGTGGTGCTGGGCGTCGGCTTCGACACCGGCGTCCACGTCTATGCGGCGCTGCTCGATGCGCGGCGCGAGGGGCTGAGCCCGGACGAGGCGGCGGCCGCCGCGCGAAAGCGCACCGCGAAGCCGCTGCTCGCGGCAGCGGTCACGGCGGCGGCGGCCTTTGCCAGCCTGACTCTGTCCGAGATCGACGCGCTGAAGCAGCTGGGGGCGCTGTGCGCCGCCGGCGAGATCCTGACCGCGGTCGCCATCCTCGCCATCACCCCGGCCATCGGGGCGCGGCTGGAGCGAGGCGCGCCGCCGGTGCTGCCGCTGCGCAGCCTGGGCAGCTGGCTCGCGGTGCCCACCCGCACCCGCCCGCGGGCCGCGGTGGCGGCGGTGGTGGTGCTGGCCGCGGCCTTCGCCTGGGCGCCGCTGGGCGGACCGCTGGTGGGCGACGCGCTGGTCGCGATCCGCCCGAAGGGGCTGGAGCCGCTGGTCATCGAGGAGCGGATCTTCGAGACCTTCGGCAGCAAGCGCAGCACGTTCGTCGCGCTGGTGGGCGACGCCGATCTCGACGTGGCCCGCGCGCGCGCCGACCGCATCGCGGAGCGGCTGTCGGTCCACCCCGACGTGGAGGCGATCGACGCGCTCGCCGCGGCCTACCCCGCCGAGGCGACGCAGGCCGCCCGCTTCGCGGCGCGCGACGCGCTCGATCTTCCCGCGCGCGCCGACGAGCTGGGGCGTGAGCTGGAGGCGGCGGGCTTCGCGCGCGCGCGCTTCGACGACGCGATCGCCCACATGCGCGCAGCCCCGCACGAGGTGCTGCGCATCCCCGACGATCCGGACGGCCCTCTGCGCATCCTCCTCGCGAGGTACCTCGGGTTCGACAAGGGCGAGCACCTGGTCGCGGTGCACACGGTGCTCCCCGACGCCGATCCCGCCCGCGTGGCGCGCGTCGACCAGGCGATCGCCGAGCTCGATCCCGGCGCGTCGCTGACCGGCTATGGCCGCCTCGAGATGTCGCTGCGCGAGACGCTGGCGCGCGATCTCCCGCGGGTGGGGCTGGCCAGCGCGGTGCTGGTGGTCGCCCTGCTCGCGGCGTCGCTGCGGCGTCTGCGCGAGGTGATCGTCGCCGCGGTGGTGGTGGCGGTGGTGGTGAGCGGCGTCCTCGCGCTGGCGACCGCGGTGGGCGTGCCCCTGCACGCGTACTCGGCCCTGGTGCTCCCGGTCCTGCTCGGCATCACGGTCGACGAGGCGACGTTCCTTCTTCACGGGGCCCGCTCGGCCCCCGAGGGCACCGACCCGATCGCCCATGGCCTGCGCGCCGAGGCCCTGCCCATCAGCACCACCGCGCTCACCACCGCCGCCGGCTTCGGCGCGCTCGCGTTCTGCGACTTCGACGGGCTCGCCCACCTCGGTGCGATGGGCGCGTTCGGCAGCCTGGTGGGGCTGGTGGCGGCGGTGATCCTGGTCCCGGCGGGGCTGCGGTTGCTGGGGACGGGGCGGCGAGCTCCGCCTCCGCCTGGCTGAGCGCAGCGGCAGGGCGGGGGAGCGCGGAGGAGGGCGCGGAGTCCCTGCAGGAATGCGAACCGCCCCCCCGGGCATTGCCTCGCCGATGATCCGCCGCGCGGTGCTGACGCTCCTGGTGGTCGCCGGCTCGGCCCTCGGCTGCGAGGGCCGTGCGCCGGTCGAGGGGGCGAGCTCCAGCGACGGGGGCAGCTCGGCCTCGGCAGCGGCGGCCATCGCGGGGCCGGTGCCCGGCATCGACGCCGAGCTGGCGGCGTGCCGTGCCCGCTGGACGGCGGCGGAGGCTGCACTGGAGGAGCCGGGCGCGCCCGGCTTCGAGGGGAAGCGGACCGCGATCCTCGGCCGCGCGCGCGGACCGGCGCTGATCTTCGCGCGCGCGCCGGTGGCGAGCCCTGACGACGCGCTGCCGACCGCCGCCCGCGCGGCGGTGGACCGGATGCGGCGCCACCCTCCGGGGGTGCGCATGGCGCGGCTGAAGGGGGCGCTCTCGCGTGACCCGGCCAGCCTGCGCACCGCGCTGCTGCGCGAGGGCTACGCTTACACCGAGGAGCCGAGCGACGCGTTCGAGCTCGTCGAGCGGATCACGCTGACCGATCTCTTCGACGCACCGCGCCTGCTTCTCGAGCGGGGGACGACGCGCGAGCCGCTCCAGCGGGTGAAGCGCGGCAAGGAGACGCGCTACGAGCGCTCCCGCGATGGTCGGCCCGCGCAGCTGCTCTTCGGCGATCGCGTCACGGAGCTCGACGGCTCCGGCTCCGGCTCCGGCTCCGGTTCCGGTTCCGGTTCCGCCGCGCCGATCCAGATCGACGTGGGCGCCTTCGCCGACGGCGCGGGGTTCGACCGGGTGAAGCCGCTGCGCCTCACGGGCGGGGCGATGCTCGCCGAGCTGCGCGTCGCGCCGGCGGGGCGGACGGTGCGCGCGGTCCTCGACCGCGAGGGGCCTGCGCTGACCCTGGCGTGCCTCGCCGAGCCGGCCGAGGTGCGCGCCGAGGTGGTCGCCGCCATCGGGGCCGACGCCTGGCGCCGCCGCGCCGTCGCGGCCATGCGCGAGGCGATCGACGAGACGGTCTTCGAGGCGCTGCCCTTCGATCGCCCGCGCAACTTCGAGGGGCCCGATCGCGACGGCGAGCTGCGCCCGCACTGGGCCTCGGCCTACTTCGGCGGCCGGCAGGGCTTCGAGGTCGACGGCGACGCCTACCCGGTCTTCACGCCGGATGGCCGCCCGTTGCCGCCCCAGGTCTGCGTCGATTTCGTCCTCGACTGCTGGGAGCGCGCCGCCGGCCGCTGGTTCGCGCCCCGTGGGGCGAAGCGCGAGCGCACGGCGGGCCGGCTCGACCTCGACGCCGAGGACATCGCCAACCGCCGCGGGGTGCTGGGCTTCGGCGACTTCGCCGCTTCCCGCCCCGATCTCTTCGAGCACCGCGCCTTCCGCGGCGCCGAGCGCGTGACCTTCGCGTCGCGCGAGCGCTTCTTCGCGGGGCTCATCCCCGAGGGCGCCTGGGCGGCAGGCGACCTGTTCCGCGCGGGGGACGTGGTCGCCATCCACGGCCTGAAGCGGGACGACCGCGTGCACCAGCACGCGATCTTGGTCGAGGGGGTCGACCCGGTCAGCGGCATGCCCCACGCCCTCGCCGACCAGATGAAGCGCCCGCGGCGGCGCACCTGGGAGGGGATCATGGCCGAGGCGCCGAAGCGCAGCCTCCTCTATCGCGCGCGTCCGCGCGAGCCGCTCTTCCGGAAGCTGGACGGCGGCTGACTCGAGGGGAGAGCGGCCTTCCCCGCGGGGCGTTCCCAGGTGACTCTTCTCGCCGTGGAGAAGGGCCCGTTCGTGGCGTTGCTGCTGGCGTGGCTCACGTCCCCGCCGCTCGCCGCGGCGCAGCAAGAACCCGCGGCGCAGCCGAAGCCCGCGGCGTCCGCCATCGCGGCGACGCCGCCTGCCGCCTCTGCAGCGCCTGCACGCGCGACGGCGTCCACCGCGTCCACCGCGGTGGGGAGAGTCGCCGAGCAGCTCGCACGCGCCCTGCCCGAGGGGCTGCCGCGGCCGGCGCTGGTCGTCGCCGCGCCGCTCGTCTCCGATGTCGCCGCGCCGCGCGGCGCCGTGCTCGCGCGCACGCTGGCCGGGCTGGTCGCGGGAGCGCGCGGCCTGCCCGTACACGGAGAGGCGCTCCCCTTCGAGGCGGCGCGGACCGCCGCGCGCTCGCACCGCGCGCTGATCCACGTGCGCACCTCGATCGAGGCCGGAAAGTTGCGGGCGACCGTCGACGTGGTGCCGACGCCCGCCAACCGCTGGGCGCGCCTGCGCGATCCGACGCCGGCGCCCATCGCGCACGCCTTTGCCGAGTCGCGCATCGACGCCGAGGTGCGGGCACACCTGGTGCCGGTGCCGCTCACCGCACTGGCGCCGATCCGCGGGCGCGCCTTCGAGAGCGGCGTGGTGGCGGCGCTGTGCGAGGACCTCGACGGCGACGGCGCGAGCGAGATCGTCACCGTGTCGCGGACGCGCGTGGTGCTGCTCCGCCTGCGCGCGGGCAAGGTGGTGCCGGTGCACGCGCGGGCGTGGGCCGACCTCGCCCCGGTCGCCCCGACGCCGCTGCGCGAGCCGATCGCCTTTGCGGTCGCCGTCGCCGCGCGCCCGTCGAGCGACGATCCGGACGGCGCGCGGCGCGACGTCGTCGTCTCCATCACCGATCGCGCCGGGAGCGTGCGCCTCGACGCGCGCCTCGAGGTGATCGACCACCACCCGCGGCTCGCGGTGCCCGACGGCGACGGCGTCGCGTGCGCCGACGTCATCGACCTCACCGTGTCCGGCGCCCTCGCGGCCTGCGCGCCGGGTGGGCCGCCCGCCGGAGCTCCCTCGGTCGGCGGCCGCTACGACGGCTTTGCCTCGATGCGGCTGGTGCGTCCCGACGGCAGCACGATGCGCGTCACCGCGGGGCGGGAGGACGGCGTGCTCGAGCTGCGGGATGCGCAGGGCCGGGTGGCCCGCATCTCCGGCGCCGGGGCGCAGATCGCGCTCGGCGATCTCGACCAGGACGGCGCGGTCGAGGTGCTGTCGGCGCTGGACGTGAGCGATCCGGTGGGGGACGCGGTGGTCGTCCGCACGTGGACCGGCGCCGGGGCCCCGCGCGAGGTCTTCCGCATGCCGGCCGGGGCAGGGGTTCACGCCATCGCGACCTGCCCGCCCGAGGGCGGCGGCCGGCAGCCGTTCGTCGTCGCCACCGCCGACGAGATCGTGGTCGTGCGGTGAGCGGGCTCCGCCGACGCGCCCTCCTCGCCGGCGCGGCGGCGATCGCAGCGGCGGCCGCCACGGCGCCGCGCGAAGCGGTCGCGCTCGGGCGCACGCCGGTGGGCGGCGCGCTGGAGATGGCACTGCCGTGGGGGATCGACGGGCTCGACCCCCACGACGCCCACGACGCCATCGCCGCGCTCTTCGCTCCCGCGGTGTTCGACGCGCTCTACGCCACGAACGAGGGCGGCGCCGTCCACCCGGCGCTCGCCGCCGCGGCTCCGGTGCGAGACGGAGCCGGCGTCATCGTGCGGCTCCGCCCCGGGCTGCGCACGGCGGCGGGCGTGTCGATCGGCGCGCGCGACGTCGCGCAGTCGATCGAGCGCGCGCGGCGGAGCGGGGCCGCGGCGCTCCTCGAGCCGCTGGGCGAGGCACGGGTGGCGCCCGAAGATCCGCTGGCGATCGTGTTCCGGCGCGCCGATCCGGCGGCGGTCGCCCGCGCGCTGGCCTCGCCGCTCGCCGCGATCGTCCCCCGCGGGTTCGACCCGCGGACGCCGGACGGGACCGGGGCGTTCGCGGCGACCCTGGCCGGGGGGGGGCTCCAGCTGGTGCGCAACGGTTCGGCGGCGCGCGGCGCTTCCTGGCTCGACCGGGTGGTGGTGCGGCCAGCCGCGGATCTGCGGGAGGCCCTGCGCACCTTCGAGTCGGGGAGCACCAGCCTGGGCTGGCTCGGCTCGGGCCTCTTCGGCCGAAGACCCGACGCCGCGCCCTTCGACCTCGGCGCGGCCGCCCTGGTCGCGCTGGTGGTCGGCCAGGACCTGGGCGCGCACGCCCGGCCGGGCGGGGCGCAGGCACTGTGCGACGGGATCCCGCGGGATCGCATCGCGCACCTGGGGCTGGGCGAGCTGCCGCCGGGAGAGCCGGCGGCGCGCTGGACCTCCGAGCCGGTGGAGCTCTGCGTCGAGTCGAGCGCGCCGCACCTCCTCGAGATCGCGCGCGCCGTCGCCGCGTCGCTCTCCACACCCGGCCACGAGGTCACGCCGCGGCCCGTCACGCGCAAGGTCGCCCTCCAGCGCGCGCGGCGCGAGGCGCTGGCGCTGGTCGTGGTGCGCCCGCTCATCGCCGGCCTCGACGGGGCGCGCCTGGCTCTCACTCAGGTGGAGGACGCGGCGCGCGCGCGGAGCATCACTGCTGGCGCGCCGCGCCCCGGCTCGGCGCGCACCACCACCGGCTCGCTGCGCGTCGGCGTGCTGGGCGACCTGCGCGTCAGCGGCGGCGTCGTGCGCGACGTGATCCTGGCGCGCGACCCGGCCGGCGGGTGGGACCTCGGCGCGAGCCACCGCCGGCGACGAGCATGACCTGTTCCTTCGGGCGCGCTGTCGGCTCGTGCCATACTCCCCGGCGGAAGCGGCGATGAGCGACGAACGAAAGCGCACCGTCCGCGCGCAGGTCACCAATGGCGCGCTCGAAGCCAGGGCCTACGCCGAGCCCCGGAGCGTCGCCCGTAGCGACGCTCACCGCACCTTCAAGATGCAGAAGGTCGAGGTCGATCCGAACGTCGACCCTCGCATGCGGAAGACCGTCGCGCGCGGGATGGGCGAGCAGGTCTCGGCGATCGAGGGCGACATCGTCGATCCGGAGACAGGCCGCGTGCTGCCGCCGGTCGGCGCCGATCCCAACCCCACCAGCCCCTGGCGGGTCGGCAAGCGGCCGACCCACGTGAAGCTCCCGCGGCCCGACGTGCGCACCGCCGCGACGGCGGGGGTGGCGCGCTCGCGCGACGCCGAACCGTCGCGGCTGGTGTGGGTCGCCGCGGCCGTCATCGTGGCCGCCGCGATCGGCGCCGCCGTCTTCCTGGGCGGTCGCGTGCGGGATGAGGGGGTCAAGGCCGCCAGCTCGGCGGATCGACCGACCGCCGCGCCCGCCTCCGATCGCGAGCCGCGGAGCGCCGCACCGGCGGCCGAGGCCACCGCCGCCGCACCGAGCGCTGCCGCACCGATGGTCGGCGCACCGACGGTGGCCCCCACCGCCGCGTCCGCGCCCACCGGCGCCGCCACCCCTGCGACCGCGGCGCCGCGCCTGGGGGGCACCTCCGCGCCGCCCCCGCCCACCGGCAGCGCAAAGGCCGGCGGGCGCATCTTCTGAGCTCCGCCCGCGGCGTCATGCGGATCGCTCCCGTCCTCGTCTCGCTGGTCCTCGGCGCCGCGCTGAGCGCGGGCGCCCTGCCGGCGAGCGCGCAGTCGGCGGAGGAGCTCTTCGCCGAGGGCGCGGCGGCACACGATCGCGGCGATCTCGAGGCCGCGCGCGCGAAATACGCGGAGGCATTCGCGCTGCACCAGTCGGCGCCCATCGCCGCCAACCTCGGCGTCGTCGAGGGCCTTCTCGGCAAGCACCGCGACGCGGCAGAGCACCTGGCCTTCGCGCTCTCGCGCTACCGCGACGAGGGCGACGAGACCAAGCGACAGCGCATGGCGACCGAGCTCACGCGCGTCCTCGGCTACGTCGGCGAGCTGCGCATCGAGGCGCCGACGGGCGCGCGCGTCTCGGTCGACGGGCGACCGGTGGGGACGGCGCCGCTGGTGCTTCCCGCCTACGTCGAGCCGGGCACGCACCGCATCGAGGCGCCGGGGGCGGACGGTCGCGCCCTGACGCGCGAGGTCCGGGTGGACGCGGGGGAGGCAAGGGACGTCGCGCTCACCGCCGCCCCGCCGGAGGACGTGCCGGCACCGCTGGTGCCGCGTCGGGACGTCGCCGCCCCGCGGCGCGTGGAGACGGGTGGCGACGTCGATCCGGTGGTGGTCGTCGGCGGCGCCGGCATCATCGTCATCGGGCTGGTCCTCGGTGGCGTGTTCGCCGCGACGTCCGACGGCGACGACGGCCTGCGGACGGCGTCGATCGTCTCCTTCGTCGGCGCGGGCGTGGCGGCCGTCGGCACCGGCGCGTACTTCGTGATCAGCGCGACGGCGTCGGAACCGGCCGAGGCGAGCGCGCTGCGAGTGCTGCCGACGGGTGGTCCGCGCGGCGGCGGCGCCGTGCTGCGCGCCGGGTTCTGAGCCGCGTCGCCGCGGCGAGGGCGAGCCGTGCGGCGCTCTCCATCGGCGCGGTGGCGCGTGGACAACCCGGTACCTTGCCGCTAGCCACCTCGGCACGCGCCTCGTCATGCTCAGATGCAGGAACCGATGAGCGCCCTGGATGCGATCGACGACGCGCGTACCCTGCGCGAAGGCATCTTCGAGCACTCGCCGGTGGCGGTTCAGATCTTCAGCGCCGACGGCCGCTCCCTGGCGGTGAACCAGGCGTTCCGCGACCTGTTCGAGGCCGAGCCGCCGCCCGGGTACAACGTCTTCGAAGACGAGGTCGCCGCGGCACGGGGGCTTCCGGGCCTCATGCGTCGCGCGTTCGCCGGCGAGGCCATCCAGGCTCCTCGGTTCTGGTACGACCCCCGCGCCCGGCCTCACATCCGTCCGGAGCAGGAGCCGGGGCGGCGCGTCGCACTCGAGATGACGATCTTTCCGCTGCGCGACGCGGCGCGCCAGCTCGGGCACGTGGCGACTTGCTTCAAGGACGTCACCTCCGAGATGGAGCGCGAGCAGGAGCGCGACCACCTCCGCGCGCTCCAGGACTGCTCGGTCGAGATCACCACGATTCACCGTGCGGACACCCGACCCTCGACGGTGAGCCCGGCCGTGACGCGCATCCTGGGCTACACGCAGGAGGAGTTCGCACGGCTCGGCCGCGAGCTCATGCACCCCGACGATCAGGCGCGCGTCGATCCCGGCGAGCTGATGCGCAATCCGGGCGTGCCGCAGCATACGGAGTACCGGCTCCGGCATCGTGACGGCACGTGGCGATGGATGTCCGTCACCGCCATCAACCTGCTCGCGCACCCCACCATCAGCGGCATCGTTGCGCACCACCACGACGTCACGGAGCTGCGCGACACCGCCGAGGCCCTGCGCCGCAGCGAGGACCAGCTCCGCCACTCGCAGAAGCTCGATGCGGTGGGGCGGCTCGCGGGCGGCCTCGCCCATGACTTCAACAACCTGCTGACGGTGATCCTGAGCTGTTGCGACACGTTCGGTCAGGAGCTGGCGCCAGGGGACCCCACCCGCGAGGGGTTCGAGGAGATCAAGCAGGCGGGTGTCCGCGCGGCGGAGCTGACCCAGCAGATGCTCGCGTTCAGCCGCCGGCAGGTCCTCGAGCTACGGATCCTCGATCCGAACCAGGTCGTGGCGAACCTGAGCAAGATGCTCGCGCGCGTGCTCGGCCAGGGCATCGAGCTCAAGCTCCTGTGCGCGCCCGAGCTCTCGACGGTCAGGGCAGATCCAGGGCAGCTCGAGCAGGTGCTGATGAACCTCGTGGTCAACGCCCGGGACGCGATGCCGATGGGCGGCACGCTGACCCTGGAGACCTCGAACGTCCAGCTCGATGCCGCCTACGCCCGCGAGCACCTCGGGACCGTCCCGGGGCCCTACGTGATGATCGCGGTGAGCGACACCGGCGTCGGCATCGAGCCCGCGGTCCAGGCTCGGATCTTCGAGCCGTTCTTCACGACCAAGGAGCAGGGCAAGGGAACCGGGCTGGGGTTGGCCACCGTGTTCGGCGTCGTCAAGCAGAGCGGCGGCGCCATCTGGCTCTACAGCGAGCCCGGTGTCGGGACGACGTTCAAGCTCTACCTGCCTGCGGCCGGGAGTCCCGTCGTCGCGAGCGCGCCGCCCCAGGCTACTTCCACCGACATGCGTGGAACCGAGACGATCCTGCTCGTCGAGGATCAGGAGCCGGTACGCCGCGTCGGCGCGAGGATCCTCACCCGGCTCGGCTATGAAGTGCTCGCGGCGCGAACCCCCGACGAAGCGCTCGCGCTCGTCGCGCAGCACCCGACGACGATCCACCTGCTCCTGACCGACGTCGTCATGCCTGGCATGAACGGCCGCGAGCTGGCGGAGCGGATCGCCGCGATGCGGCCCACCGTCCGCATGCTCTTCATGTCGGGCTACACCGAGAACGTGGCCCTCCTCGCCGGCAGCCCGGGCGCCGGCAACGCGTTCCTCGCGAAGCCCTACACGCCGGAATTGCTCGGCCGAAAGGTGCGGCAGGTGCTCGATGCTCCCTCGTGAGCAGCGGGGGTGAGCGAGAGGTAGCTCGAGGCCCCCGAAACCTAGACGGTCCGCCGAGGGCGCCGCGGCGCACGACCGCGGCTCCACCAGTCGGCGCACATCGCCGCGAACCTCGGCGAGGTAGGGGGCGGCGAGAGCGGCGGCATCCACGTGCATGCCGAGGTCATCGACCGCCGTGGACGCGCTGGCGGTCGCGACGGCGGCGCCGCGCTGCGCGCAGGCTTCCGAGCAGCCCCGCCGCGGCGAGGGCCAGGGGCGCCACGCGATCCCGCGGCGCCTCCGCGCCGATCGCGCACCCGGCGCAGCCGGTCGCCGGCCGCGCGGCGGCGTCGCGGGTGCCGTCGTCCGGGGAGCGATCCCTCGCGGCGGCGGCGGGGTCGCTGCGCGAGGACTTGCTCGTGGGGACGGCGTTGGCGGGCGCGGTGGCGCTGGTCGACGGCGAACCGACGGACGGCGGCGCGGCCGCGGCGCCGGCGGCGATCAGGTGGCAGCGCCCGTCGTCGATCGCCACGGCGCGGAACGCCTCGGAGACGCGGTCGCGCGGATCGCCCTCCGGGATCTCGGTGCGCACGTCGAGCTCGGCGTCGCAGAGCACGACCTTGGAGCTCTTGAAGAACGCCTCCAGCGGAGGATCCTCGTAGGTCTCGGTCGGCTTGTAGCCGGCGTTGAAGACGTCGTAGTCCGCCTTCTTCACCGCGAAGAGGCGCGGCGGGGCACCCCGCGGCCCGACCTCGACTCGCTCGCCGTCCTTCACCACGGCGTGGTCGACCTTCGGCATCCCGTGGCGCATCGACCGCGGGAAGACCGTGAGCACGTGCCCGGGAAACGCGGCGAGGTTCGACACCGTGAAGCCGTAGGAGACTCGCTTCACCCCGTCGGGTGGGGGAAGGTCGGCCGCCGCGGGCCGGGCGAGCGCCAGCGCGGCCAGCGCGGCGGCGACCACGGCGAGGACGACACTTGGCGAGGAGCAGGTGCGCGGCATGGCCGCCTCACCGTTCCACCGCCGGGTCGCGCTGTCGACGGGCGCCGGTCGCTCGGGTACGTCTGGTCGGGATGGCGAGCGCCGCGCGCGGAGAGGTGCTCGACGCGGCGTTCGTCCGCGAGCTCGAGGTGCTGCGGCGCCGGCTCGAGGTGCGCGCGCGATCCGGCGGCGCCGGCGAGGCGGTGTCGCGGCGCAAGGGCGGGAGCGCCGAGTTCCACGAGCACCGCGCCTACGCCCCCGGCGACGATCTGCGCCGCATCGACTGGGCCGCCTACGCCCGCTCCGGCGAGCCAGTGGTCAAGCTGTTCCGCGCCGAGGAGGACGTGGTGGTCCGCCTCCTGGTCGACGCGTCGGCCTCGCTCGACGTGCCGCCGCCGGAGGCGAACGCCGGCCCGCGCAAGATCGACGTCGCGCGCCGGCTCGCCGCCGCGGTCGGTTACTTGGCGCTGGCGCGGAGCGAGCGCGCCCAGGTGCTGGTGGGCGGTGAGGGCCTCCAGAAGGAGCATCTCCCCAGCCGCGGGCGCGGCGGCCTCCCCGGCATGCTGCGCGCGCTCGACGCGGTGGGCGCCCGCGGCGGCACCGATCTCGGCAAGGCGATCGAGGCGGTGGTGCGGCGCTCGGCGCGGCCCGGCATGCTGGTCGTGATCAGCGATTTCCTCGACGGCGGCCCGGTGCTCACGGCGCTCGACCGCGCGGCGCAGGGCGGGCACGACGTCGCGCTGGTGCAGGTCGCAGCCCCCGACGAGATCGAGCCCGCGCTGGAGGGCGACTACGAGCTGGAGGACGCGGAGACCGGGCAGACGCTGGAGGTGACGCTCGACGCGTCGGCCATCGAGGCCTACGTGCTGCGCTTCGCCGGCCTGTGCGAGGAGCTGCGCGGCTGGGCGCGGCGACGGCGCGGCACCTACGTGCGCGCGCGGACCGACGAGCCGCTGGAGGGCGTGGTGCGACGGTTCGTCGCGCGCGCCATCGACTGATGGGCGGCCTGGGCGGCATGACACTGCTGGCGCCCCAGGGGCTGTGGCTGCTCGGCCTCATCGCCCCGCTGGTCGTCCTCTACGTCCTCAAGATCAAGCGCGAGCGCCGGCGGGTCGCCTCGACCTGGCTGTGGGCCAGCGCCAAGCGCGATCTCCTCGCGAAGTCGCCGTTCCAGAAGCTCGTGCCCCAGGTCCCTCTGGTCCTGCAGATCCTCGCCATCGTGCTGGCGGCGCTGGCGCTGTCGCGGCCGGCCACGCGCGCCGAGGAGGGCAGCGGCGATCACCTGGCCATCGTCATCGACGTGAGCGCGTCGATGGGCGCGCGCGAGTCGCAGGGCGCGCCGGCCGAGCGGACCCGGCTCGACGCCGCGCGCGACGTGGCGCGAAAGATCGTGGAGACGCTGCCGCCGGGGAGCGACGCGATGATCGTCGAGGCCGGACGCACGGCGCGCCTCGCCTCGCCGCTGGAGCGCGATCGCCGGCGGCTGGCGGCGGCCATCGATCGCCTGACCGTCGCCGACGTGGAGGGCGATCTGGGCGAGGCGGTCGCGATCGCGGTCGATCGCCTGCTGCAGACCGGCGGCGACCGGCGGGTGGTGGTAGTGACCGACGGCAACCTCGCGCGGACCGCTGCGCTGGAGGGCGCGGCGCTCCCCATCGAGGTGCTGACGGTCGGGGAGAAGGTGCACAACACCGCCATCGTCCGGGTCGACGTGCGCGCCAGCCTCGACCCCCAGACCGGCAAGGAGACGGTGCAGGCGTTCGCGCTTCTGGCGAGCTTCGGCGAGGCGCCGCGCGAGGTGTACGTGACGATGCGCCAGGACAACGCTACAGGCGTCCTCGCGTCGCGGCGGCTCCTCCTCGCGCCCGGCGAGCGCGCGCCGGTGGTGCTGTCGTTCGAGTCGACGCCAGGCGACTGGCGCAAGGGTCTGGTGATCGACGTCGCGCCGCACGACGCGCTGCCGGTGGACGACGTGGCGTGGGCGCGCGTCCCCGCCGGCGATCGGATGCCGGTGGTGGTGGCGGCTCCCGACGGCGCCAGGCCCAGCCCCTGGCTGGAGCGGGTCTTCGCCGCCGACCCGCGCGCGGCGGTGGAGCGGGCGACGATGTCGCAGCTCCTGCAGTCGACGGGGATCGATCCTTCGGCGCTGATCGTCGTCGACGGCGCGTGCCCGCCCGACGTGCCGGGCGGCGACCTGCTGATCGTCAACCCGCCTGCCGGCCGCTGCTGGGGCGCGACGGTGGGCCCGACGCTCGACGCGCCCTCGGTCACCTCATGGGACGCCGCCGACGCGCGCATGCGCTTCCTGGTGCTCGACGGCGTCCAGGTGCGCACCGCCCGGAAGGTCGAGGCCGAGTCGGCGTCGCGCGAGCTGGTGCGAGCCAGGGACGGCGCGCTGATGGTCGACGTGTCGTCGGCGACGCGCACCGCGACCCTGCTGGGCTTCGACGTGGGCGAGAGCGACTGGCCGCTGAAGGCGAGCTTCGTCCTGTTCGCGCGCAACGTGCTCGATCTGGCGAGGAGCCACCGCGAGCGCGGGCAGCTCGGGCCGCAGCGAACCGGCGATCCGCTGCGGGTCGAGCTGCCGGCGGGGTCCACCGATCTCGGGGTGGTCGGCCCCGACGGCCAGCCGCGCGAGGCCTCGCTCCAGGGCGGCCTGGGCATCGTCCCCGACGCCCGCCACGCCGGCTTCTACCGCGTGAGCTGGAAGGGAAAGACGCCGGGCGCCCTCCTGGTCCCGGTCAACCTGGCCAGCGAGGCGGAGAGCGATCTCCGCAAGGTGCTGGAGGCGCCGACGGCAGGCGCCGTCACCGTGCGGGAGGCGGCGTCACGGCCCGAGGCGCACCGCGAGTGGGCGTGGGCCGCCGCGCTCCTGGTCCTGCTCCTGGTCGTCGCCGACGTGTGGTGGGCGACACGCCGGCCCGTCGTGGCTGCGGTGGCGGCCTCGGCCACGCCGCCGCTCCCCGAGCGCACGTCGCGGCGTGGCGCGGGCTGACCCGCTCGATCAGCCGAACGGCGCCTCGAACACGACCCGGCGCGACGCGGCCTCGGGCTCGAGGAACGCGAGGAGACGCTCGCCCTCTTCCTCCAGCTCGTGCCGAACCCCCGCCGCGAGCGCGACGAACGGGCGCGCCGTCAGCGTGACGATCTTCTTCTTTCTCTCCGCCTTCCACACGCCGGCGACTCGACCGTCGACCAGGAACGTCGGCTGGATGACCAGGTTCTTGGTCGGCGAGAGCAGCGGGCGGTGCACGTCGTCGATGACGCGCGTCCGGTCGTCGTGCGCCAGCACCAGGCTGTCGTAATCGGGGAGAAAGCGCACCGGCGACGGAGTGTCCCCGTCCGGCCGCGGGGCGCCCTCCAGGTCGAAGAGCTCGCGCCCACGCTCGTCGCGCAGCGTGATCAGCTGCGGGCGCAGATCCTCGAGCACCGGCCCCAGGCCGCGCAGGCCGCTCCAGCGCTGCGCATCGGCCACCGTCGCCGGGCCGAACGCCGCCAGGTAGCGGAGGACGAGCGCATGCGGCGAGGCTGTCTCGTCATGCGGGCGCCCCAGCCGATCCTCGGCCAGCGCGAAGGGCGCGCTGCCGTGGAAGCCCCAGCGGTCCTCACCGGTCGGCGCCATCACCAGGGGCAGGGAGCTGCGGACCGCGAAGCCGAGCGCGCGATCGTCGCCGCCGAGCCGCGCCACCAGGTGCGCGCGGATCGCCTCGAACGTGTGCGCCCGCCCGGAGAGCAGCGCCCGCGCCTCGGCCAGCACGCGCGGCAGATCGAGCGCCGCCGCGCGACCCTTCAGGATCGAGGCCATCGCCGCGGAGAGCATCGGCTGCAGCGGCCCGCGGAGCGCCAGGTAGTCGCGCGCGCTCACCAGGTGGATCGTCCCCCGCATCATCGTCGCCCGCACCACGCGGTGCGCGAGGACCTCCTCCAGCAGGTCCTCGCGCCGGAAGCCTGCGACGCGCGACCACAGGCCGACGAAGGGCGGACGCGCCAGCTGGGCCTGGAGGCCCATGACCCGCTCGATGGCCTCCACCACCGGCACCTCTGCCCGCGCGAGGAGGAGCTGGCGGGCCAGCGTGGCGCGCCCGAGGCTGCGATGACCGATCCGCGACGGGGTTTCCACGCGCAGCGTCTACCAGGGGCCGCGAGAAAAGTCGCTCAAACGCGCCGCCGCGGCTCGCTCACGGCCGCGAGCCGCCGGGCCCGAAGTAGAGCAGCACGCGATCGGCGAGCTCGAGCTCCAGTGCGGACCGGTCGAGGTAGGCACGATCCAGGGTGTCCCCGGCTGCGTCCCGTAGTGCGAGGACGTCGTCGATGTCCACCGGACGCTCGGCCTCCAGCTTGAGCAGGATCAGATCCTCGAGCTGGGCGAAGACCGGGCCGCCGGCCTCGAGCGGCTCCGCGCGATGCACGATCTGCTCGAGGAACTTCGAGTCTGCGCGGATGAGATCGAGGCTCAAGCCCGGACTCCTGGTCAGCCGGATGAGGCCCTCCTCGAAGAGGGGACGATCCGCTCCATCGAACGCGTAACCGAGGCGCGTCGCCGCCGCCAGCAGCGGATCCAGCGACTCGGGGGCCATCGCGACGAGCAGGTCGACGTCCTCGGTGAGCCGGGGGCGGGCTCGGGCGACGACCGCCGCGCCACCGATCACGGCGTAGG
>JBKJLX010000478.1:0-10372 GCA_046596645.1 Polyangiaceae bacterium
GAGAGCCTCTCCGACCTACCCCCAGCGGTGCAGTCGGCGCTGGTGGCGTCCGCCGAGGTCACCCAGCTCGCGGCGGACGAGGAGAGCGCGGACTTCGGCGTGCTCCTGGTGCTCGAGGGGGAGATCGCGGTGTGCGCTACCGTCGTCGACGCGCCCGCCGCGCGCTTCCTCGCCGGCTCGCTGGTGCCCTCGCGCGGGGCCTTCGAGAACGGCGTCGCCACGCGCGCCGTGGCTTTTGCCGGTCCCGCCCGCGTCGCGCGGTGGGAGCACGAGGCGATCCGCGAGGTGCTGCGCTCGTGCCCCTGGGTGGTCGACGAGCTCGACGAGCGCGGCGATCGCATCCAGGCGCGCGTCGGCGCGACGCTGGGTCAGCTCGGCGATCTTGACGACACCACGCGGACCTCCACCCTCGACGCGCTCTCGCTGCGCAGCTTCGGGCCCGGCGATCCCATCGTCACCCGCGGCACCGCCGGCACCGGGATCATGATCGTCGGCGGCGGCAGCGTGGAGACCGCCGGCGACGGCACCCGCGCGACGCTCGGCTGCGGTGACACGCTCTTCGCCGGCGCCGCGCTTTCGGGCAGCAAGGCCCCGGGGGACGCGCATGCGGGCGCAGGCGGCGCCCTCCTCCTGGTCGCGGACCGCCGTGGCACGCAGGAGCTGGTGTCGAGCCTGCCGATGCTGCTGGAGATGCTCTCCAGCGGCTGACCGCCGCGCGCGCGGAGCGCGGGAAGCGGCGCTCAGCGCATCGCGGTGTTGCGGGCCCGCGGCTCGAGCTGCCAGGTCAGCTCGCTGTTCCCCCGCGCCCCAGCGAAGCGGAGGCCGAACCACTCGGCGTTGGGCGAGATGGTGGGCTTGCCCTGCGCGTCGACGCGTGGAAACCGGATGCGGAACGAGCGGCGGAAGACCGTGTTGTAGGGGAAGTACGTCTTCTCGATGGCGTTCGGCTTCTTGATGCCGGCGATCTCCTCCGGCGCGGTCTCGTTGCCGGTGGAGTCGGTGAGGCGCACGATCCAGCCGCCGTCGGCCTTGGTCAGATCGTTGAACTTCCGCTCGCCGCCGGTGATGGCGACGAAGAACTGGTGGTGCTGTCGCGTCTCTTCCAGCGTCCTCTCCAGCAGCTTCTTCCGCTGCTCGACGGTGAGCCGGTAGTCGTCCGCGTAGCGGACGACGTACGCCCAACGGAAGTCCCACGACTCGAAGGTCGCGGTCGCGGTGAGGAAGCTCTCCAGCTCGGAGACCGAGAACAGGTTCTCGGTTCGCGTCCACTGCTTGAGGATGCTCTCGTAGTCGGTGGCGACGTACTCGCGCGGCCCCTCGGCCAGGGCCACCTGCGTCGGTGCGCAGCCCGCCGCCGCGAGCGCCAGCAGGGCCAGAACTGGGGCGGCCAGCGCGACCAGCGAACCGAGCCTCATCGCCGCGAAGCCTACTCGATCGCAGCCCTCCAAACGAAGACGCCCCGAGCGCCGGAGCGTTCGGGGCCTTCGGGGAGAGGCCAGCCCGGCGCCGGCGACGAGCGCCGGGCCGGAGCGGTGAGAACCGTCAGGCCTGCGCCACGGGCGGCACGATCCGCACCCGCTTGCGCGTGTTGGTGAAGAACTCGTACTTCACGACGCCGTCGACCAGCGCGAAGAGCGTGTAGTCGCGGCCGGTGCCGACGCCCTGACCGGCGTGGATCGTGGAGCCGACCTGGCGGACCAGGATGTTGCCGGCGACGACCGTCTGGCCGCCGTAAATCTTCACGCCGCGCTTCTGGGCGCTCGAATCGCGCCCGTTGCGCGAAGAGCCGCCGCCTTTTTTGTGAGCCATGGTGGTGCTTCCTTCTCGCTGTGTGCGGCGGCCGGGTCAGCCGGAGATGCCGGTGATCACGACGTCGGTGTAGGGCTGACGGTGGCCGTTCTTGCGGCGGTAGTTCTTCCGGCGGCGGAACTTGAAGACGATGATCTTCGGGCCGCGGTAGTGGCTCTTGATCTTCCCTTCGACCTTGGCGCCGGCGACGGTCGGCTGGCCGACCTTCGGCGAGTCGCCACCGAGCATCAGGACCTCGGCGAACGAGACGGCCTCGCCCTCCCCCTGGGGGAGCTTCTCGACGCGAAGCGTCTGCCCCTCGGTCACCCGGTACTGCTTGCCACCCGTGCGAATCACTGCGTACATGTCCAGGTCCTTCGACGATTCCGTCCCTCGTAGGCGGCCTGCGCGGCCCCCGGGGTGGGGGTGCAGGCACTTGGGGCTGCCATCTCGGAGGCGGGGGCGCGCACTCTATCGGCTCGGCCCGTCACGTCAAGAGGAAGACGGGCGGCGCGGATGGGGCCCGCTGGGTCGCGGCGAGGCCCGCTGAAAAGCGGCAAGGCCGCCCCCCTTGCGGGAGGCGGCCCTGACGCTGTCTTTCGCCGCGCCGAGGTGGCGCGGCGGTCGACTCACTCCGAGACGCCGTCCGGATCGCAGAAGAAGGCTTCCTGATCGCAGACGTACTCGCCGACACCGGGGCAGGCGTTGCCGTCGATGCAGTCGAAGAGGCACACGCCCTCGCCGCTGGCCGCGTCGACGAAGCAGACGAGCTCGTCACCGCAGTCCGTGTCCAGAGCGCAGGTGATGGTGCACTGCGCGAAGTCCGGGTTGCCGCCCGAGAAGGCGAGCTCGCAGTCGACGTCGCAGAGCGCTTCGCCGGCCGCATCGACCGCGACGTTCTCGGTCTCGCAGAGGCCGTCGCTGCCGTCGCCGCCGCCAGTGCCAGCGCCGCCGCCGGTGCCCACCGCGGCGGTCGTCCCGCCGCCGGAGCCTGCATCGTCACCACCGGTGCCGCTGCCCGCGCCGCCGGAGCCGCCCGCGCCGTCGCCCGTGCTGGACGAACAGGCCACAGAACCCGCGGCAAGCGCCGCCATGAGCATCATCGAAAGTCCAAGACGCATTTTGATCTCCTCAGCCCGGTCGCCCGGGCGCGCGCACCATCGTCGGAACCGAGCCGTTTCGCAAGATCGAGACCGACCCGCCGCGGACCACCGAGCCCTGAACGCGTGAACGCGACCTGAGCTCGAAGCGGCTCGTTGGACGGGCCAGCGGGGCGATCATTCGATCGACAGCCGACCCTGGGCAAATTCGCGGCACCGTCACGTGTGCTGAACCGACAACACACCGCGACAGCACCGCCAGGGCCCGACGGAGTCGTTCACTCGAAGGTGAAGCGGTCTCCGTCGACGCCGACTCGTACGATCTTTCCCGGGCCGAATCCCCCTTGAAGGATGGTTTCTGCCAGGGGGTTCTGGATCTCCCGCAAGATCGCGCGCTTCAGGGGTCGCGCCCCCAGGCTCGGCTCCCACCCCAGCTCGACCAGGCGCATCTTCGCTTCCTCCGAGACCTCGACCTTGATCTCGCGGTCGGCCAGGAGGTGCTCCAGCCGCTTCAGCTGGATGTCGACGATCCCCCGCAGATCCACCTTGGTGAGGGTCTTGAAGACGACGATGTCGTCGACCCGGTTGAGGAACTCGGGGCGAAAGAACTTGCGCAGCTCCTCGAGGAGCACGTCGCGGACGGCCTCGCGGCCCTCCTCGGTCTCGAAGACGTTGGCGCTCGTCTCCAGGATGCGTCCGGAGCCGATGTTGCTGGTCATGATGACGACGGTGTTCGAGAAGTCCGCCGTCCTCCCCCGGCCATCGGTCAGCCTGCCGTCGTCGAGGACCTGCAGGAGCAGGTTGAAGACGTCGGAGTGGGCCTTCTCCACCTCGTCGAACAGCAGCACGCTGTAGGGCCGGCGGCGAGCCGCCTCGGTGAGAAACCCGCCCTGCTCGCTGTCGGCGTAGCCGGGGGGCGCGCCGATCAGGCGCTGCGCCATGTGGCGCTCCATGAACTCGCTCATGTCGAGGCGGGTGAGCGCCGCCTCGTCGTCGAAGAGGAACTCGGCCAGAGCCTTGGCGAGCTCGGTCTTCCCGACACCCGAGGGCCCGAGGAACATGAAGCTGCCGATCGGCTTGCCCGGGTCGCGGAGGCCGACGCGCCCGCGGCGCACCGCCTTGGCGATGGCGCGCACCGGCTCCATCTGCCCCATGACCCGCTGGGCGAGGCGCTCCTCCATCTTGAGGAGCTTCTCCGCCTCGCCCTCGAGCATCTTCTGCACCGGGATGCCGGTCCAGTCGCCGAGGGTCGTCGCGACGTCGCTCTCCGAGACCACGTTCGACGACTCGGCGGGAGCGGCGCCGGTGCGCTGCGACGCCTCCTCCGCCGCGGTCAGCCGCTTCTTGATGTCGGGGATGGTGACGTGCTCGAGCTCGCCGACCCTGGCGAAGTTCTTGTCGGTCTTCGCCGTCTCCAGCGCGGTGGTCGCCTCGGACAGCTCCTTCCGGATCTGCTGGACGGCGGCCACCACCCCGCGGCGGGACGCGATCTTCTCGCGCATGTCGCCGACCTTGGGCGCCAGCTCGTCGTACTCCTTCTGCAGTCGCTTTCGCACCTGCTCGCCCTGGCGATCGCTGTCGCCCTCCAGCGTCTTCAGCTGGGCCTTGAGCGCCTCGGAGCGGCGGAGCATCGCGTCCATCTCCGCCGGGATCCCGTCGACCTCGACCCGCTTGCGGGCTGCGGTCTCGTCGAGGAGATCGACGGCGGTGTCGGGCAGCGCCCGGTCGGAGAGGTAGCGCTTGGCCAGGGTCACCGAGGCGGCGACCGCGCTCTCGTCGATGCGGACGCGGTGGTGGGTCTCGTAGCGCTCGGAGATGCCGCGGAGGATCTCCATCGCCTGGTCGTTGCTCGGCGGCTCCAGCGTGATGGCGCTGAAGCGGCGGACGATGGCGGCGTCGCGCTCGTTGATCTTGCGCAGACCCTCGGTGGTCGTCGTCGCGATGATGCGGATCTCGCTGCGGCCGAGGAGCGGCTTGAGCAGCTCGCCCACGCCCGAGCCCTGCACCCCCTGGCCGAAGATGGCGTCGAAGTCCTCGACCACCAGGATGACCTCGCCGTCGCCGACCGAGCGCAGCACGTCGACCAGGCCCTTCAGGCGCTGCTCGATCTCGCCGCGGAGCTTGGCACCCGCGACGAGAGCGCCGGTGTCGAGCTCGAAGAGGCGCGCGCCGGCCAGGTTGGTCGGCACGTCACCGCGCGCGATGCGGTCGGCGAGCCCGCGGATGAGCGCGGTCTTCCCCACGCCCGGCTCGCCGATGACCAGCGGGTGGTTCTTGAAGCGTCGCTCCAGGATCTGCAGCAGACGGCGCACCTCGGTGTCACGGCCGATGACGGGATCGAAGCGACCCTCGCGCGACTCCTTCACCAGGTCGCGCACCGAGCCCGCAGCGTCGCCCAGGCCGCTCACAGCGTCGGCGCCGGTGCCGCGCGCGCGGCCGAGGACTCCCGACTGGAGCGACGACGTGCGGCCGGTGTCGCCCGGCGGCGCGGCGGTGAGCGCGCCGATGTGGGGACGGAAGGCGCCCGGCCCGATCCCCTGCGAGCTCAGGATCTCGCCGGCGTGCCCGCGGATCTCCTGCGCCAGGGCGTGCAGGAGGTGCTCGACCCCGACCGCGTCGGCCTTGTCGCGCTGCGACTCGCGCTCGGCACGCGACAGGAGGTCGAGCATGCGCGGCCCGACGTACGCGACCTGACCCGGCGCCTTGGGCAGCTTGCGCAGCTGGATCTCGGCGAGCTGCATGGCCTCGTTCGCGTCGGCCCCTGCCTTCTTGAACACCTCGTGAACGCCGCGGTCGCGCTCCAGCACCCGCACCAGGAGGTGCAACGGGGAGACCTCGGCGTGCTGGCGCTCGTCGGCGAGCTGCTGCGAGCTCGCGACGATCTGCCGCGCGTCTGCCGAGTACTGCTCGAGGTGGATGGTCTTGTCGGACACGGGGCGCAGCGTACCGCCCTCTCGCCACTCTGCGGGAGGCAGCTGGAGAGGTTGCGGCGCGGCTCGTGGGGCGGCAGATTGGGCGGATGCCGGCGCGCGTGATCGTCTACTCGACCGACTACTGTCCCTACTGCACCCGCGCCAAGGCGCTGCTGTCGAAGAAGGGCGTCGCCTTCGAGGAGATCCGGGTCGACGATCGCCCCGACCTCCGCAGCTGGCTGGTCGAGGCCACCAGGCAGCGCACGGTGCCGCAGGTGTTCGTCAACGGGCGGCCGCTCGGCGGCTTCACCGACATCGCGGATCTCGATCGGAAGGGGCAGCTCGACCCGCTGCTACAGGCCGCGCCTACCGCCGGGGAGCCGCAGGCCCGGACCTGATCCGAGAGCGCCGCGGAAACGCCCATCGCCGGACCCGCGCGTCGCGGACCCGGTCGAGGCTGTGATGCAGGAGCGTGTCAGAACTCGATCAGGTCGATCGCGTACTGGCGTCTATCGCCGGCGAGCACGTACCAGGCGGGCAGGTCCTGCGAGAAGAGCTGCTTGCCCTCGCCGTCGACGGCGAACACCGACAGCGCCTTGGTCATGAAGTGCGACGATCCGGCGTTGGCAGGATGAACACCGGGATGCTCATCCTGACCAGCACGCGGACGGCGTTGTCGTCCCCGGGGCGCCTCGGCGGCGGCAGCTCCTCGACGATGACGCGGTAGGTCTTCTCGACCGCGCCGGGGCCGGTGGCGGACCCGACGCGGATGTTGCGCGACTCACCCGGCTAGAGCACCAGCATCGAGGGGAAGAACACCAGGTTGGTGCTCCCGGTCAGCACCGGCGCCCCGTCGGGGCCCTGGCTCCAGGCGAAGCCGGACGCCTGCACGCGCATCGGCTCCTTGTTCTGGTTCTTGATGGTGAGGATGCCGCTCTTCACCGTGGAAGAAAGGGGCAGCCGGACCGGCGTGACCTGAAAGAGGCCCGCGGAGGCGGGCGGGGTGCCGGCGAGGCCGGCGACAGCGACACAGGCGGCGGCGATCAGGGTGCGAACGCGACGGACAGAGGTCTTGGAGATCGTGGGCTTCCTCGCCGTGCGGGACGGCACGACCCGGCCCCGGCATAAGCTCGACCGTTCTCCACAGGGCCCCCGCGCCGAGGCGCTCAGCGCCCCGGGGTAGCCTGCGAGGGCTCGCCGCGTAAGAGAAGAAGCCCGCGATGTCCGTCGCTTCCGTGCCGTCCCGCCCCAGCAGCGAGCCGCCGCCCCCGGGCCGCGTGGGCGACTACGTGCTCGGCGCGCGCATCGGTCGGGGCGGCATGGGCCAGGTCCACGAGGCGGTGCACGAGCCGACCGGCCGGCGCGTCGCGATCAAGCTGGTCAAGGCGGGCGCGAGCGAGCGTGCCTGCGGACGCCTCCTGCGCGAAGCGCGGACGGCGCGCGCCGCCGCCGGCGACCAGGTGGTCGAGGTGCTCGACGCGGGGCTGGGGCAGGACGGCCTGCCCTTCGTCGTCATGGAACGGCTCGACGGCGAGGACCTCGGCGCGGTCCTCCGCCGCGAGGGGCGCCTGGAGCTCGACGCCGCGCTCCGCATCACCGGGGAGCTACTCCGTGGCCTGGACGGTGTGCACGCCGCCGGCGTCGTGCACCGGGATCTGAAGCCGGAGAACCTGGTGCTGGTCGGCCCGGCGGGGAGCCCGCCCGGCGCCGACGCGACGATCAAGATCGTCGACTTCGGCGTATCCAAGGTGCGGACGCAGGGCGCGCTGATCCCGGGCTCGCTCACGCGCGAGGGTGTGGTCCTGGGCACGCCGATGTACATGTCCCCCGAGCAGGCGCAGGGCCTGCCCGACGTCGACGAGCTCAGCGATCTCTGGTCGACCGGCGCCATCCTCTTCCAGTGCCTGGCCGGGCGTGCGCCCCACGCCGGCGGGACCTACGAGCAGATCGTGGTCTCGGTCTGCTCGACCGATGCGCCCGACGTGCGCACCTGGAACCCCGCGGTGCCGGCGCCGGTGGCGGCCGTCATCGCGCGGTCGCTGGCGCGCGATCGCCGTCGCCGCTTCCAGGACGCACGGGGGATGCGCGAGGCGCTGGAGCGCGCGGCCGCGGGCGACCCCGATGCCGCAGGGCACGATCCGACGACGGTGGAAGCGCTGGGTGGGCCCTCTTCGTCGCCGGCGCGCACCGAGCCGCTGCCGCTGCGGCGCGCGCGACGCCGTGGGCGCGCGCGACCGATCGCCATCGGGATGGCCTCGCTGGTTGCAGGTGGCGTGCTGGCGCTGCTGGGCCTGAGCGCGCTCGGCCTGACCGGTCCCGGGAAGGATGCGACGGTCGGCACCCCCGACGCGCCAGCCGCCGCGCACCGCGAGCCGCCGCGCACCGAGCTGGCCTCCGACCTTCCGCCGGCCGAGCCGGTCGCCAGCGCGGAACCGGTCCAGGTGCCCGCGCGACGTGTCACGGCCCCCAAGGAGCCCGCACCGGGCGCGCCGCCGGCGGCGACGCGCAGCGCGCCGCGCCGGGGCGTCGCGGCCGGTCTCGAGCTCCGCGATCGCTGAAGCGCCCGATCCCGTCGCGGGGGCCAGGCGGCCCGACTGCTAGCCTGCTGCGCGCGTGCGTCGTCCCCTCCTCCTCGTCGTGCTCGCCGCCGCCGCGTGGAGCGCGCTCGGCCCGCGCCGCGCCGACGCGCAGGGCTCGACCACCACGCCCGCCGCAATGCCAGGTGCGCCGCCGTCCTCGACACCGTCGTCGACGCCACCGACGGCCGCACCGGCCTCGCCGTCCGAACGCTACGCCCTCCACATGGACAACGGCGTCCGCCTCTATCGCGGCGGCGACATGGTGGCAGCGCTGGCCGAGTTCGAGGCCGCTTACGCCGCGAAGCCAGGGCCGAGCCCGCTGGTGAACCAGGCGCTGTGCCACCGCGACCGCTTCCACTACGTCCGCGCCATCGCCGCGCTGGAGCGAGCGATCGCCAGCCACGGCGTGCAGATGTCGCCCGGCGATCGCCGCGTCATCGAGGATTCGCTGCGCGAGCTGCGCGCGCTGCTCGCCTTCGTGCGAATCACCGTCGACCCGGCCGACGCCGTGGTGGCGATCGACGGTGAGGACCTCCCGCCCGGCTCGATCCAGCAGGCGGTGCCGCTGGGGCCGGGCCCGCACCGGGTCGTGGCGCGCGCCAACGGCCGCGTGCCCCAGGAGGAGCGCCTCCAGGTGGCGAGCGGGGAGGAGCGCGCGATCTCCTTCTCGCTGCCCTTCGCGACCGGCGCGGTGCGGGTGACCGCGCGCTCGCCGTCCACGCCCATCGAGATCGACGGCGAGGTCGTGGGCCGCGGCAACTGGTCGGGGGCGCTGCGCGCGGGGCGCCATGAGGTGCGGCTGGTGGGCGAGGGGACCGCGCTCACCATCGACGTGGCGCCCGGCGAGGCGCTCGACGTCCGCGGCGAGGCCGGCAGCGGCGAGGCCCGCGGGCTGCCGGCGCCACCTCCTCCACCACTCCCGCCATCGGCGCGGACCGATCGCGCGCCCACCGGTCCCTACGGGCTGCTCGCGGGGTCGCTGCTGGTGCCGGTCGCGGGACCGTCGGTCCCGGTGGAGGCGTCGAACGGCATCTCGGCGCTGCTCGCCTCGCGTGGCGGCTGGCGGGTCGCGCCATTCGCCGCCTTCGAGCTGGTGGGCGCGCTGGGCGGCTCCTCCGGCGAGACCAGCGACGGCGCGACGTCGTGGTCGCGCACGTCGCTGCGCGGCGGCGTCGGCGTCCGCCTGTTCACCACCGGTCGCACCGTGCGGCTGGTGGGCGCGCTCGGCGGCGGGCTCGGCTGGGACCAGGTCGACTTCGAGGGCGGCGGCGTCGCCTACGACGGCAGCGGCTTCGACCCCTTCGGCGTCGCCGAGATCGGCCTCGAGGCGGAGATGCAGCGCGTCCTCCTCGGCGTCGCGCTCGAGGCCTGGGTCGACGGCGTCACCGGCATCACCGACGGCACCGGCCGGAAGGCCTGGGACGGCCCGGTCCTCCCCGCCTTCGGGCCCAGCCTGCGCGCCGGCTACGCGCTCTGGTGAGCGAGCGGGCTATCCTCCCCGCCCCTGGCCCCCACCGAGCGGGGCCGATGGCTGGAGGAGAGACGCGATGGCGAACGAGTCGAACACGAGCGTGCAGAGGGAGTCGCAGCGGCGGTTCGAGCCCAGCGACACGTTCGTGGAGAAGGCGCGCATCGGGTCGCGCGCCGAATACGACCGCCTCTACCGCGAGAGCCTCGACGACCCGGAGAGCTTCTGGAAGCGCGAGACCGCGGAGCTGGTCTTCCGCACGCCGTGGACGAAGACCTCCGAGTGGAAGCTGCCGAACGCCAAGTGGTTCCTCGGCGCGACGCTCAACGCCAGCGAGAGCTGCCTCGACCGGCACGTCGGCACCTGGCGCCGCAACAAGGCGGCGATCATCTGGGAGGGCGAGCTCGGCGCGACGCGTACGCTCACCTACGACCAGCTTCACCGGGAGACGGTGCGCTTCGCCAACGCCCTGGCCGCCAACGGCATCCAGAAGGGTGACCGTGTCGCCATCTACATGGGCATGGT
>JBKJLX010000552.1:0-6418 GCA_046596645.1 Polyangiaceae bacterium
GTCGACGCCAGGAACCCCGGCGAACCGCCGCCGCTGTGGAAGACGCTGCTCCACCCCGACAAGAACCGCAGCTGGTCGAGCGTCGTCGTCGCCGCCGCCGATCTCCGGCAGGTGCGCCTCCATCTGGTGGCGGGTGTGCACGAGCCGATGACCAAGGACGAGGAGGCGAAGAAGCTCGCGCGCACCGGCCTGGTCGCCGACGCCGACCTGGCCACGGTGCTCGCGGTCTTCAACGGCGGCTTCAAGACGACGCACGGCCAGTACGGGATGAAGGCCCACGGGGTCACGTTCGTCCCGCCGCGGGTCTCCTCGTGCACGGTCGCCGCCTTCCCCGGCGACGTGATCGAGATCCGCTCCTGGGAGGCGCTGCAGGCGCGCAAGGACGAGATGGTTTGGTTCCGGCAGACGCCGATGTGCATGGTCGAGGAGGCCAAGCTCCACCCCGCGCTGCAGCTGGAGACGAACACCCACTGGGGCGCGACCCTCGACAAGAACACCGTGATCCGCCGCAGCGCGATCGGCCTCTCGCCGGACAGGGCGATCCTCTACGTGGGCATCAGCGAGGCGACGAGCGCGACCACCATCGCCACCGCCATGCAGTTCGCGGGGGCGGCGGACGTCGCGCAGCTCGACGTCAACTTCTCCTACCCGAAGTTCGTCACCGTGGAGAAGGCTGCCGAGCCGAAGGAGGGCCGCGCCAGCGACCGGGTGGTGGTGCCCATCGCCAAGGGCTTCGAGCTCACGGAGAACGACTACATCCGCAAGGAGATGTCGCGCGACTTCTTCTACCTGACGCGCGTTGCCACGCCGAAGGCCCCGTGAGGTCGCGCGCCGCCCCAGCGCCCCAGCGCGCGGGGGCCGAGACGAGGGTCGGTTGCCACTCGACGCCGGCGTCTCCGCGAGAAAGGATGACTGGGCCGCTGGCGCTACTCGGCGCCGCGGTGGTCGCGCACGGGCGCGTAGGGGGAGGACGACGTTGATTCCCAGGGACGGCATCCGGGCTGTGGTGACGGGCGCAGGCGGCGGTCTCGGGCGGTCGTTCGCGCTGCGCATCGCGAAGGGCGGCGGCGCGGTTCTGATCACCGACGTCGACGAGGCGGGCGCGGCCAAGACGCTGGAGGACGTGATCCGCGCCGGCGGGCGGGGCACTGTGCGCCGCTGCGACGTGCGCTCGGCGGAGGAGGTCGCCGCCCTGGTCGACGCCGGCGAGAAGGACCTGGGCGGGATCGACCTCGCGATCAACAACGCCGGGGTCGCCGTCGCCGGCAACGTGGGCGACGTGCCGCTGGCAGACTGGAAGTGGCAGATCGACATCAACCTGTGGGGCGTGATCCACGGCTGTCACGCGTTCGTCCCCTATTTCCGCCGGCAGGGTCGCGGCCACATCATCAACGTCGCGTCGATGGCCGGACTCATCGCCGTGCCCGGCATGGCGCCCTACAACGTGACCAAGTTCGCCGTCGTCGCGATGAGCGAGGCGATGCAGGGCGAGCTGCACGGCTCGGGCGTGGGCGTCACCGTCCTGTGTCCGAGCTTCTTCCAGACCAACATCATGAGCTCTGGCCGCACCAACGGCATGAAGGTCGGCATCGCCGAGAAGCGCATGCAGTCGACCAAGATCCAGGCCGACCAGGTGGCGGAGTGCGCGCTGGCCGCCGCCCGCAGCGACGCGCTCTACGCGCTCCCTCATCCCGACGGCAAGGCGATGTGGGGCCTCAAGCGCCTCTCGCCGACGCTCTACCAGGCGCTCACCCGGAGGCTGAGTCAGCGTCTGCGTCGCTGAGCTGCTGCGTCAGCGGGGCCGCCCGAGGAGCGCGTCGAGGTCCTGCTCCACCAGCGCTCGCAGCCCCTCGGCGACGCGGGTGGGATCGAGCTCCAGCGACAGCGCCACGGCCTCCGGGGTGTGGGTCGACAGCGGCTCCTCCATCGTCCGGTCGAGCGCGAGGATCCGACCGGTCTCGCTCGCCGCCAGGTGCTCCCATGCGTGGAGCAGCACCTCGCTCGCGCCCGCCGCGCCGTCGCCGAAGGGGCCGGCTACGGCGAGGGCGAGGCCGAGGCGCCGGCGCGCGGTGGGGCGAAGCGAGGCGCCGAGGCCGGTCGCCACCGAGAGCAGGCGCGCCGCTTCGCCACCGACCTCGGGGATCGCGTCGAAGGGTCCGGGCGCGATGGCCACCAGCGGCGCGGCGCCGAAGCGCGTGAGCAGCGCCCCCAGCGGGTCGGCGTGGACGACATCGCGCACCTCGCCGAGCTGACCGGCCGCGCGCGCCGCCACGATGCGCAGCACGCCGCGCGCAGGCTCGCCGCGCTCCTGGTACGCGGCGACGTCGCGCCCCAGCCGCACGAAGCCGTGAGCCTCGGGGCCGATGCGACCGCCAATGCGCACCACGTCCGGGCGATCCTCGGCGCGCACCGGATCCTGGCTGATGCGCGCGAGGAACCCGCGCTCCAGCTCCTCGGGGCGGCCGTTGTGGCGGACCAGTGTGAGGTCGGAGGGGCCAGCGCCGAGATCGTGGCGCGCGAACCAGGCCTCCGTCGTCTGGCGGAGATCGAAGGCCATGGTCGTCCTCCAGCGATCGAGGCGCTCCTCTGGCGCGAACGCGGCGATGGCCGGGATCAACCACGGCACCTGGGCGATCTCGCGCGGCCGCGCTCGCACCGCCCAGGAGAGGCCGGCCGCCGGGATCAGCGCGCCGAGATCGGAGGTCGCCAGCGGAGGCAGCGGCTGCGGCCCCGGCGTGCGCGGCGGCTCGTCGCTGCTGCACCCCACCTCGGCGCCGAGGACCGCGAGGGCGAGGCCGCGCAGCGCGAGGCCGAGCCACCCGCGGCGCGTCATGCCACGACGAGCCAGGCGAAGCGCCGGTTCTTCGACCCGACCCGCACCAGGTGGCGCCCGAGCGGCAAGCGCATGCGCGCGTCGTCCTTGCCCAGCGCGCGGCCGTCGAGGTGGACCCCGCCGCCCTCGACCAGGCGCATCGCCTCCGAGTTGGATCTGGTCAGCCCGGCGACGGTGAGCGCGCGCAGGAGTCCCACGCCGTCGCCCTCGGCAGGGACCGCGACCTCCGGCGTGTCGTCGGGGGCGGCGCCCTTGGCCACCTCGCGCCGGCGCTCGAAGGCCTGATCGGCCTCGGCCGCCGAGTGGAAGCGCCCGACGATCTCGCGGGCGAACGCCTCCTTCACCGTGATCACGTCGGAGCGGCCGGCCACCACGTCCTCGCGGAGCGCCTTCACCTGCTCGACGCTCCTCGACGAGAGCAGCTCCAGGTACCGCCAGATCACCTGGTCGTCGACCAGCATGAGCTTCTGCACCATGACCGCCGGCGCCTCGTCGATGCCGACGTAGTTGTCGGCGCTCTTCGACATCTTGGCGCCGACGACCTTGCCATCCTCCACCCGGGCGTCGAGCCCTTCGAGCAGGGGCGTGGTCATCACGATCTGAGGGGTCTGCCCCTCGCGCTTCATGAGGTCGCGGCCAACCAGCAGGTTGAACAGCTGGTCGGTGCCGCCCAGCTCCACGTCGCAGTGGCCGAAGCGTCGGGCGATCTCCACCGAGTCCCAGCCCTGGAGCAGGGGGTAGAGGAACTCGTGGATGTGGATGGGCCGGCCCGCGGCGTAGCGCCTGGCGAAGTCGTCGCGCTCCATCATGCGGGCGACCGTGTTCTTCGCCGCCAGCTCGATCATGCCGCTGGCGCCCATGGCGCCCAGCCACTCCGAGTTGTGGACGACGTCGGTGCGCGCAGGGTCCAGCACCTTGAAGGCCTGCTCGGTGTACGTCTTCGCGGCGGCCAGCACCTCCTCGCGAGAGAGGCGCGGGCGCGCCTCGTTCTTCCCCGTGGGGTCCCCCACCATCGCGGTGAAGTCGCCGACCACGAACACCACGCGGTGGCCCAGGTCCTGGAACCGCCGCATCTGCTGGAGCAACACGGTGTGCCCGAGGTGGAGGTCGGGCCTCGTCGGGTCGAAGCCCGCCTTCACCCTGAGCTCGCGACCGCTCGCGAGGCGCTCCTCCAGCTCGGCCTTGACGTGGAGATCGACGATGCCGCGCGTCAGCTCGGTCATCGTCTCGGCGAGCTTCGCGCCCGCGACAGGAGGTGTCATTCGTCGTCGTCGCCCTCGCCATCGTCCTCGTCCACGTCGTCGTCGGGAGAGCTGTCTCCCTGGATGGCGAAGCGACGGCTCTCGTTGACCAGCTCGCGTAGCTCCTTGCCGACCTTGAAGAACGGCAAGCGCTTGGCGGGCACCAGGACCGCCTGCCCGGTGCGCGGGTTGCGGCCGCTGTACGGCTTGTAGGGCCGCACGGTGAAGCTCCCGAAGCCACGGATCTCGATGCCCTCGCCGCGCTGCAGCGCCTCGGTCATCGCATCGAACACGCAGTTGACCGCCTGCTCGGCGCGCGCCTTGGTCAGGCTGGCGCGTCCGGCGATGGCCTCGATGAGCTCGCTCTTGGTCATGACCCCTCCCCCCGCGGTACGACCCCCCGATGGGTCCCATGCTTCCTGGCGATCCTCAATGTCGCACCTCGATCGCGATGGCGTCGAGGGCGACCACCGGATCGGTCGCAGTCCGGCCCGCGACCGGGGCCGGCGGGGCGGCGACGAGGAGCCGGAGGCGGACCTGCCGGGTCGCGGCCACCGGAGCTCGCAAGGGCGAAAGTTCCTCGCAGCCGGCTCCGTCCGGCGCGGGGTCGGGCAGCGCCCCCTCCGCCACCATCGCACCGTCGATCACCAGGGCGGCGCGCACCGTGACGCCCGGCTCGCGGTGCAGGCGGACGCCGAGCGCGATATTCGGCGCGCCGAGCGCGTGGGGGAGGTCGAGATCGATCTCTCCCTCGGCTCCGGCGAGTGACACGCCGAGCCACCTGCCGGCGGAGGCGCACGTGCCCTGCGCCCAGCGCGGCCAGGCGCTGGCCCCGGTCGCCGCCGCGGCAGGCCACAGGCTCTCGCCCTCGATGCGGCCGACCTCCGGCGGCTCGAAGGGGACCAGGCGCGCCTCCGCCCGCGCGCCGTCGGCCAGCGAGGAGAGGACGTAGCGGTACGCGGGCGGGCGACCGCGCAGCGTCCACGCCCATCGGTCGAGATCGTCCCCCAGGTGCCGCACGACCTGGACCCCCTCCCCGGGGGCGAGCCCGGGATCGTGGCCGATCGCGAAGCCGTGGTCGGTGTCGACGAACACCAGGCCGCGGGTCACGCCGGCGGCGCGCACCACCGCGGAATCGAACATGGGAACGCCGCCCTCGCGATCGCGAAGGAGCGCGTGGTCGAACCCGGCCCGCACGGCGAAGCCAGCGAGGGCGAGCGCGACCACTGCGGCGGCCACCCGGTCAGGCGAGCGCGCGGCGAGCGACCCCGAGCGGGCGACGATCAGCATCGCCCCCAGCGCGCCGAGCGTGTGCTCGACCGGGAGGGTGTCTGCGAGGAAGCGCGCGCCGCCGCCCGGGAAATTCCCGTCGAAGTAGAACGGCGCGTACGCCGCCAGGAGGATCAGCGGCGCCAGCGCCACCCACCGCGCGAGGCGCGAGCGTCGCGCCGCGAAGCCCCCGGCGACGACCAGCGCGAGCAGCGGCTCGAGGTTCAGCGGGTCGACCCCGTGCGCCTTCAGGCGCCGCAGCGTGGTGGCGATCGCCGCGATCGCTCCGTACTGTTCCCCGACGTTCGCGGCGACGAAGTCGCCATGCTCGTGGCGGCACCCGATGCCTGGGCCGAATCCCCAGCGGAAGCACCGCGGCGGCCCGTCGGCGAGCGCGTAATAGAGGGACTGACTGGAGGCGAGCCAGGCGCCGGTCGCTGCGCGCTGGTGCACGAGGAGGAGCGCCACGCCGGGCACCAGGCCGAGTGCGAAGGGGACGGCGTCGCGGACGCGCCGGGGCGCGACGACTGCCACCACCAGGGCCATCGCCGCGCCGGAGATCGGTCGTGTCGCGACGAGCCAGCCGAGCGCGAGGCCGACCCCGACGCGTAAACCCCGCCGCTCGTCGACCCGCGAGCGCAGCGCGCCGGCGAGCGCCACCGCGACCAGCGTGGCCGCCAGCCCGTGGCTCATCGTGTCCGCGGTGTGGTAGCGCAGGCAGGCGCACGCGGCCGACAGCACCGCCGCCAGCGCGGGCACCCGGTCGAGCGCGCGCCGCTGCGCGTCGTCGAGCGTCACGGCCGCCGACAGATCGCGGGCGACCTCCCGGGCGAGCCACGCGGTGGAGAGGGTGAGGGCGATCGCGAGCAGCGGCCCCACCGCCATCGGGGCACCGACGACGACGCCGAGGGCGAGCAGCGCCGGCCACCCGGGCGGGAAGATGCCGGCGAGGTGTGAGCCCCCGTCGTACGCGTCCCGCACCGTGAAGCGACCTGCGACCGACGCCGACGGATCGAGGGGCGACCACGCGAGGAGGCCATGCGACATCGCGCGCGCCTCCAGCAGGTAGCTCGTC
>JBKJLX010000587.1:0-6562 GCA_046596645.1 Polyangiaceae bacterium
GAGCCCGGGGTAGTCGTCGGCTTCTACGGGGTCGATGAGGGTGCGCTCGGTCAGGCCGTCACCACCCGGACCCTCTACCCGCTCACCTCCGAGGACCTCGAGCTCGCGGTCGACCCGATGAGTGGGGACGTGTACGCCATCGTGGACGACGGCGGCCCGCCCCACCCCTGGCACGAGTGCCGGACGGACAACAACCGCTCGGCAGAGGTCTCCGGCTCCTGCGCCCTCCCCAACTGAAGTCCCCAGCTGAAGGACCTGGCGATTCGAGGGGATGTGCGGCCGGCACGGCCCGTAGACCGACCAAGGCGGGGCTCTGTATGCTCGCCGACAATCTTCCGAGGGGCTCCGCCCCCGGGGCTGGGGCGTTTCCCGGCAGAAGGAGCTTCCACTCATGAACACGCAGCGCTTGGTCGCGGCCAGCCTCCTCATGGTCCTCTCGGCCTGCAAGGGCAGCTGCTCTTGCGGGGGGGATGATGACAGCGACGGGGACTACACCACCTCCACGGTGGGCGTCGGCGGCTCGGGCGGCTCGACGAGCACCCCGACCTCGGTCGGCACCGGGGGCTCGCCCGGCACCGGCGGCGAGTCCGGCACCGGCGGCGACACCGGCTCCGGCGGCGGCGAGCCCGCGGGCGGCGTCTCCCTCCGCATCGCGCACCTCTCGCCGGACGACGCCAGCGGCTACGACTTCTGCCTGATCGACGCCGAGTCGGCCGAGGAGATCGGCCCCATCGAAGGCGGCGACGGCATGTCCTTCAAGGACATCGGCAACTACGCGGGCTACCACAGCGGCGCCTACTCGATCCGCCTGGTCGCCGGCGGCGCGGCCGGCTGCGGCACGCCCCTCGCCGAGACCGCAGAGCCGGTCCAGCTGAACTTCGGCGACGTGGTGACGGTCGCCGTCATCGGCCTCGCCTCGGCGGACGAGGGCGATGCGGACGAGCTCACCTTCGCCATCTACGAGGACGACCTGTCCGCGCCCGAGGCGGGGAACGTTCGCGCCCGCTTCATCCACGCTGCGCCGAGCGCGCCGTCGGTGGACATCGGCTACCTCGACCCCGAGGGCGCCTTCGTGGAGCTCTGGCCCGCGACCTCCTACCCGAACGACGCCGGCTACGTGGAGCTCGACGCCCCCCCGGCCGAGCTGACGCTGGTCGCGCGCCTCCCCGGGTCGGAGGACACGCTCCTCAGCCTCGACATCGACGTCACGCCGGACACGATCATCGAGGGCTTCGCGGTCGGTCTGGTCTCCGGCGCCGGCGCCGAGGTCGTGATCCACGAGGAGCAGCCCGCCGCAGCGGAGTGAGCCGCTGATCCGAGCGGCGGAGGCGACTCCGCCGCCCGGACGGCCCCTCTCTCCGGACACTGGAGCGCGCGCCCGCCTCGAGCGGTGCGCGCGCTTCCTCGTGGGGTCCGCACCGTCGGGTGCGGCGACGGGAGCTACCTCGACGGCACGTCGAGGAGACCGGCCTCGTTCACCGTCGACGTCCCGCCCGGCTCTCGCTTCGCGCTGCACTTCCGCCCGCTGCCCGCCGCGGCGCAGCTCACGGTGTAGCGAGCGCCGCCCTTCAGCCCCGTCACCAGGGTGCGCGGTGCGGCGGTGGTCCAGCTGAAGCTGGCCGGGTCGAGGGTCGGCGCGTCGACCGGCGCCAGCACCGCGACGCCGCCGACCTCGACGCCGATCAGCTCCTTGCCGTCCACCGCGACGCGACGCGCCTCGACGGGCTTTCCGCCGGCGTCCGCCGCGGTGAGCACGTGGACGAAGGTCGTCGTCTTGCCGGCCATCGACGCGGGCTCGATCTTCAGGAACGCCTTCATCGTCTCGGTGTCCGGCGAGCGCTTCTCGGCGTCCCCCCCATCGGTGACCGCGGCGCTCGACAGGGACGCCCTCTCCGGCAGCAGCGCCTCGAGGCGCAGGATCTGCCCCTTCGCCGTCCTCGTGGTGGCGACCGCGCCCTTCACCTCGGCCACCGCGGGGAGCTGGAAGAAGACCCGACGGAAGCGCCCGTCGACCCTGGTGCGCGCGCGGTCGACGACCACCAGCGCGTCCGGGGCCAGCCAGGTGAGGCTGCGGCTGGCGTGCTCGACGTCGAGGACCTCCTCGTAGGTCGAGTTGTAGACCGGCGTGAGATCCCACGCGGCGTGGACGACGTCGGCCGCGGTGTGGACGCCGAGCGGCGTCGGATCGCCCGCCGGCGACAGCACCCACTGCGAGCCGCGCGTATGCACCATCTCCCGCCGGTCGCCGCCGCGCGATGGCTTCACGTTCTCGAGCGCCATCGCGTTGTGCAGATCGGTCATCTCGAAGTGGGTGCCCCAGCCGGCGCGCTCCTTGGTGAGGAACTCGCCCTTCCGGTAGAGGAAGAAGTCGCCGCCGTCGCCGTGCTGGTGATCCATCTGGATCCAGCCGGCGTGGGCGCCGAAGAACGTGGCCTTCTCGTCCCACCCGGTGCGCGCGAGCACCCAGCCCAGGCCGTCGCCGCGATGGGTGAGCGGCATCGCCGCGCGCGGGTCACGCGCGGGGCGCGCGTCGGGATCGGTGATCAGGAAGTGGAGGATCGACGGGCGCGGATAGTCGTCGCCGCGCACGCGCCTCATGTACGCGGCCTCGTCGGGCGAGGGCAGGTTGCGGATCACCCAGCGTGCGGCCTCGAGCCGCTTGCCGTCGCCGCGCAGCGCTGCCTCCAGGCCCCACGTGGCCCAGAGGTCCACGCCATCACCGAGCGCGAAGCGCTGGTCGTCGCCCCAGCTCGCCGCCTGGTGGACGAGCGCGCCGCTCTCCTCCTTCACCCGACCCGGCGTCACCAGGTGGAGCGTCGCCGGGAGCACGTCGGACCAGAACGGGTTGTCGCCCAGGTCGACCGGCGGCGACCCCCTGGGGAAGAGCGCCGCGTCGGTCTTGCCGGCGGTGCGCAGGGCGAGCGCGATCTGCGCGTAGTAGGCGAGCGTCTGGAAGCCGTACTGCGCGCCCTCCGGGGAGATGCCGCCGCGCGCGTCCTTCCGCATCACGTCGTCCGCGACGTACCACCAGGCCCCGATGGCGTTCTGCAGGTAGCCGCGCAGGCTGGGCGACGACCGCTTCGCGTCCTTCTCCTCCGGGTCGTCGGCGGGGTCGAGCGCCAGCGCCATGAGCGTCAGGTTGCGCGCGTGAGCGGCGTAGTAGTTGTTGAGCGAGTAGCGGCGCACGCGCACGTCGGCGAGCAGGCGCGGGTCGGCGACCACGCCCTTCGGCTCGGGGTGGTTGTTCTCGGTGGTGGTGGCGTGCAGCTGCTCCTCCGCCCACCTCAGGAACACCCGCCGCGCGAGCGCCCGCTCCGGCGGTGTCAGGTGCGGATGAAGCCAGTCGACGGACAGCGCGAAGGCTTCGCCCGCCCAGCGCGAGCGGTTGTAGACCGAGAGCGTCGGGTCGCTCAGCGGGTCGTCCTTGGCCTTCTTGTCGATGCGCTCGAGGGTCGACACCAGCAGCTTCCGGCCGCGCGCCGCGTCCGCCTTGCGCGCGGCCGGGTCGGGGTCGACCAGCGCTCCGAACGCGAACAGCTCCGCGAAGGACTCGCAGTAGGGCTCGGTGCTGGCGCAGTCGGTCTTCTTCTCGAAGCCACCGGCATCCCACTTCGCGCGCGCGTCCTCTAGGCGCGGGAGCACGCCGTTCGCCCACACCGGGTTCTGCGGTCGCGCCCACGAACGCAGGCGCGGCAGGTCCGCCTCGCGGATCCACAGCCGCGGGTGACCGTCGGCGGCATCGTCGGGCGCGCGATCGGGGAAGGTCTTCGCCGAGAGCGGCGCGCCGTACCCGGCGGGTCCGATCGCCGCCACGCTGGGCGCGGCCCCGGGAGGGCCGGCGACCTGCGCCGCCGACGCGGCGGCACTGGGGTCCGCAGCCGCGCCCTCCTCGCTGGCGCCGGCGCAGGCGACCGTCCCCGCGAGGGTGAGCAGAGCGAGCGCGGCGAGGCCGGCCCTCACGCAGGCACCTGCGCGAGCCACAGCTCGAGCGCGTCGGCGACGCCCTCCGACAGCACGTCGGTGGCGGCCGCCTTCACCGTCGGTGGGGCGTGGGGCATGGCGTACGAGCGCCCGGCCCAGGCGAACATCGAGAGATCGTTGTGCCAGTCTCCGGCGACCGCGACCCGCTCGCGCGGGACGCCGAGCCGCTCCGCCAGGGCGGCCAGCGCCGCGCCCTTGGACACGCCGCGCGCGACGAACCGTGCGCACCGCAGGTGCCGGCCCTCGTTGCGCAACACCGACTCGAGATCGAAGGCGAGGACGTCGAGGTCCGGCGCCTCGACGGCCATCCTCGCCACCAGATCGTCCACCGTGGCGGGGTCGCCCATGGCGAGGAGCATGACTGCGCCGTCGGGGTCTTCACGCCAGGCGGCGGCGCCAACGTCCTCGTGGGTGGTGATCGATCGCGACCAGGTGCCCACGTAGCCGTGGTGGGGGACGCCGCGAGCGCAGGAGTGGATGTGGCCGTGGGTGAACACGAAGCTCGCCAGGCCGCGCGCGGCGATGGCGCCCAGCACCAGCTCGACTCGCTCGGTCGAGATGGGCCGGCGATCGAGGATGCGCTCGGTCGCGGCACAGGCGGTGATCCCACCGTCCGCGCAGACCAGCGGCGCGTCGAGGCCGAGCTCGCGCGCAATGCCGAGCGTGCCCGAGGTGAGGCGACCGGTGGCGATGGTGAACACCACGCCGCGCCGCCGCGCGTCGGCGATGGCGGCAGCGTCGCGCGGGCGCACGCGCCCCTCGCGGTCGAGCAAGGTCCCGTCGAGATCCGTCGCGAAGAGCCGCATCGCGGCGCATCATGACACCTGGCGGGAGGAACGCAGGCCTCGAAGGATCGCCTTCGCGTGGAGCCCATCGCTCCGGGGGGGCTAGTCGAGCCACCCTTCGACGCGGAGGAGCTCGCGCGCCGCTCCGTCGAAGACGCACGCCTCGTCGATCAGCACGCGGACGTCGTCGGCCGAGAACGCCACGGCCGCGTCGTAGTCGGCCAGCTCCCGCGCTCGCTGGAGCCCGCCTACCAGGCGGTTGTGGGAGGAGGAGAGGTGCCCGGGGCGAACGAGCTCGGTGTTGAACATGTGGATCGCGCCGGCATGCGTCTTCGGCTCGACCCCACGGGAGAAGAGGAGCGCCCTGAGCACGTGGTACGCCGCATAGTACCCACGCGAGACCGCGTCGGCGTGCAGGCCCAGGGCGAGCAGCGCCTCCGCGGCGCGCATGGCCTGCTCGGAGCGACTCAGCTCGTCAGCGATGTTGCGGCGGCGATTATCGCCGGTCACAGGGGAATGCCATCCCGGTCGATCTCCCGCGGCAGGGCGCGCTCGCGATCGCGGAGCTCCTGCATGCGAGCGGAGGACATCGCCAGCGGGACGAGGAGGACGCCGTGACGCGAGAGGACGTCGCCTCCCAGGTGGCCGAGCGCGTGGGCCTCCGGACCCGTGAGGTCGTCGACCAGCACCAGCACGTCGACGTCCGAGTCGGCGGTCGCCTCGCCGCGCGCCCACGAGCCGAAGAGCCTGATGTCACGCAGTCGAGCTCCGAATCGCTCCCGAGCTTGCGCGGCGAACCAATCGAGGGCCGCGCGGGTGCCACCCTCGCGGACCGGCTCGTCCGGTCGCGCCGTCGCGGGCGCCGTGCGGGATGGGTGCGTCATCGGATGCATGTCGGGCGGGGCCGCGCGACGATTTCAAGGTAGCACGCGGCTGTCGCACCCTCGATCATCGGGCTGGATCCTGAGGACGCTACATCGCGACGTGGAGGCCGAGGCGCATCCGATCGAAGTCGGTCGGCAGCTCGAGGGCCCACGCCGCCTCCTCGACGCAGCGGCCCCGGTTGCGTGCGGCGTCGTCGCCCGCGACCTTCGCGGTGACGTCGACGACCTCGACGAACGTGGTCTCGGCGTCGACGTGGGTCTTTCCCGCGGCGCCGCAGCGCTTCACGCCGTCCTCCAGGAGCGACGTGAAGATCGCCGCGTGGTCCGGGGCGTGCCCGCGGCCACCGCCGCCGGCGCCGCGACCGACGGTGCCTATGCTGCCGAGACCGATCCCCTCGCCGAAGGCGCCCTCGCTCTCCTCCAGGCCCTCGGTCGATGGGCGGACGCCCGGCTCGATCGCGAGGTAGCTGGTCATCGGCGAGACCGCGCCGCCGGCGTTGGCGAGGATCGTCATCTCCGGCTCGGTGAGCTCGGGGAGCAGCTCGCTGCCGAACACGAGCGCCGACCACAGCTTGCCCTCGGCGGCGTCGGGCGTGAGCGCCGTCCGCAGCGGGCGCGACCACAGCTCGCCCTCGAGCACCGCCGAGGTCGGCGTCTTCGCCTGGATGCCGCGGTACTCGCTCACCGCGCCCTCCGGCAGCGCGCCGATCTCGCCGAGGCTCTCCTCGACCCCGGCCGCGCGCCAGCGGGCGCGGTCGACGCGCACCGGCCGCGCCCACTCCAGGAACGCGGCCTCGACCGCGGCGCGATCGCCGACGCGCGCCAGCGACTCCGCCGGCGCCGAGCCGTGGAAGAGGACGCCGCCGGTCGAGCGCGGCAGCACCGACCACGCGTCGTCGTCGTCGCGGCGCG
>JBKJLX010000622.1:0-5139 GCA_046596645.1 Polyangiaceae bacterium
TGAATCGGCTTCCGCTCCGGCTCCTCACGGCGCTGGCTCGGCAACCGCCCGGGAGGACCCATGAAGACCTTGAACTCTGCCCTGCGGGATACCCGCACCCAGGCTCTGGCGCTCGGATTCGCCGCCGCTTTCGCGCTCGTCGCAGCCTGTGGCGACGACACCGGCGCGACCGGCACCGGGAGTGGCACCGACGACGACGGCGAGGGCGGCGGGGACGGAGACGGCGGGTCGAGCTCGATCGTCGGACCCTCCACCGGCACCGAGAGCACCACCGCCACCACCAACAGCGGGCCCACCACCAGCTCATCCTCCTCCGGCGGCGACTGCACACCGGCGGAGATCGAGGACACCGAGGCCCTGTGCAGCGACGGCTGCGACAACGACGGCAACGGCTTCTACGACTGCGGCGACGAGAACGGCCAGGACAGCGACTTCGACTGCTCCGACTTCTGTTCGGAGCCGGGCGCACCGGCCGAGAACTCGAACGTCAGCTGCTCCGACGGGCAGGACAACGACGGCAACGGGATGACCGACTGCGACGACGCCGGCTGCGCCGACCGCACCGCGTGCAACGGCGGCCTCGAGGCCGCATGCACCGATGACCCGGAGCGCTGCGAGTACTCCGCGGCCGACTGCAGCAACGGCGTCGACGACGACGACGACGGCTTCGTGGACTGCGGCGACTTCAGCTGCCGGGACAGCTACGAGGCCCCAGCCTGCCAGGACGTGATCCAGGAGCGCAGCTCCAACGAGCTGTGCTCGAACGGCGACGACGACGACGGCGACGGCCTCACCGACTGCGATGACTCCGGTTGCGCCGACCCGGACACCGGTGAGCCGCGCGAGGGCATCGTGGTCTGCGGCGAGAACGCCGAGCTGGACGACAGCCTGTGGACGGAGCTCGCCAACGAGATCTGCGACGACGGCGTGAACAACGACGGCAACACCGACAGCGACGGCAACCCGCGGACGGACTGCGACGACTTCGGCTGTTCGCAGAACCCCGAAGTCACCGTCTGCAACGCCGAGAACACCAACGCGCTCTGCACCGACGGCATCGACCAGGACGGCAACACGTTCGTCGACTGCGCCGACTTCAGCTGCCAGATCCCGTCGGTGACCGAGTGCGACGGTGCGGTCGAGAACACGTTCGCCGAGTGCACCGACGGCGTGGACAACGACGGCAACGGCTTCACCGACTGCCTCGACTTCGGCTGCGACGGCAGCGTCGCGGCCTGCGGTCCGGTCTTCGACGAGCCGTGACCCGCCGTCGCCCGAGAGGGCGACGCGCTGCGCGGCGAGGAGCTCTTGCTCCCCGCCGCGTCGCCGTTTGTAGCTTCAGGCGGCAGCCTTCATCGCGCGACGGCGGGGGCGCGCCCCCACCTGGGAGGAGACCCCCAGACTCATACCCACCGCCAGCCCGTTCAGGGAGAGGCGGACCCGTTCAGCGTCGACGAGCCCCCTGGCGTCCAGCGTCCGCAGGGCGTCGCGGACGTCATCGGGGGGGGCACCGATCGCGGTAGCGACGCGGATCGTCGTCGCATGGCGGTTGTGGCGAGCCAGGCGGACGAGGGCGACGAGGACGTGGCGTTCAGTGTCGTTCAGCATGACTGCGCTTCTAATCAGCACCTGAATGCCGGTCCAGTTTTCGACTTCACTTCGATAAGCCTGGCCCTCGGGGGTCGGGGGCCGGAGCCCCCGGTGCGTGGTGGGCGCCCAGCTCGTAGAGCGGCTGATCCTCGCGGCCCGGGCCCCAGCCGAGATCGCGCGGGCGCGCGTCGAGCTCGCGGGCGACGAAGGTGAGCACCGCCGCCTCGTGTTCGAGCCACGCCAGCCCCGGCGGGAGCTCGGCGCGCAGACGGAGCACGCGATGCGGCGCCGGGAGCGCCCGCTCCAGACGATCGAAGAGCTCGGCCTCTCCCTCGACCGCCGCGCGCTCCAGCGCCAGCGCCAGGAGCGGGCGGTCGTGCGCCATCTGCAAGGGGCCGTGCGCGAGGCCCAGCACGTCCCACGAGAAGGGCGGCGGCTCGCGCAGCCCCTCCAGCCAGGCGTTGGCGGCGCCGAACACCATCTCGATCTGATCGGCGCAGGCGACCAGCGCCGCCGGCCGCGCCGCGGTCGGTAGCTCAAGGTCCGGCGCGGCGGCCGCGGCGGCGCGAAAGGCGTCGGCGAGGCGGTGCGCGCGCGGATCGGCGAGGCCCCCGCAACCACCGGCGTGGATGGCGAGGTGTGCGGCGAGCGAGGAGATGATGGGGCCGACGATGCGCGCCAGGATCCCGTCCTCGTGCCGCGGAGGCAGGAGCACTACCTCGACGCCGACCCCGACCGCGGCGTCGAGGCCGCGCTCGCGCGCCAGCGGCGTGCCCGGCGTCAGCGAGGTGAAGAGCACCACCCTCTCGAACGCGCCCTGCGCGCCGTGCGACGACGGCGCGGGCACGGGGGGGACGGCGAGCTTCGCGTTGGGGCTCAGACCTTGCGAGAACACGATCAGCTCGGCGCCGCTCGGCGCGGAGCTCGTCGCGAACGCGGAGATGGGCACGAACGTCGCCGAGCAGCCGACGCGGCGGAGGAGCGCGGCGCAGCGACGCGCCGGCGCCTCGGACGAGCCCACGCCGGTCGTCACCACCAGGCCACGACCGCCGATCGCAGGCACCTGCGGATCGGTGGCCAGCCACGCCTCGAGGACTTCGGGGATGGATCGCACCCGCTCCGCCATCAGGTCCGCGTGCTCCCTGGCGCGCCGGTCGCTCACGGCTTCGCGTCGTCCTGCTTGCGGCTCTTCATCGCCTCGAAGTACGCGACGATCTGGTCGAGGTTCTCGTCGGTCAGCGACGGGTGCGGCGGCATGGCCGAGTAGCGAAAGTCGAGCGGGTTCCTGATGTACGCCTTGATCTGATCCGCCGGGCGGTACTCGACCACGCTCTTCGGGAGGTTCAGCTCCGGGCCCACGCGCCCGCCCTGCCGGTTGATGGCGTGACAGTGGACGCACTGATCCTTGTAGATCGCGAAGCCCTTCCACGCCCCGTCGCCCTCGGGCACGCCGGCGGGCACGGTGCGCGGGAACGCCTGCTCGAAGCGCACGATCTCGATCGTCGCCAGCTGCCAGGGGCGCGGGTGCGTCTCCAGGCTGGCCTGCTCCTTCTTCGACCAGATCAGGTAGAACGGCGCCGGGTTGGAGCGCTGCGGCCCGATCGGCTCCCAGCCGGGCACCTCCACGTCCTCGAAGGCGATCATCGCGCCGCCCTCGAGGAGCCGGCTGCCGCGGAGCGAGACGGTGTAGCCGTCCTTCGCGCGGAGGAGGAACTCGACCCCCGCGAGCTGGCCGTCGTGCCCGGCGAATCCCAGCTCCATGACGCGCTCGATGGCGAGGGCGCGGAACGTCTTCTCACGGTTGTAATACGGGTCGTAGACCTTCACGATCTGCGGCTTCAGCGTGGAGAGGAGCCTCCGCAGGCTGAGCGTCCGCACGTCGGCGCCGTTGCGCTTGAAGGCGAGGGTCGCCTCCTCGTCGATGGGCGAGGCGGCGACCGACGCCGAGGGCGCTGCGCTCGCTGGCGGCGCACACGACGGCAGCGGCGACGGCGTCGACCCCTGATCACACCCGGTCAGCGCCAGCACGCCCAGCAGCAGCAGCGACCACCTCATCGATCGACCCACGGAGTCCCTCCCTACTCCGTGCCTTCCTCCGTGTCTCCGGCCTCCGCTCACCCGCCACGACCCACAACCCCACCAGAGCCCGGCGGCGAGGACGGCTCACGAGCGCAGCCGCGGATCCGCCCGCAGGGTCAGGGTGCGCAAGACCACGCCACCCGCCCGGAAGAGCAGCCACCCGCCCCAGCGAAGCTGAGCCGATCAAGCAGCACCCTGGCCCGAGCGGCGTGAGGGGCGAGCACGTGGGCCGTCCTCGCCGCCGGGCGAACCGCCACCTTGACGACATCACACGACGCGAATATTCCGTACACGAAACATCCGGCGGATGTCGTCGGATGCCTCCTGGGAGGGTCTTCCATGTCGAACGAGCTCCGCTACGACGGCCGCGTCGCGATCGTCACGGGTGCAGGCAACGGCCTCGGGCGCGCGCACGCGCTGCTCCTGGGGAGCCGCGGGGCGAAGGTCGTGGTCAACGACCTCGGCGGCTCGATGCACGGCGGTGGCGCCGACGCCACGCCCGCGCAGAAGGTCGTCGACGAGATCAAGGCGCTCGGCGGCGAGGCGGTGGCAAGCTTCGACTCGGTCGAGAACGGCGACCGCATCGTCAAGACCGCCCTCGACACCTGGGGCAAGGTCGACATCGTCATCAACAACGCCGGGATCCTTCGCGACGTCAGCTTCCAGAAGATGACCGACGAGGAGTGGGACCTCATCTACCGGGTCCACGTCCTCGGTGCGTACAAGGTCACCAAGGCCGCGTGGAACACCATGCGCGACCAGGGCTACGGCCGCATCGTGATGACCTCCTCCGCGGCGGGCATCTACGGCAACTTCGGCCAGGCCAACTACGCGATGGCCAAGCTCGGCCTCTTCGGCTTCGGGCAGACGCTGGCGATCGAGGGGAAGAAGAAGAACGTCCACTGCAACGTCATCGCCCCCATCGCCGGCTCGCGCATGACGGAGACGGTGCTCCCCAAGGAGCTGCTCGACAACCTGAAGCCCGAGTACGTGGCGCCGCTCGTCGCCTGGCTCTGCCACGAGTCCTGCACCGAGAACGGCAGCCTGTTCGAGGTCGGCGGCGGCTTCTACGGCAAGCTCCGCTGGGAGCGCACGATGGGCAAGGCCTACGCGGTGGGCAAGGCGGTCTCGCCGGAGAAGCTGCAGAAGGACTGGCCCACCATCACCAGCTTCGACAGGAGCGAGCACCCCGCCGACATCACATCGTCGATGCAGCCCATCCTCGACAACCTCAACAAGAAGTCCAAGGGTGGCAACGACCTCATCGACGTCGATCAGGCGCTCGGCTTCCAGTTTCCCCCCTTCGAGACCAGCTACGAGGAGCGTGACCTCGCGATCTACGCCCTCGGCGTCGGCGCCGCGAAGGACCCGCTCGACAAGAACGATCTGAAGTTCGTCTACGAGATGGCGGGCGACGGCTTCCAGGCCATCCCCACCTTCGCGGTGACGCCGGTGCTCAAGGGCATCCTC
>JBKJLX010000779.1:0-16697 GCA_046596645.1 Polyangiaceae bacterium
CGGTCGACGGGTCGCCCCTCGACAGCCCCGTCGCCCCCCGCTCAATGCCTCGCCCGCTCCCTGACCCTCCTCGCCAGCCCACGAGCCCGCTCCCCCTCCAGCCCCCCGCCCGGCGTCGCCGCAGCGCGCTCCAGCGCCTCCGCACACCGAACGACCCCCGCGGCGTCGCCGTTCTCCACGTCCCGCCGGCTCGCCACCAGCGCGCCCTCGATGGCATCGGCAACCCCTCCGCGATCGCCTCGGCCGTCGTGGAGCGCGGCGCCGAGCGCGCCCAGCGCGAGGTCGGCGCGGTCGGCGTGCGGCAGCGCGCGGAGCGCAAGCGCGCGCACTGCGTCCTCGTCGGCGAGGGCGTCGGCGAGCGCGGCGAACCCGACGTGACCAGCGAGCGCGGCAGCGGCCCCTTCGTCTTCGGCCTCCGCCAGCGCCGCCGCCCAGCGCGGGTCGCCGCGGCGCGAGCTCGAGCCGACCGCAGGGCGCCCTTCCACCGCCGCCGGCCCGGGGGACGCCACGGCGGCGGGCGTCGAGGCGGGCGCCGCGGCAGGGGGCGAGCTGTCTCCGCAGGCGACGAGCGCCAGTGCAACAGCCCACGCGGGCGCGCATCGCGCGGTGCGTGCTAGCGTTCCGGTGCCGGTGCGCTCCGGCGAGAGGTGCCTCGCGATGCAGGTCGTCATCCGTTACTGCCTGGCGTGAAACTACAAGCCCCGGGCTGCGAGTCTCGCGGCCGCGATCGAGGCGAGGATCGGGACGGCCGTCAAGCTGGTCCCGGGCAAGAGCGGTCAGTTCGACGTCGAGGTCGAGGGCCGGCTGGTCTACTCCAAGAAGGACACCGGCCGCTTCCCCGAGCACGACGAGGTCCTGATCCAGCTCCCGACGTGACGGCGCGGTGAACGGCGTCCCGCCCGCGCTCGACGAGCTTCCGGACCAGGCGCGTCACGCGGCCATCGCGCAGACGACCCGTTCCCGCCTCGCCATCGGCCGTCTCGGCCGCTTCCTCCTCTGGCTGTGGGCGACCCTGGCGGCCATCTGGGTGGCCGCGCTCACCGGCATCGGGCTCCTCGCGCTGGCGGTGGTCCCCCTGGGGATCCTCGGCGCGCTGCGTGCCGAGCGACGGTGGGCGGCGTCGGTCGCGTCGCGCGTGCTGGCCGACACCTTCGCCGCCATCACGCTCGGCCGGCTGGTGGAGGCGGAGGCCACGCTCACCGGGCTCGCCTCGTCGACCTGGCTGCCCTCCGGGGTGCGCCGGCTCGTCGCCATCCAGCAGGGGCTGTGCGCGGTCCGCCGCGGCGACATGCGCGCCGCGCTCGCGCCCCTCGATCGGGCGGTCGAGCTCCCGGCGGCGCGCGGCGAGCACGACGCCGCTTACCAGCGCAGCGGCGCCCTCGCCTTCCGCGCGCTGGCCCGCGCGTCGATCGGGCAGCGTGAGGCGGCGCTCGCCGACGTGTTGGAGGTCCGCTCGGCGCGGTCCGCCTCTCCGGACGCGATGGCGCGCGCGAGCCTCGCCGAGGCGCTGGTGCTCGAGGCCGCGGGCGAGCGCGACGCCCTCCGGGAGCTCCTGGAGCGCGATCGGCGAATCCTGCGCGAGGCGACACACCCGCGTGAACGCGCCATCGCGCGGGCGCTGGAGCGTCTGGTGCGGACGCCGCGCGCGACCCCCTACCGGATCGCCGAGCCACGTGTGGAAAACGGCGACGAGCCGCCGGTGGAGACCTGGCTGGCGCGCGTCGCCCCGAGCCTGGCCGCCTTCGCGGAGTCGCGCCGGCAGCCGAGCGCGCGCTCGCTGCTCGAGCTGGCAGCGCCGGCGCCCACCGCCGGCGGCATCGCTGCCGTGGCCGCGGCGCGCGGCGCGACCGCGACCCCGATGTGGCCGCTGGTCCTCCTGACCCTGGGCGCCTTCGGCGGCCTCTCCTGGCTGCTCACCGGGGGCGGTGGGCCAGCCGGCGATGTCGGTGCGGCGGGCCCGGCCACCACCTCCGCGACCACCGCGCTCGCCGTCCTGGCGACCTTCGCCGGTGCCGGGACGGTGTCGCTGCTCGGGCGCTTGCGTGCGCGGCGCCGGGATCGGCGGCGGCTGATCGCCGCGCGCCAGGGGGGTCCGGGCGCGTCGGGCGCGGCCTCGCTGGAGGAGCTCGCCGCGAGCGGCGACGACGCGACCGCCGCGCAGGCGCGCCTCCTCCTCGCCGACGCGGCGGAGCGCGAAGCCCGCTGGAGCGACGTGCTCACCGAGGCCGATCGCGGCCTGGCCCGCGTCGGCTCGCCGGCGGTCCGACGCGAGACCGGCCTCCTCGCTCCCGATCTGATCGGGCTGCGCGCCTTTGCCCTCGCGGTGCTGGGCCGCGCCGAGGAGGCGGACGCGGAGCTCGCCTCGATCTCCGGCGGCTACCCCCACTACCCGCGAGCGCTCTACCGCGTGCGCCTGGTGCAGGAGCTGCGCGCCGGTCGGCTCGCCGCCGCCGCCGCGCACGTCGAGGCGCTGTCTGGCGATCTGCCGCTCTCGCTGCGCGAGGAGCTGCTCTCCGATCTGGTGCGAGCGATCGCCTCGCCGTCCGGGGTCACCCACGCCGAAGCGGTCCGCCTTGCGGACGAGCTGGCGTCCGACGAAGGATCGCGAGCCTGGATCGCCGCGGTGGCGCCAGGGGTGCTGACCGCATTCGACGGCGAGCCCACGGCCCTCGGCGTCCCCGCCGCCACCGCGCCCGGAGCCCGCATCGTGGACCTGCCCCAGCCGCGGGAAGTGGAGGCCGACGCGCCTCCGAGGGTGGCAGCCCTTGACGCCGCAGTCCTCGACCAGGCCACGTCGGAGGCGGCCGCCGAGGCCGACGCGGCCGCACACGAGCGCCCCGCGGCGCGCCAGGGTGTCGTCCAGCGCGTCGACCGCCCGCCGCACGTCGTGACGCGGCTCGAAGTCGCGCCGGCGGTCAGCCGTCGTGGACCACGACGGTCGCCGTGATGGGCCCCGCCTCGACGCGCGCCGGCAGCCCGAGAGCGACCGGCTCGTTGCGCAGCTCGTGCCCCACCGGGAGACCCGCGACCACCGGCACCCCCAGCCCACCTAGACGCTCGGCGAGGACATCGCGCACGGTCACCCGGTCGGGCCCGGGATCGCACGCCGTGAAGTCGCCGAGCACCACCGCCGACGCGCGCGCCAGGTGCCCGCCGACCCGCAGCGACGTGAGCATGCGATCGATGCGGTACGGCCGCTCGCTGACGTCCTCCAGGAGCAGCACCGCGCCCTCGGGCAGGTGCAGCCGCCCGGCCGCCGCGCAAGCGTGGAGGACCGTCAGGTTGCCGCCGAAGAGCGGCCCTCGCGCGCTGCCCGGGTGGACGGTGGGGAGGTTCTCCCAGCGCGTCGGGCCGCGGCGCTCGAGCGCGTCGAACAACCCGTCGCGCGTCCGTGCGTCGCCGCGCCCGAGGGCGGTGAGGTGGGCGGCGTGCAGCGAGGCGACACCGACGCTCGCCGCCTCGACGTGCAGCGCGGTGATGTCGCTGAAGCCGGCGATCCAGCGAGGGCGCTCGCGGAGCGCCTGCCAGGGCATCTCGGCGGCGAAGCGGAGCGCGCCCCAGCCGCCGCGCGCGGCGAGGATGAGCCGCACCGCGGGATCGAGGAGCGCCGCGCGCAGCTCCTCCGCGCGGCGCTCGTCGTCGCCCGCGAGGTAGCCTCGTCGTGCGAAGAGCCCGCGCGACCAGCGGACGTCGTAGCGCGCCGCGAGCACCCCCAGACCACGCCAGCCCAGGGCCAGCTCGAAGGGACTCGAAGGCGCAATCACCGCGACGCGGTCACCGCGCTCCAGGCGCGGCGGGACGACGAGCGGCAGCGGCGGCGCTACCCGCACGCTCGGCTCGTCAGCGACCGCGCTGCGGGTTGTCGTCGTCCTCGATCAGCTCGGCGTCCTCGACGTCCTCGATTTCCTCGAGGAGGTCGTCGTCGGCGAGCTCGCCGTCGTCGTGCGCCGCGGGGGCTGCAGGCGGACCAGCGAGCTGCCCGGGCTGCGGCTGCGCATAGTCGCCGCCGGCATACTCCGGTCCGTAGCCGGCTTGTTCCTGGGGGTACCCGGCCTGCTCGTAGCCAGGCTGCCCGTAGCCAGGCTGCCCGTAGCCCGGATCGTATCCTGCTGGCACTTCGCCAGGTTGGCCAGGTTGGCCGTGGCCGGCCTGCTCGTGCGACGGCGGCCCGTAGCCCGGCTGCCCGTGGCCCGGCTGCCCGTGGCCCGGCTGCCCGTAGCCCGGCTGCTCGTAGGCCGGTTGCCTGTGACCTGGCTGCTCGTAGGCCGGTTGCCCGTAGCCCGGCTGCTCGTAGGCCGGTTGCCCGTGACCTGGCTGCTCGTAGGCCGGTTGCTCGTGACCCGGCTGCTCGTAGCCGGCTTGCTGGCCGTAGTGGGCCTCGCGCCCCGCCGGACCCTGGCCGGCATCGCCGTAGGCCGGTGGACCGAACGCGACCGGGTGACGTTCCGGCGCTCCAGCGTCGTAGCCGCCCGGCAGGGGCTGGCCGTACGCGTCGTAGCCAGGCTGCACAGGCGTGCCGTAGCCGGGGTATCCCTGCTGCGCCCCGGCCTCGGCGTATCCGCCTCCGCCCGCGCCCCCGTCGAAGGGCGCGCGCGGCGCCGCGCCCCGACCCTGGCCATGACCCTGGCCCTGAGCCGGGTAGGCAGGCTGCTGACCGGTGTCCTGGTGCTCGTCGACGGCAGGCGGGGCGTAGCCGCCGGCACCGTAGGCGTCGGGGTGCGACGCGGGACCGGCGTCTCCCGCGGGGCGACCCAGCGCGGTGCTGCCCTCGCCGAAGCCACCGGCGCCGAACGGCGCGTCCGCCGCCGGCTCCGCGTCGGTCCCGTCGATCCGAGGACGTGACATGTTGCTGGTCGCGTCGTTCCACACCGGCGGCTCGCTGGGGCGCAGCGCGCGCGCTTCGCCGTCCCCGCCTGCCGGACCGGGAGCCGCGACCGGACGGATCGTCGGCCCGCCGAGATCCTCGCTGTCCGGGCCGTCATCGACCGCGTCGCGCGGCTCGGCCGGCGTCGCCAGGCGATCGTCCTCGCGCGGGCTGTCGCCGCCGAGCCCGAAGGCGGGTGCGCCCGTCGGAGGCTGCATGGGGGGCGTGGGCGGTGTGGGCGGACCGCCGTCGTCGTCGCGGGGATCGGCGGTGCTGGCAGCGTCGAGGCCATCGGCCGCCCCGGGAACCAACGCCGCGGGGATCGGCGCGTCCGCCATGGTCGGCGCGCTCGGCATCAGCCCGCGCGGCGGACCGGAGGGCGCCACCGCCGAGGGCGGACCGCTCCGGGAGACACCGAGCGGCGACGACGATGGCGTCGCCGGCGGAGCGGACGTGTTCCGGGGCGAGGCATCGCGAGCGGGAGGCGTCGATGCGCTGCCACGGCCCATGGCGCCGCCACCGAGCGCGTCGCGGGCCTCGCGCTCCAGCGACAGCTGCGAGCGGCGCAGCTTGTTCTGCTTCGCGCGCTCCAGCCCCTCGGTCGCCTCGGCGTCACCGGCTCGCATGCGCAGCACGCGGCGCCACGCGTCGGCGGCCTCGCGCGCATCGCCCAGCTCCTCCTCCCAGAGCTTGGCCACCTTGCGCGCCAGCTCGGCGCGCAGCGCAGGGTCGCGCCCGCGGAGGATCTGATCCTCGTAGAGCTGGATCATCCCGCGGTGGTCGCCGAGCTCCTGCAGCAGGGCGGAGAGGTCGTTCATGACCTCCTGGTCCGCTGGCGCCAGATCGTGGAGGCGCTTGAGATCGGTCGCCGCGCCGCCGCGATCGGCGAGCACGTCTCTGCGCATCCTCGATCGACGGGAGAGAAGCTTGCGCACGAGAGGCCCGTCGAAGACCTCGTCGAGCGCGCGGGTGAGCGTGGCCTCGACGCGCCGCGGATCGCCCACCGCCGCGCCCAGCTCGTCGAGCGCGCCCAGCGTCTGATCGTCGACCAGCGTCACCAGCGCGTCGCCGATCCACTGGAAGGCGCGATCGACGTCGCCCAGCTCGCGATGAGCCAGGACCGCCGCGCGCCGCAGCAGCGCGGCCCGGGTGCGACCACCGTCGCGCGACCCCTGCCCGCCGGCCGCCAGCGCCTCGGCGAGGATGGTGCGCAGCGTGCGGCCCTTGGCCGCGTCCGCCGTGGCGATCGCCTCGTCGCCGCGACGCGCCGCCTCTTCCAGGGCGACGATCGTCTCCTCCGCGATGCCGCCGCCGAGGGCGATCTCGAAGAAGCCGCGCGCGCGCTCGGTCGAGCCACGCTCCACCGCGATCTGTGCGGCGCGCGCCAGGGCGCCCAGCCGATCGGCGGGCGTCCGGCAGCGGCCGACCTGGCGCTCGTACAGATCGATGGCGTGCCCCGGCGCCGCGGTGAGCGCGGCCAGCCGGACCAGCAGCGGCTCGATGTCCGCCGCCGGCACGCTGGTGAGCGCGGCCTCGCCGTGCTGCATCGCCTCCAGCGGGTCGACGCCGGCCTTCAGCTGCGCCTCGGCCTGACGCACCAGCTCCTCGGCGCGATCGAGCCCAGTCTTGTCGCGGGCGAGCAGGTGGTGGGCGACCGCCAGCGTCTCGCTGTCACCGAGGCGCAGCGCGACCTGCTCCAGAGGCGCACCGAGATCCCCCGGTGCGTTCTTGCCGCGCGCCAGCTCGGAGCCGACGCCAGCGGCGTCCTGATCGCGACCGATCTCGAGGAAGCGATCGAACGCCTGGCGAAGCGCCTCGCCGCGGCGGGGGCCGGTGCTCGACTCGTACCACTCGACGAGCTTCGTCGCGACGAGCCCCTTCCACCCCAGCCGATCGCCGAGCAGGACGTACGCCTCGCGCGACGGCTCGTCGCCCTGATCGGCGAGCTTGCCGAGCGCGGCCAGCGCCTCGTCGTTCTTCTCCAGCTTCTCGGAGAGGATCTCGGCGAGGCGGCGCGTCATCTGGGACGCCTCGTCCTCGTCGCCCTCGACCTCGATCAGCGCGGCCATGAAGCGCGCGACCTTCGGCCAGTCCTCGACCTGCTCCGAGGCCTTCATCAGGCGAGCGACGGCGTCGAAGTCCTCCGGATCGGCGGCGTGGACGATCTCCAGCGCGCGGATGGCGCCGACCACGTCCTCCAGCGGGCCCTCGTAGAGCTTGGCGAGCCGCTGCGCGACCTCCACCCGCTCGTCGCCCTCCGACTCGCGATCCTTGGACTGGCCAGGCGGATCCTGGCCCCCAAGCAGTGACAGCTCGCGCTCCAGCGCGGCCGCCTCGCCCTTCTCGTCGTCGCGCTTGGCGTGGAGATCGGCGATGGCGCGCAGCGTCTCCCTCGAGCCAGGCGAGAGCTCGGCGAGCGCCTCGAAGCGCTCGATGGCCCTGGCCGGGTCGTCGAGCTGCTCGGCAAAGAGCCCCGCCTCGCGGCGCAGGAGGTCGAGCTTCTCCGCCGGATCGGCGACGGCGGCCGCCAGTCGCCGAAGGAAATCCGCGTGCTCCTGGTGATCGGCACGGTGCTCGGCGTCCGCCGCCAGCGAGCGCAGCGCGTGCTCGTCCTCCCCGTCTGCGAGGACCAGAAGAAGGGTGTCCTTCTGCCCGGCGCTGTCCCCCATCTCCTTCTGGATGGCGGCGGCGCGACGGCGGCTGGCGACGCGCACCGCGCGGTCACCGACCTTCTCCGCCCGCGCCAGGAGGTGGGTCACCAGCTCGTCGAGCCGGCCCTCTTCCCTGAGGCGGTCGGCGAGCTTGGTGGCGAGCCCCTCGTCGGTCGGGTCGAGCTCGGTCGCCTTCTGCAGCTTCTCCACCGCGCTGCCGGGGTCACCGGCCCTGGCGAAATAGTCGGCCGCCTCGGCAGCCAGCGCCGCCAGCTTCTTCGGATCGGCGCTGGCGGCCTCCAGCGCGGAGGCGCGCTGGTCGACGGCGCTCGCGGCCTCGGCCCAGCGCTCCGCCCTGGCGTACGCCGCCTCGGCCTTCTCCCACAGCTCGACCTTGCCCAGCGCCTCGGCGGCCTCGCCGTAGGCGTCGGCCGCGGCGCCGTGCTCGTCCAGCTTGGTGCGGAGCTCGCCGAGCTTCACCAGCAGGCCGCCGCGCGTCGCCTTGTCCTCGATGGCGCCGACGTTGTCGGCGAGCACGCCCGCCGCCTGCGCCAGCTGGTCGGCCTTCTCGAAGAGCTTCACCGCGGTCTGGATCGACGCCTCGTCCTGGGGGGCCAGCGCGGCGATGCGCGCCCAGGCCTCGGCGGCCGCGCCCGGGTCCTTTCGCTTCTGCTCGTGCATCGTCGCGAGCTTGCGCTCGAGCGCGATCTTCGCCTCGACGTCGGGGGCGCTCATCGCCTCCTGCTCGAGCAGCGTGGCCAGCTCGTCCCAGCGCTGGCCACGCTCGAGCAGCCGCCGCAGCTGCTCGCGCGCCGGCTCGTCGCCCCGGTCCAGCTGCACGATCTGGCGGCAGGCCTGGACCGCGGTGTCGACATCCCGCAGCTGCGACTCGCAGAGCCCGGCGACGTCGCGCAGCTGGGCCTTGCGCGTCTCCAGCGACTGGGTGGGCACGCGCGCGGCGGCCAGAAGGACGTCACGCAGCTCGGCGTACATGCGCTTCTGGCGCAGGTGGTCCTCCACCCAGGCCAGCGCCTCGCTGTTGGCCGGGTCGAGCTTGAGCGCCTCGCGGTACCTGGCGAGCGCCGCGGGCTTGCGGCCCTTCTGCGCCTCCGACGCCGCCTGCTCCAGCAGCGACGACAGCTCGTTCATGTTGAACGGCAGCGGCGTCGCGTCGGGCCGGGAGAGCGATGGCGGCCGGGTCGCCTCCGACCCCAGGATGGGGTGCGGCGGGACGTTGGGATCGGGGACCGCCCGCTCCTCGAGCTTCTCCAGGGCGCTCTCGATGGAGTCGCTGGTCGTCTCGAAGGGGGCCGAGGGGAGCGGCTGATCGCGTGCGACCGGCGCCACCCCGGCCGCCGCCATTCCGGGCACCGGCCCGGGCGGCCGGACGCCGCTCGACCGCGGAGGCGGCGGCGGTGGCGGCCGCGACCCGGCGTGCATGCGCGCCTCGGCGGCCATGAAGCCATTGGGATTCGCCGCGACGTAGGCGGCGTACTGGATCCCGAGATCCTTCTGACGGCCCAGCTGCTTGGCGTAGTGATCGGCCAGCTGCATGGAGCGGTCGTCGCCGGGCATGCAGCGCAGCGCGCTCTGCGCGTACGACATGCCGTACTCGCCGTCGTACTGCTCGGCGAGCGATGCGAAGAGGGACCGTCCCTCCTCCCGATCCTCGCCGGAGACGCTCTCGCCCGCGTCGAGCCGGGCCACCACGTTGGCGCCGAGCTCCTGGGCCAGGGCGACGTCGTCGGGTCGGAGGTGGCGCGCTGCACGCAGGGCGGCCGTGGCCTCGCGCCCCTGCCCCGCGCGGAGACGGATGTCCGCCTCGTCGCGGTAGAGGGCGATCTTGCGATCGACGTCGTCGATCAGCGCCTGCTCCATCGCAAAGAAGGGCACCGCCTCGGCGAACATCTGCTGCGCCTTCATCAGCTCGCGCGCCGCGTAGATGGCGTACGCGTTCTGCGGGTCGAGCTCGGCGAGGCGGCGCCAGTTCTCCAGCGCGCGCTCGGGGCGCGACAGCGGCGCCTCGCTCCACAGTCGGCCCAGCTCCTCGTGCAGCGTGCACAGCTGATCGCGGGTGTCGGGCTGCTGACCGGCGTTGGGCCCCAGCGCCTTGACCGTCCTCTCCAGGAGGGCGACCAGCGCCTTGCGGTCGCCCTTGTCACGGTAGAGCTGTGCCAGGCGCTCGACGGCCTCGCGCTTGGTCGGGTCCTTCTCGATGGCGTGCATCAACGCGCGGGCGGCGTTGTGCGCGTCGCCCAGCGTCTGCGACCAGACGTTGGCGGCCTCGGTCAGCCAGTGTGCCGCGTAGGCCGGATCGGGGGTCGACTGCCCCACTTTCTCCAGCAACATCGCGTAGGAACGGGGGTCGACCTGCCCCGCCTGATGCGCGTAAGCGAGCACCTCCTCGTCGTGCGGGTCGTGCACGAGTCGCTGGACGAGGTTGTCCATCTCGCGGGCGTCCATCTGGGGCCGGGGACGTTACAGGAGAGCCGCACGTCCGTACACCTGCTCGGCTACAGCCAGATCCCGCCCCCGCGGCGCGGGTCGGAGGAATTGCGCCTGGGCGCCGGCGGAAGGGGCCAGTGGTGCTTGCGCTGCTTCAGGGTGCCCCGCACGAAGGGCCCCAGCACGGGCGCGATGTTCGGGGCGATGTCGAGGCCCCACTCCCCCCCATGGATCGCGTCGCGCGGGGCCAGGTCGAAGTCGAGAAGGAAGAACCCCGGCTGGACATCGTGTGCGAGGCGCAGACCATCCATCTCGTCGCCGAAGACCTCGATGCTGACGCGGATCACGCGGACCTTCTCCAGCGCCCCCTGCATCAGCGGATCGGGCAGCGAGGCGACGAAGCCGTCGCAGGGCTCGCAGTCGCTGCTGGCGGTGGTGACGAGGAGCTTCTGCCCCGCGGTCGACGCCGCCGCGGCTTGCTCGACCAGAGCGCTGGCGAGCGACGACTCGGAGTGACCGAGCTCCACCAGGGTGATGGCGCCGAGCTGCTTCTCGGTCGTCACCCGCGGCACGGTGCCCTCGGGGCCGGTCTGCCGGTCGCGCTCGAGCGCGCGCGGCTCTCCCGGACCGGGGATCGAGATTCCAGGCGCGTCGGGGGAGGAGCCGACCGCGGCCTCGGCGCGGCTCGTGCTGCGCCAGACGAGCCACGCGGCCACCGCGCCGGCCGACCACAGCAGCGACGCGACGAGGCCGATCACCAGACCCACGGTCGCGCGCCGGCCCCCGCCGACGCGCGGGTCCCTGGCCTCGCGCCGGCCAAGCACGCCGAAGACGAGCGCCGGGACCCCCGCCAGCGGTCCGAGGATGAAGGCGGTCAGCCCCGCCGCGAGCGAGGCGGTGGCAAAGGCCGAGGGAGGCGCGTCCGGCGCGGGAGGCCCCGAGCTCGGCGCGGAGCGCACGAAGGGGTCGAGGATGGGCGGCCCCTCGTCCGCCTCCTCACGGCGCGGTCGAGGGGCGAACGGGCTCTCGGCTGAAGAGCCAGGGTACGGCCGGCCGCCCGGATCGAGCTGCACCTGGTCATCGTAGCCTCCCGCATCGGTCGGCGCAGGGGGTGCCTCGCCGATTTGTGCATCGGCTCAGTCGAAGCAAGCGCCGTCGACCGTGCGCAGCACGGCGCGGAACGACTGGATCGCGACGCTCATCTTCTCCGGCCACGCGAAGGCGGCGCGGTTGCCCGCCATCGCGACGACGGCAGGCGCCTCGGCGGCGCCGCTCGACGTGATGCGGCGACCCTTGGCCGCCGGGCCGTTCGGCCCGACGCGCGCGGCGAGGACCTGCTGCGGCTGCCCATCCGCCTCGCCGATCCACGCGACGATGGCGTCGGCGCCGCGCGTGGTCACGGTCGCCCACTGCCCGCGACCGACGCGCCACGTCGCCGACGACGGGCGCCCCTGCTCGTCGAGCGCGCGAGCGCGGACCTCACCCGATTCGGTCCACACGAGGAGCGAGCCCTTCGCCAGCGGGGCGAGCGTGAGGCCGGTGCGATCGCCGACGCCGGACACCACCGGCACCGAGGGGTGCAGCTCGCGCCCATCGCGATCGAAGCGGGTCGCCGCGATGCTGCCGTCCGACTCGACCCAGGCCAGCGTGTAGCCGAGCGCGTCTGCGACGGCGGCCGGGCGCTTGGGCCCCTTGGCGGTCTTGGTCAGGCCGATGGCGCGCGCCTTGGCGGAGACGCCGTCGACCGGAGCGAACAGGAACAGCGACAGCTGCCCGCCGGCGCCGAACGTCGACGCGGCGAGGAGCGAGCCGTCGGGTGTCCCCGCGAGGGCGACGTCCTCCGCCGGGACCTCGCGAACGCTGGAGAGGTGCTCGATCTCCGGCGCGGGCTGGAGCTGGAAGCGCGGATGCGCGTAGGCGAGCCCCTCGTCGTCGAACCAGGCCAGCGTCCAGTCGGTGCCGCTGGAGAAGAGACGAGGCGCGTGCTCGCGCGCCGAGGCGACCCCGCGCGAGCGGGCGCTCTGCTTGGCCTCCTCATCGAAGCCGCCGAAGCCGATCTGGGCGCGGCCCTTCAGCTGGACCAGCCAGGCGAGGCCGATCTCCTTGGGTCGACCCGCGATGGTGAGCTCGCCGCGCTGCAGGTACTCGGCCGCGGTGCTCGACGCGGGCTTGCAGCCGGCCAACCCCTCGAAGATCTCCACGCCATGGCCGACCGGCGCGCCGTTCGGCGGCGGGACGGAGGTCGATGCCTCCGGCGCTGCGGCGCTGCCGCTGGGCTCCGGGTCGGCCGAGGTGGCGGCGGTGGCGGCGCCGGCAGCAGGCGGCAGTTCGGTGGATGTGGACGCCGACGGCGTCCCCTGCGGCTCGCCGCGACCCCCGCAGGCGACCAGCGCGAGCATCACGATGAGCGGCGAGGCGACACGGTTCCGTGTTCGCCGACCCGTCTCCCGATTAGCTGCCACGCCGCGCACCCGCCCGTGAGCCATGTACAGGCTTCGCTCCGGGGTGTCACGCTTTCGGCACGCTGTGCGCCTCTGCGCCTGACGTCTTCGGCGCTGGCGGCGGGCAGCGCCCGTCCACGGGGATGTCAGCGACGTCGCGGCCTCGGAGGCGGGCGCGGCGGTGGCCGCGACGGGCGCGTCTCGCCCTCCGCGCCTTGGAGCGATCGCGCCGCGCGCAGGACATCCGGGTTGGCCGGCCAGTCGGCAGCGAGCCGGCGTACGCGATCGCGGCCCCGCTCCTCGTCGGCGACGGCGCCCAGCGCCAGCGCCGCCGCCACCCGCCGCGCGAGTGGCGCATCGTCGCCGGGGAGCTCGGTGCCATCGAGCAGCTGTCGAGCCGCCGGCACCTTGCCGTCGAGCGCGAGGAGATAGGCCTCGTACAGCGCCCTATCCTCGCCGAATCCTCGGTCGAGCATGCTCCGCGCGTGGGTGCGCCCCTCGGCGGTCTCCGCCTCCAGCAGCACCCGCTCGATCAGCGCAGGGCGCGTCGGCACCGCCGCGTCGAGCGCGGCCTCCGCCTCGGCCAGCTTGCCCTCGTAGCGGAAGAGGCGCGCCGCGCGCAGGGCTCGCAGTGGGTGCGACGTGGCGTCGCCCCACCCGTCGACCACGACCCGCGCGGCTGCCATGTCTCCAGCATCGAGCAGCGCGTCGACCGCGACCAGATCGCCGCCGACCACGTCGGGGCGCCCCAGCGCCAGGACGCGCTCGTTGGGCATCCTCCTTCTGCCGGCCAGCCGCTCGGCCCGCGCGACGATGGCCTCGCGGCCCGGCTCGTCCCGGTCGCCCAGCCATGCGCGCGTCTGCACCACCGCCGCGACGTCGCCGCGCTCGTACGCGACCACCGCACGCAGATGGTTCTGCTGCGGCAGCGGGAGGCCGTTGGCGACGGTCTCCAGCTCATCGAGCTTGGCCAGCGACAGCGCGCTCTTTGCGAAGAGCGCGAGCGACGGCATGTGACCGGGGTTCTGCAACAGCTGCTTGCGACCGATGTCGAGCGCCGTCGCCTCCAGGCGCAGCTCGAAGGCGAGCTCGCCCACCAGCACCGCGACTGCCGGGGTGTCGGCGCGCGCGACCGCCGCCTCCACCGCGGCCTTGCGCGCCGCCGGCTCGAGCTCGCCCGCGGCCAGGCGGACCGCGTCGGGCACGAAGCGGAGCTCGACCGGCAGCTCCTCCGGCGTCGGAAGCGGGCCAGCGGGCCGCTTCGCGCTCGCTCCGGCCTCGCGGCGCGCCCGGAGCCACGCGACGCCGCGCAGGGCGGCCAGCTCGGGCGTGGTCGCGCCCTGTGAGGCCAGCGCCTCCACCCGCGCGACGCCGCGGTCCTCCCGCCCCTCGAGCAGCTCGCCGCGGGCGACGCGCAGCGCCGCCGGCCGCAGGCGCGGCTCGAGCCCCAGGGCGGCTCCGTAGAGCTCGAGCGACTTGCGATCACCTCGCTGCTCGGCCGCGGCCGCCGCCGCGAGCATGAAGAACGCGTCGGTCGCTCGGGGGCCCGACCATTTCTGCGCCAGCGCGCCGCCCGTCTTCAGGTCGCGATCGGCGACCGCGCGCGCCAGCGGCGCGAACGCGACCTCGGCCTCGCTCCAGCCTGCGCTCCGCGCGGCGGTGACGGCGTCGTCCAGCCCGGAGGTCGACCCCAGCTCGATCGCCCGCACCGCGCGCTCGCGCAGGCGCGTCATCGCCCGATCCTTCTCCGCCGAGCGAGGCGGCGCCTCGCGAAGGAGAGCGTCCGCGCGATCGAGATCGGCGCGACTCCCGGCGAGGACCAGCGCCTCGGCGTCGGCGGTCTGCGCGGCGGCGGTCGGACCGGAGGTTGAAGAGTGCGACAGCTCCTCGTAGAGCCAGGCGCCGCCGGCGACCAGCAAACTGAGCGCCACGCCGACGATCGACCCGACGACGATCGGCGATGCGGCCGTTCGCCGCGGGGCGGTCTGTGGGATCAGCGACGGCGCCGGCGGCCGCGGCGGCACCGCGGAGGGTGGACCGAAGGTGGGCGCGAGGCTGCGCGGCGACATGCTGCCCGGCGATAGAAGCCCTGGTCCCGGGCTCCCGTACCCCTGGCTCCCGGGGGGCATGCCTCCTGACGGGTATCCCGGGGGCTGGAGGCTCGAGGAAGGCATGCTGCCCGGCCCGAAGCCCTGCGAGCTCGGGGGGAGCGAGGGCGGCGGCCCGAAGCGCGGCGCCACCGGCGGCGGCGGCGTGATCATCCACGCCTCGTCGCGCGCCGGCAGCGGATCGATCCGACCGGCCTGCCACGACTCCTCGACCGTGAGCACCTTGGTGCGAACGCCGCCGAGGCCCTCGCCGTCGTCCGCCACCGCCGGGCTCCACACCACGGCGGGCGCCACCGTGCCCCCAAGCTTCTGCGTCGAGCGAGCCGCGCGCGCGTCGAGCTTCCCGGCCTGAGGGTCGCCGCTGTGAGGGCGCAGCTGCGCGACCGGGCCGAGGATCTCGATCGCGTCGGCGCTCAGCTCCTCGACGCTCGGCTCGTCCATCACGCGCGGTGCGAGAGGTGGCCCGGGCGGCCCGCCGCGCACGCCCGCGGCGATGATGTTGGTCGACGGACCGTCGTCGTCGAGCTCGCGGCGAGGGTCGAACGTCGACTGCTGAACCGGCGGGTGCTTCGTGTCCCAGAAGGCCGACGAGCTCGCCGGCGGCCGCGCGGCGGGGGCCGCGCTGCGCTCGTGTGCGGTCATCGCCGGCGCGGGCGGCGCCAGCGGGCGCACGCGCGTGTCCACCTCGTCGGCGTGCGACGGCTCCTCCGACGGACCCTGCGGCGGCAGCGGCGGCGAGGGCAGGCGACCCGTCGGCTCCGCACCGTCACCGTCGCGCGGCGTGCCCGGGCGCGCGTGAGGCGGCGTCGCGGCCGGCGCTCCCGGCGCGCGCGCGCCCGCCGAGACCAGCGTCGGCTTCACCGGCGGACCCGACGACGCCCCGCGCGAAACGAGCGTCGGCTTGGCCTGTGGGCCGGACGGGGGCCGTGTGAGCTGCGGCGCGATCGGTGCGGTACGCGCCAGGGTCGAGACGCCGTCGGGCGACGACGGCTGCGCCATCCTCGGTGGCGGCGCGACCGGCGGGTTGGGTGCGGTCGCCGCCGCCGAGGGTGAGCCGAGCGCGGGCGGCGCGCCGGGCACCGCTGGCCGGAGCGCCGCCGCGAGGAGCTCCGAGGTGTCCCGCCGCGCCGTCGCCGGCCCGCCGTCGCCGTCCCCCACGCTGTGGGCCGCGCCGTGCTGGGGGAGAGGCTCGAGGGCGCCCGCCGGCGGCGACGATACGTTGGTCTCGGTCCCGGTGACGCCCGTCGGCGGATCGTCTTCGAGCTCGGGGACCGGCCGGCGCTCGCGCGCAGGCACCGCGCGGCGCGCCGCTGGCCGCGACGCACCGGACGACGGCGTGCCCGGGGGCGCGAGTCCGGCGTCGGTTCGCCCGGCTCCGACCAGGCTGGCCGCCGCGGCGCGGAGCTGCGCCTCTTCCGGGACCAGCCGTGTCTGGGTCGGAGGGCTGGCGTCCGCCGCGCGCGGCGCCAGCCGCTCGGGGCGCGTGACCGTCTCCTGGGTTGTCGTCGGCGAGTCGATGATCGCCTGCCGGCGCCGCTCGGGCGTCATCACCCCCGTGGCGGTGTCGCCGTCGGAGGCGTCCTCCTCCAGCGGTCGCGCCGGCGGCGACCCCGCCGCCGAGCCGCTCCACATCAGACCGCCGGGCGGTGGCGTGAAGGCGCGGACCGGCGTGAACATGCGCACCGGCGAGGCCGGCTCGAGCGCGGGGCCAGGCTCGCGCCGCGATTCGTCCGCTGCGGGCCGGAGATGAGGCAGCGCCGGGATCGCGAACGCCGGCGGCGCGAGGCCGGCATCGGGCACCAGGGTCTTGTTGCGCCGCTGCGGCACCGGGCGGCCGGCGGCCGGCGGCGGAGCCGCCCCACGGTCGGCCTCCACCGGCGGATGGCCCCGCATCGTCATGGGCGCCGGGATGCCGAGCCCGGCGACGGTCGGGGCGCGGGGCCGCCGCGGGATGCTCTCGTCGCCGATCGCGGCCTCGATCGAGCTCGACTCCAGCTCGCGCGTAGGCACCTCCGGCACGTGCTCGGGCCCGCCGGCCCCGGTCGCCGTTGCGGGATCGCTCGCGAGCAGGCTCTCCTCGATCGGAAGGCGCCGCGCCTCGATGGCGGCGGGCGCGAAGTCCGCCAGCGAGCCGGCGTGGGCACGGGGCGGGGGCAGCTCCTTCTTCGCCGGAGACTCCGGCGGCGGG
>JBKJLX010000057.1:0-20746 GCA_046596645.1 Polyangiaceae bacterium
CCGCACCGCCTCCACGATCACCGCATCGTCCTTGGCCCGATGCGCGCGACGCGCGGCGACGCCGAGCGTCGGGGCGTGCCCGGCCATGTCCAGGCTCTCCTTGATACTCACCGGCAGGCCGTGGAGCGGGCCGCGCACCTCGCCGCGACGGCGCTCCTCGTCTGCACGCCGCGCCCCGGCCAGCGCCTCGGCGCGCAGCACCTCGACGAAGGCGCGGACGTGCACATCGACGGTGTCGATGCGCGCGAGGTGTGCCGTGACCAGTTCCTCGCTCGAGACCTCGCCGGCGGCGAGGAGGCGGGCCATGGCCGTGGCGTCGAGGCTGCCGAGCTCCATCGGCGCAGCATCGACGCGCCGGCGCCACGGGGGCAAGGGGTCTACGGCGTGATCCCGCTTCCCATCGACCCTCACCTGCCCGCCATCGTCGAGGCGCTGGCGCGCACCGGCGCGCTGGTGCTGATCGCGCCGCCGGGCTCGGGCAAGACGACGCGCCTGCCGCGCGCTCTCCTCGACCGCGGCGGCATCGACGGCGAGATCGTGGTCCTCGAACCGCGGCGGATCGCGGCGCGGCTGGCATCGCGACGGGTCGCCGAGGAGCTGGGCGAGGAGCTCGGCGAGACCATCGGCTTCCAGACGCGGTTCGAGGACGTCCGCTCGCAGCGGACCCGCGTGCGCTTCGTGACGGAGGGGATCCTCACCCGCCGCTTGCTCGCCGACCCCGAGCTGCGCGGGGTGGGTGCGGTCCTCCTCGACGAGGTGCACGAGCGGCACCTGGTCGGCGACATCGCGGTCGCGCTCCTCGCGCGGCTGCGGTCGACGACCCGCCCCGAGCTCCTGGTGGCTGCCATGAGCGCCACGGTGGAGGCGGGGCCCCTCGCCGCCTTCCTCGGCGCGGAGACGGTCGACGTGCCGGGCCGGGCGTTCCCGGTGGAGGTGGAGCACCTGCCGCGCGCCGACGATCGAACGCTCGATCTGCAGGTCGCGGCGGCGGTGCGGCGCCTCGCGCGGGAAGGCCCGAGAGGCGACGTGCTGGTGTTCCTCCCCGGGGCGCGCGAGATCCGCCGCGCGGGCGCCGCCTGCGCCGCGGTCGCGCGCGACGAAAACCTCCTGATCGTCGAGCTGCACGGCTCGCTCTCCGCCGCCGAGCAGGACCGGGCGATCCGCCCCGCCGATCGCCGCAAGGTGATCCTCTCGACCAACGTCGCCGAGAGCAGCGTGACCATCGAGGGGGTGGTCGCGGTGGTCGACTCCGGCCTCGCGAACGTGGCATCGCACGCTCCCTGGAGCGGCATGCCTGTGCTGCGCATCGCGAAGATCGCGCGCGCCTCGGCGGAGCAGCGCGCCGGGCGCGCCGGACGCACCTCGCCCGGCCGGTGCCTGCGGCTCTACACGGCGGGCGATCTGCAAGCGCGCCCCGCGCACGAAGTGCCCGAGATCGCGCGCGCCGACCTCGCCGAGCCGGTGCTGGAGCTGGTCGCCTCCGGCGTGCCCGATCCGCGCGCCTTCGCCTGGCTGGAGGCGCCCCCGGGCGCGTCGCTCGACGCCGGGATCGAGCTCCTGCGGCGGCTGGGCGCGGTCGAGGGCGAGGCCACGGCGCTCCGCGCGACCGAGATCGGCCGGCGCATGCTGCGCTTCCCACTCCACCCTCGCCTCTCTCGCGTGGTGGTCGCCGGCGAGCGGCTCGGGGTGGCGGAGGACGCGTGCGTCGCCGCAGCGCTGCTGGCCGAGCGATCCATCCGCAGCGGCGGGCCCAACGAGGTGTGGGACGGCCCCTCGGAGCGGAGCGATCTGGCCCCGCTGGCCGCCGCGCTGGCCGACGCCGAGCGCCTGTCGCCCGAGCGCATCCGCGCTCGCGGGCTGGACCCGACGCGCGTGGCCGGCGCGCGGCGCGCGGTGTCGCAGCTGCGTCGCTCGGCGCGCGACGTCGGCCCTGCGCCCCGCACGCGCGAGGACCAGGAGGACGCGCTCCTGCGCTCGCTGCTCGCCGGCTTCCCCGACCGTCTCGGCCGGCTGCGACGCCCGGAGGGCTCCACCGGTCGTGCAGGGATCGAGGTCGTCCTCGCCGAGGGGGGCAGCGCGACGCTCGCGCCGTCGAGCGCGGTGCGCGACGCGGTGTACGTCCTCGCCCTCGACGCCGAGGACCGCGGCGGGGCGTCGTCGAAGCCCGTGGTGCGCATCGCGAGCGCGGTCGAGCCCGACTGGATCCTGGAGGATTTGACGGGCCGCGTGGTCGACGAGACGACCCACGTGTGGAGCGAGACGCGCGGGCGCGTCGAGCGCGTGCGCCGGATGCGCCTCGGTCAGCTGGTGCTGGAGGAGACGCGCGACACCGCGGTCGACGCCGCTGCGGCGGCCAGCGTCCTCGCCGCCGAGCTGGCGAACCGCGGCGCGGTGGCGGTGAGCGACGACGCGCGCGAGCTCGTCGCGCGCGTCGCATTCCTCCGAGAGGCGAGGCCCGATCTCGCGCTGCCCGCGCTGGACGACCGGTCGCTGCTGACGCTGGCCTGCGAGGGGCGCACCAGCCTCAAGGACCTGGGCGACGTCGACTGGGGCGGGCTCGCCTCGCGTGCCCTGAGCAGCGAGCAGGCGCGCGCCCTGCGCGAGCTGGCGCCGGAGCGGGTGCGGCTGGGCGCCGGGCGCGAGGCCAAGGTGCTCTACGAGCCCGGCAAGACGCCCAGCGTGGCCTCGCGCCTCCAGGACTTCTTCGGTCTGGGCGTCGGACCCGCGGTGGTGGGGGGCAAGGTGCCGCTGGTGCTGCACCTGCTCGCGCCGAACCACCGCGACGTGCAGGTCACCACCGATCTCGCCGGCTTCTGGGAGCGGCACTACCCGGCCATCGCCAGGGAGCTGCGGCGGAAGTACCCGCGCCACTCGTGGCCCGACGACCCACGCTCCGCCGTGCCCGCGCTGCCCACGCGCCGCCGCTGAGGCCGCCCCGCGAACGCGAGGCGCGCCGGGTCAGAACGCCTTCTTCGCCTCGCTGGCGAGCCACTGCAGCATCTGCCGAGCGGTGGGCTCGTCCACCGAGGTGGTGAAGGCCAGGTCCTTGCCGCTGCGCCGCACGTCGACCGGGGGGATGGTCGCCCCGTAGACGAGCGTGGTGAGGATGCCAGCGACCTGCCCCATGTCGGAGAGGTTCTTGATGGTCGCCCCTCCGTTCTCGGCGCTCGCCTCGTCCTTGTAGGTGAGGGTGCCGGCGACGTTCACGCCCGGCTGCTGGAAGTTGCCCAGCACCCGCGCCCGCTCGACCCCGGCGATGAAAGGGACCGTCTCGCTGGCGGCGGAGCCGGCGCTGGACGCCGAGAAGTCTCCCGCGAACGCGAAGGAGGCGCTGGGCGTCTCCACCAGGGAGATCATCCACGTGGGGACCGCGCGCTCGAGGGTCGGCGCCTCCCCCGCCTTCGTCTCCTGGTAGCGGAGGCGATCGAGCGCCCGCCGCATGCCGACCTCGTTGCCCGAGAGCATGGTCTTCGGGGTGAGCACCGAGAAGCCGAGGTTGCCCACGGTGTAGAGGTTCTGCTCGGCGTAGCGCGTCTTCACGATGGCCTTGCCCGAGGGCATGACCTTCTTCGCGTCGGCCGCGCGCTCGATGGCCGCGGCGTCGAAGCGGCCCTGCACCACCGCGCACAGGTCCACGCCCTGCATGGCGTAGAACCCCGCGGTCACCCGGTCGACGTCGCGCCGCGCCTCGAAGTTCGACTCGGGTCCCAGCGGCACCAGCTCGCGCACCAGCTGGTCGACGTCGCTGCCCAGGTTGGTCGCAAAGAGCTGCCTCGCGTCGCCTCCGGCGAGGCCGACGGCGCCGCTGGGGAGGAGGGCGATGGGATCGCGGTCGATGAGCGCGGGGTCGATCGCCCTCGGCGCGACCGGCACCAGGCTGGCGTCGCCGCCGCAGCCGGCGCTCGACGCGAGCGCGCCCAGCGCGCCGGCGAGCGGCGCATGGAGGAGGGCCAGGCCCAGCAGTTCTCGCCGTCGCACGATGGTGTTCAGCGGGGGTGGGACGACGACGCGGGCGGCGCCGGGTCCTCGACCGGAAAGGAGCCGACGACGTGCAGGGTGCGCGCCTCGCGCTTCACCCCCTCGAGCGCGCTCGTCAGCGGGCGATCGGTCACGTGCCCCCCGACCTCGACGTAAAAGATGTAGTCCCAGCCGCTGGCCGCGCGCACCGCGCGCGAGTGGATGCGGCGCAGGTTGCAGTCGCGCTCCTTGAAGTGGAGGAGGATGTCGTGGAGCGCGCCCGGCCGGTCGTGGATGCCGAACACCACCGCCGTCGCGTCGTTCCCGGTGCGCGGCATGGGGAGGCGCGAGACGACGCCCCACCGCACGCGGCTCTCCCCGGCGTCTGCGATGCTCTCGCGCGCGATGACCAGGGCAGCGACGGAGGCGGCGCCGGCGGCGCCGGTGACCAGCGGGGTGACCAGCGGGGTGACCAGCGGGGTGACCAGCGGCGTCCCCCGCGGGACGATGGCGGCGGCCGCGGGATCGCTGGCGCATGCCTCCAGCGCGGCGTGCGGCGAGCGCGCCTCGTGGACGACGGCGCGGGGGTGGTGCTGCTCCAGGTAGTTCACGCACGCCAGGCGGTGCACCGGCGCAGCGTGGATGATCTCGATGCGGTCGAGATCGGAGGTCGAAGCGACCAGCGACAGGGCCTGTGCCACGTGCCGCTCGCCGACCAGCTTGAGGTCGGACGCGACGATCGCCTGGATGGTGTCGAAGGACGGGCCCTCCTCCAGCGACTCGTAGGGGACGAGCGCGAAGTCGGCGCGCGCGCGGGTGATGTCCTCCAGCGCGGCGAGGTAGCTGGGCGCCGCGTGGAGCTCGGCGCGGGCGCCGAACTGCGCTCGGGCGGCAATGGATCCGAAGCCGCCCTCGATGCCGACGTAGGTCACGCCCGGCGCGACCTCGTAGACGCGGCAGGCGGCGTCGATGGCCTCGAAGATCGACCTTACCGCCGCCGCCGGCAGGGTGTTCTGCGCGGCACGCTCCAGCGCCGAGAGGTGCGCTCCGTCGGAGATCGGCTGGAGCACGGCGTTGCCGGTGCGGTGCTTGATCAGGTCCTCGACCAGGCGCGAGCGGCGCTCGACGCTGCGGAGGATCTCGCGGTCGATGTCCTCCAGGCGCGCATGGAGCTCGTCGCTGCGGCGGCCGTCACTCATCACCAGGCAGCGTACCACCCGGCCGAGGGTCGCGACACCGCCCGGCGTGGGCGGTGCGGTGCGTGCGGCGTCACGCGCCGTGGCGGAGCGCGTGGGACCACGTGCGCTCCAGGATCTCGCCGTCGCCCGGCAGGTGACCGAACACCGAGCGTGCAGCCCGCGTCCAGCCACGCAGCGCGCCCACCGCCTCGGGCTTGCCGAGGAGCTCGCAGTGGTAGGTGGTGTAGGTCGACTGCGTGTTGCCGACGCGCCGGGTGTGGGTCCTGCGGCGAAGGACGGCCCGCACCTCGGCGATGCGCGCCGCGACGCCCTCCAGCGCGAGATACGCCGCGCCTGGCGGGTAGACCGCGAGGGCGCCGTTCAGCATCGCCGCGTGCTGCGCCATCTGCGCCCGCAGCGTCCCGTGGAGGGCGTTCGCCTCCGCGCTCCGCTGTTTCTTCTCCTCCTCGGCGGGCGTGGAGGTGAAGAAGTTCAGCTTGTCGAACCAGGTGATCGACGCCTCCGCCGAGGAGACCGCGCCGGTGGCGCGCTGGTAGGCCCCCCAGGTCTGCTGCACGCTCAGGTGGAGCTCGACCCAGCCGCCGTCGCGCAGCCCCTCGCCCACCGAGGCGACCACCGCGGCCCACGACAGGGGGCGCGGCTCGCGCAGGGCCGCCGCAGGCGAGGGAGAGCGCGGCGTCGAGCGGAGGTGGTCGAAGACGGCCGCGGCCAGCTCGCCCTGACCGCCGTGCATGCCCCAGCCCCCGCCGACGATCCCCCGGAGGTGCTCGATCGCGGTGACCGCGTCGCCGTGGAAGTACACCGGGCACGACATGGTGCTCCCGGAGGATCCGGTCACGGTCCCCAGGCTGTCGACCGCGACGTGAGCCCGCAGCAGCGCGTCGCGCAGCGCGATCACGAAGACCCCCTGGCTGCCGGCGCGCACGCAGCCCACCGCGTCCTCGACGATCGCGTGCGCGAGGCCGCGGTGCCAGCGCTCGCGCGCTTCCAGCGCAGCCAAGGCGCCCTGCTCCTCGCTCTCCGACCAGAACGCGAGCCGGTCCACCAGACCCACCCGGGTCGACGCCGCCCGGCGCCAGCGCGAGAGCGACGCCAGCATCACCGCATGGGCGAGGCCGCGGTCCCGACGCGCCGGGAGTCCAAGGCGATCGAAGGTGACGGCGAGCTGTGCCTCCAGCGCGGCCTGCGTCGGCGGCGGGGGCGGCGGTGCGTCGTTCTCGGCGACGCCGGCGCGCCGGTAGGGGCCGGCGTCCGGCGCCGTCTGTGCTTGGACCGCCCGCGCCAGGTCCTCGACGTCGCGCGCGCCACCGCGCGCGGCCACCAGCGCGCCCAGACCCGGCAGCGTCGCGTCGAGCACGCGGCGCAGATCGACCAGGGCCGCCAGGAAGAGGGCGCGGAAGCGCGGCGACGGCGTGCGGCACGCGGCGCCCGAGGCGTCGAGCGACATCTCCACCGCGTGGAGGCGCGCGTGCAGCACGCCCGCCGCGCGCTGGCACGCGAGCGCGAGCCGCATCGGCGGAAAGGCGGCCAGCGCCTCGAGCAGCGCGTGATCGAACGACTCGAAGGCGAGCACCAGCTCCGCGTGCTCGCGGGGGAGCTGCGCCTCGATGGCGATCGCCGCGTGGTGCGCCTCGAGGTTCTGCCCCGTCATCACCGCGAGCGTGCCCGCGGATTTGCGCAGCTCGCGCAGGCGCGATGCGAGCGCCGCGTGCTCACCCGCCTCGCGGTGGAGGCTCGCCCGCAGGCTGCCGAAGGAGCCGGTCGCGAGCGACGCCGCCGACCGCGACACCAGCTCCCCCGACTGGATCGGCGCCCAGCCGAGGCGCGGATCGGGTCGTGGCGCGCCGCTGGCCGTCGCCGCGGCCGCCTCGCGCACCCGGTCGTCGGCGAGGGCTGCCAGCACCGCGGCGGGGTCGAGGTCGGGGACCCAGGTGGTGGCGATGGCATCGGCGATCGACTCCAGCTCGATCGCCAGGACCGCGTCGCCGCCCCCGCAGAGGCCGATGGCTCGATCCGCAACGGCGCGAGCGACGACGCGCTCGACGCGGGTGGCGAGCGCGAGGACCGGGAGCTCGGCGCTGGCCGCCGCGACGGCGCGCTCCGACGCCGCGGTGGCCGCGACGAGCGCCTCCTGCGCGGCGTCGCGGCGGGCGCCGAGATCGCTCGCGCGGACCTCCTCCGGCGAGGCCCGGAAGAACGCGGCGCGCTCCCACCATGGGATGCGCGCTTCCACCGCGGCCAGCTCGGCCTCGAGCGCGGCGAGCTGCTGCCCGCAGGCTTGCTGCTCGACCAGTCGCTGCGGCACTCCGTGCCGCGCCAGGACCTCGACCGCGATGTCGCGCATGTGTGCGCGAGGATACTCAGCCCGTCAGCTCGAAGCGGGCTTCGTTCCGGTGTCCGCGGGCTTGGACGGAGTAGTGGGGGTGGGGGTGGAGCTGCCGCCGCCGGAGTCGCCTCCGCTCGAGCTGCCGCCGGGGCTGCTCACGCCGGTGGAGCCAGAGCCGGAGGACCCGCCGTCCCCCGAGCTTCCGGAGGACGAGCCGCCGTCGCCGGAGGGCTTCTTGTTGCCGGCGGGCGAGGCGTAGAGGTCCGAGTACCAGCCGCCGCCCTTCAGGATGAAGCCGGCGCCGCGCGAGATCTGGCGCTTCGCCTTGTCCTCACCACACTTGGGGCAGGCGGTCAGCGCCGGGTCCTTGATGGACTGGAACGCCTCGAACTCGTTGCCGCAGGCTGCACACGCGTACTCGTACGTCGGCATCGAAAGACTCCGCTTCGCGCCACCGGTATGTCGCCCCTCACCCGGCTGTCAAGGACCGTGCCCGATACACTTCGAGAAGTGCTTCAACGTGGGCACTAACCGAACCTCGAGGAGTTTCGAGAGGTCGCCTTCGGGATCACCGGAGATCCAGTGAGCTAAGCACTGAACATCGTTGATGAGGTGCACGGCCGATGTCCCGTCTTGCGGCGAGCCCTGACCGCGTGTAGCCCTGGATTGCCCACCACACGTGACGGTACGTGTCACGTCACAGGGTGGGCCCGCCGGCTTCAGAGCAGGCGCTCAGCAGCGACGGCGGGCAGGTCCTGCCGACGAGGGATCGAATGCACATCCGGAAGCTCGAGATCAGCGGGTTCAAGTCGTTCGTCGACCGCACGGTCGTGCACTTCGACGAGGACGTGGTCGGCATCGTCGGGCCCAACGGCTGTGGAAAGTCGAACATCGTCGACGCCATCCGCTGGTGCATGGGCGAGCAGAGCGCCAAGCACCTGCGCGGCCGCTCCATGAGCGACGTCATCTTCGCCGGCTCCGGCACGCGCGGCCCCCACGGCATGGCGGAGGTGACCCTCACCTTCGACAACGCCGACCCGGCGGCCGCCCTCGAGCTGCCCATGGAGTACCGCAACTGGAGCGAGATCGCGGTGACCCGCCGCCTCTACCGCGACGGGACGAGCGAGTACCAGATCAACAAGACCCCGGTCCGCCTGAAGGACATCACCGATCTCTTCCTCGGCACCGGCGTGGGGACCAAGGCCTACTCGATCATCGAGCAGGGCAAGATCGGGCAGATCGTGTCGGCCCGGCCGGAGGACCGCCGCCTCGTCATCGAGGAGGCGGCGGGCATCACCAAGTACAAGGCGCGCCGCAAGCAGGCCGAGCAGAAGATGGACGCGACGCGGCAGAACCTGCTCCGCGTCGGCGACATCGTCAGCGAGATCGAGCGCAACCTCGCGTCGCTGAAGCGCCAGGCCCAGAAGGCCGAGCGCTACGTCGCCTACAAGAACGAGCTGGAGGACCTGGTCCTCCACGAGGCGTCGCACAAGCTGCTGGAGCTGATCGTGCGCGCCCAGGTGCAGGAGGCGGCGCGCGCAGAGACGACGGAGGCCGCGCAGGCCGGCCGCGCCGCGCTGGGCGCGCGCGAGGCCGAGCTGGAGGTGCACCGCCAGGCCGCCTTCGTCGCCGAGGACCGGGCGGAGAAGGCGCAGACGGCGGCCTTCCACGCCGACAACGAGGTGCGAACGCACGAGGCCGATCTGGCGCGCGCCCGCGATCGCCAGCGCTCGATGGACGAGCGACGCCGCGCGGCGACGATCGAGCGCGAGGACCTCGCCAAGCAGATCGTCGATCTCGAGGCGGAGCGCGTCACCCTGGAGGATGCGCTCATCGCCGCCGAGCAGGACGAGGCCTCCGAGGTGGAGCGCGCCCGAGGCGAGGCCGAGCAGCTGGCGGACCTGGAGGAGCAGCGCAGCGCCGCCGACGCGACCGCGCAGGATCTCCGCCGTCGGTCGAGCGAGGCACAGGCCGCCGTCGCCGGCGCGGAGGCGACGCTCACCGGGCACGCTCGCCGGCTCGCCGACATGACCAGCCGCCACCAGCGGCTCGCCGACGAGGAGGAGCGCCTCCGCCTCGAGGCCGACGAGCTGGCGGGCAAGCGCGACGCGCTGGTCACCGCCGCCACCGAGCTGGAGGACGGCAAGCGCACCACGGTGGAGGAGCGCGAGCGCCTCACGGAGGAGGCCAAGGTCCTCCGCGAGCAGGCCGTCGAGCAGGACCGCGCGGTCGAGCAGGCGAAGAACGTCCTCGGGCAGAAGCGCAACCGCCTCCGAGCGCTGGAGGAGATCCACGCGCGGCACGAGGGCGTCGGCGCCGGCACCAAGGTGCTGCTCGCCTCGAAGGACCCGTCGATCGTCGGCATCGTCGCCGACCGCGTCGAGGCGTCTCCCGAGCTGCTCCCGGCCCTGGCGGGGCTGCTCGGCGACCGCCTGCAGGCGGTCGTGGTCGACGACCTGGGCCGGGGCCTCGCGCTACTCGGCGACCTGGCGCGCGCCAACAAGGGCCGCGCGTCCGTCGTGACGCCTCACCCGAAGTACGTGGCGGGCGCGGCCTCGGCTCCCCTGCCCGACGATGCGGGGGTGGTGGGGCGCCTCGCCGACCGGCTCCGCTACGCGGCGGAGGACGAGGCGCTGGTGCGGGCCCTGGTGGGCGACGCCGTGGTGGCCCAGGACGGCGAGGCCGCGGCCAGGCTGGTGGCGACCGGCGCCTGTGTCGGCGCCGTGGTGTCCCTCGAGGGCACGGTCTTCCTCCCCGATGGGACGGTGCGCGGGGGCGCCGGGGACGCGGCCAACGCGCACCTCGTCGAGCAGCGCCGGGAGATGCGCGAGCTGCACGAGGTCGTGGCGGCGGAGAGCGACCGCGTGAGCGGCCTGCTCGAGTCGCAGACCCAGGTGCGCACGCGCCTCGCCGAGGTGCAGGTCGCGGTCGACCGCGCGCGCAACGAGGCCCACCAGGGCGAACTCGCCCTCGTCACCGCGCAGAAGGACCTGCGCCGGGTCGAGGAGCAGCTCGCCGCCGCCCAGCGGCGGCTGGTGCACCTCGGCACCGAGCTGGCCGAGCTGCGGCAGAACCTCGAGTCGGTGAGCGGCGAGGAGGACGCGGCCCGCGCGAAGCTGGACGAGGGGCGCGCCGCCAAGGAGGACGTCGCCGGCGCCCTCGAGGAGGCGGAGGAGCGCGCCGCGGCCTGGCGAGGAGAGGTCTCGCGGCAGCAGAGCGTGGTCACGGAGCGCAAGATCGCGCTCGCCCGCGTGCGCGAGCGCGCGGCCGGCGTGCGCGGCACGGTCGAGCGCATCGGCCGCAGCGTCGACGAGGTGCGGGGCCGGATCGTCCGGCTCGACGACGAGCGCGAGAGCTGCGCGGTCGCCTCCGGCGAGTCGGCAGCGCGCATGTGGCTCGCCCGCGAGCAGCTGATCGGCGCCGTCGAGCGCGCGCAGACCGCCCACGAGGAGCTGCGTACCGCGCGCATCGCCCTCGACGAGCTGCGCGCCGCGCTGGGTGCACAGGAGATGGATCTGAAGGGTCTCCGCATGGAGGTCGGCGAGGCGCAGGAGCGCCTCTCCAAGCACGAGATGGAGCTGGCGCGCCTGGAGATGGAGCGGCAGCACCTCCTCGCCGGCGTGGCCGAGAAGTTCCGCGGCCTCGATCTCGCGCGGGTGGTGGGCGACTACCACAAGAGGCCGCTGGTCGACGCGCAGCACAAGGCGCGCATCGGCGAGCTGCACCACCTGCTCGACCGCATGGGCCCGGTGAACCTCGACGCGATGCGCGAGCACGCCGAGGCCGAGGAGCGCTTCACCTATTACAAGAGCCAGAAGGACGATCTTGAAAAGGCGCTCGACGATCTCGACAAGGCGATCGCGCAGATGAACAAGGAGACCAAGCGTCTCTTCCGCGAGGCCTTCGAGGGGATCAACGAGCGGTTCAAGGTGGTCTTCCCGAAGATGTTCCGCGGCGGCACCGCGGAGCTGAAGCTCACCAACGCGGATGACATGATGGAGACGGGCGTCGAGATCTTCGCGCAGCCGCCCGGCAAGAAGCTGGCGGTGCTGGAGCAGATGTCGGGCGGCGAGAAAGCGCTCACCGCGGTCAGCCTCATCTTCGCGATCTTCCAGTTCAAGCCGAGCCCGTTCTGCATCCTCGACGAGGTCGACGCCCCGCTCGACGAGGCCAACGTCGCCCGATACAACGAGGCGATCCGCAGCATGACCGACCGCTCGCAGTTCATCCTCATCACCCACATCAAGAAGACGATGCAGTCGGTGGACGTCCTCTACGGCGTGACGATGCAGGAGCCCGGCGTCTCCAGGCTGGTGAGCGTGCGCGTCAACGAGAGCGGCGGTGGACGGAGGACGGTCAACCCCATCACTGGAGCAGACGCCGTTGCCAGCGGGCCGGCGGCCGCGGTGGCATGACCTCCCTGCTCCGGCGCATCGCGGTCGTTCGCCACGCCAAGAGCGACTGGGCAGCGGGCGTGCAGACCGACCACGGTCGGCCGCTGAACGATCGCGGGCGCCGCGAGGCACCGGAGCTGGCGCGCCAGCTTCGGGCGCGAGCGTGGTCGCCGCGCATCGTCCTCTGCAGCGACGCCGAGCGGACCAAGGAGACGTGGGCCAGCATGGCGGCGGAGCTGCCCGCGCCCGGCAACGTCATCTTCTTCAACAGCCTCTACCACGCGGGGCGCGACGCCGTCGTCGAGGCGCTCGCCATCCTGAAGGACGACGAGGAGACGGACGGCGGTCGCGGCGTCGTCTACGTGATCGGCCACAACCCGGGGTGGGAGGAGCTGGTCACCGACGTGAGCGGCGTCTCCACCACGATGAAGACGGCGACCGCGGCGCTGCTCGAGTCCGAGGCCGAGTCCTACGCCGCCGCGCTCTCCGGTCGCATGCGGATGGTCGCGCTGGTCCAGGTCTAGACCGCCGCGGCGTCCTGGGTCGGGGGCCGGCTCGCCGGCGGGGGCCGAGAGCTGGGAGGCGCCTCATCGTGTTCGCGCGGGGCCATCCCTCCCCAGTAGACGGACAGGGAGCGCAGCAACCGCCCGTCGCCCTCATCCTGCACCACGACGTCCCACACGACGGCGGCGAGGACGCGAGCAGCGTCCTCCGGCGCGTAGCAGCGCGCGCGCCCCAGGGCCGTCTCCGCGTCGAGATACCTGGCGAGCGCAGCCTCGCCGCGCAGACCGTCGAGGTCGACGGCGGGGCTGATCGCGGGGACCGACAATCCCAGGAACGCCAGGGGTGCCACGCTCCGGTACCAGGCAAGCATCGTCAGCGCGCGGGCTGCCGCGCCGGAGGGTGAGAGGAATCTTGCGCGGCATTCTTGATCGGCCGTTCGGTCAGGAATGCGTGGCTGCAAGTGGGCGAAAGCGCTTGGAGGACCGCGTTTCCTGACCGAACGGCCGGTCAGGAATCCGCCGCTGCAAGTGGGCGAAAGCGCTTGGAGGACCGCGGTTCCTGACCGAACGGCCGGTCAGGAATCGGTCCTCTGAAAACGGTCGCCGGTCGCGGCGCTCGGATGAGCCGACGGCGAGGACGTGGCCGACCGCTGGACCGGCCACGAGGTGGCAGGGGTATCAGCGCTTGCGGAAGAGGCGCGGCGCTGGCGGGGAGGTGGCGGTCGCCAGGGATGACGGCCGCCGGGGTGTCTGCGCGGACGGGTCGTCCGGCGATGACGGGCTCAGGGGATGGGAGCGGCAACATGGCGGTCGGCGCGGCGCTGGTGAACGCGGAGCAGGCTCTCCTCGCTGGGGACGCCGACGCGAAGGGGGAAGCCGTAGTGGCCGGTGCCGCGGTGCACGTAGAGGCGGTTGTGGCCCAGCGCCCACAGGCCGTGGTCGGGGATGCTGGTGAATGCGCTGACGAAGGTGTGCGGGAGGCCGAGGCTGAGGAGGCCGAGCTGGCCGCCATGGGTATGACCCGAGAGGACCAGGTCGGCGTCGCCCTCGGGCAGGTGCACGAACGCGCCGGGATCGTGGAGCAGCACCAGGCGGAGGGCGCCGGCGACGCGGGCGTGCGCGGCGGTGGCGGCCGCAATGCGCTCCTTGCGCTGGCGGAAGTGGAAGTCGAGGCCGACGATCTGCACGGGGCCGGCGGGCGTCTCGACGAGGGCGGCCTCGTCGATCAGCAGATGGGCGCCGATCGCCTCCATGGCGCGCGCCACGACCTCGGGCGCCTCGTGATCGTGGTTTCCACGGCAGGCGAAGACACGCCCCGGCAGGGCGCGCAGCGGCTCCAGGGCGTGGATCAGCTCCTTCTCCGCGGTCTGCGACTCCATCGTGAGGAAGTCGCCGGTGAGGAAGACGAGATCGGGATCGCGGGCAACCGCCCGCTCGGCCAGGGATCGCAGCTTCGCGGCGGGCATGAAGGGGCCCAGGTGGGGATCGGTGATCTGCACGATGCGCAGCGGACGCTCGTCGCCCGCGTCGCCGTGGGGGTGACGCCGGAGCGTCGGCACCGGGTCGCCGCCCAGCGCGACGTCGACCACCTCCTCGCGGTGACGGAGGCTCTGGGCGAGGCCGAGCCCGGCCAAGGCGAAGGGGATCCAGGCGAGGTGCGGCTCGAGACCGAAGGCCCGCGCGAGCGCCCACGGGATACCGAGGAAGGTGCCGGCGACGAAGAACGATGCCGGGAGGCTGATGAGGACGCGGAACGCGACCGGGCGGAGGGCCGGCCGCGAGAGCGACGCGAAGTGCAGGAAGGTCGCGGCGTGCAGGTAGAGATAGACGGGCGCCGCCCACGCGAACGACGGCCAGAGCGCGACGGCGACGCCGGTGTGGATGCCGAGCAGCACCGTCGCGAAGGTCGCGTAGAGCCGGCCACGGAAGACCGCCGCCGCGGCCACCACGACCGCCGCCGCGGCGACGCTGCCCCAGGCGAACACGCCGTCTCCGATCAAGGGGCGCTCCCCGGTGGACCGGCGATGGCCTCGAGGATGGGCGTGGCGACGCCGAGCTCACGGGCACGTGCGAGCGTCCGCGCGAGGCGCGCCGGCGCGCTCCGACCGCGGCACCCGTGCGAGGGATCGGCGGCGACGGCGGCGCCGAAGGTGGACCACGCGTCGCCGGTGTCGATCGACGCTGCGTCCTCCTTGCCCATGCGCGCGGCGTCTACCGCCAGGACCTCGGCGCCGAGCGCGCACGCGAAGTCGCCGTGCTGGCGGAGGAGATCGCCCATGGTCGCGGCGCCGGCAGGCCAGGGGACGCCGCCGGGCGCGGCGCCACTCCTCTCCGCCGCCATGCCGCCAAGGTTGCCGACGAGGATGTAGAGGTTCTTGGCGACGAGCGCGCGCGTGAGCGGTGCACCCTCCTCCACCTCCATCGCGGGGAGACCGCACGCGCGGAAAGCCTCGAGCACCAAGGCGGCGAGGGGGCCCGCGACGGTCGTATCGAGGAGCGGGATCGCGTCGCGGCCGGCCTTCTTCTCGAACCACACGACGGCGACGGTGGGACGGACGAGACCGAGGCCGCGCCAGCTGGAGGGCACGAGCTCGTTCTGCACAAGCGCCACGCGCGAACGTAGCGCGGCCGGCACGGCCTCGACGGCAGCTGGCAGATCGTCCTCGGCGACGCAGACGAGGATCAGCTCCGCCTGGTCCAGGCCGCGCAGGATCTCCTCGTCGCCCCGGCGCACCTCGACCACGCGCCGCCCGGAGCCACGCAGGCCGGCCGCTGTCAGGGCCCCGATCTGGCCGACCCCGACGATGACCGAGGGCGCCGCCTGCGTGTGAGACATGGGCTCAGGTGCTCCTTCCTTGAGCGACGTGGCAGGACGCCTCGAGGAGGCATGAATGCCACGGTTTTGCTTAGAGAAACCACTCCACCGGTTTTCCACAGGGGCGGGCCGAGCAGGACCGGTCAGGAAGCGCGAAGGAGGAGGGGACAGGCGTGCATATCGTTGGAGGCCCGAAGGTTTTGGGACCGAGGGTCGTCCGCCGTCCGCGCCCGTCCGCGGCCGAGCCCTGTGGACAACCGGTGGTCAGACGCCGCTTCGAGTGACGGAACGCCCTTCTCGAGGCCTCGCCGGGAGGCCGGCCCTGGCCGTCCTGTTCGCCCGCCCGGTGCGGTGGTAGCCGGCCGACCATGCGACGAATCCTCTCCGCCTTTGCCCTCGCCGCCGCCCTCGCCCTGGGCGCCGTGGGCTGCGATGGCTCGCGCGCCGCATACCCGACGACCGGGGGGGGACTGACCCTCACCCGGGTGGTTCTCTACCGCAACGGCATCGGATATTTCGAGCGCGTCGGCGAGGTCGAGGGCGATCTTCTGACCATCAAGGTCCGCAAGGACCAGGTGAACGACCTCCTGAAGAGCCTCACCGTCGTGGAGGCCAGCGGCGGCAAGGCGGTCAGCGTCTCGATGCCGCTCGACCCGCAGAGCTGGGCGAACGCCGCCCTGGCCACCCTGGCGCCGGGCCGCGGCAACCTCGCCGAGGTGCTGGACGCGCTGCGCGGCACGCGGGTCACGCTCTCGGGCGACGACGGCTCGTCCACTGGCCGCATCGCGATGGTGGAGGAGATCCTGGAGCCGGCCGAGCCACAGCGCGGGGGCATGCCGGTGGTGCCGCCGACGCGCGACCACAAGGTGACGCTGCTCGACGGGTCGTCGCTGCGCGTGGTGCGCCTCTCGCGGGTGAGGAGCGTGAAGCTGGAGGACGGCGACCTCGCCCTGCAGTTCAACCGCACCCTCGACGCCAGCGCCGGCGAGGGCATGTTCGAGCAGGTCGACGTCGCGATCCGGCTCGCCGGCGCCAGCACGCACGAGCTGCTGGTCAGCTACGTGGTGCAGGCCCCCATGTGGAAGCCGACCTACCGCGTCGTGCTGCCCAAGGAGGGCAAGGGCAAGGCTCTCCTGCAGGCGTGGGCGGTCGTCGACAACACCAGCGGCGAGGACTGGCGCGACGTCGGGCTCTCGCTGACCAGCGGCGCCCCGATCGCGTTCCGCTATGACCTGCACACGCCGCGCGACGTGCCGCGCGCCGACCTCACCGAGTCGGGCGTGCGGCGCCAGGCGACGGCCGCGGTGGGCGAGACGACGTGGAACGAGCCCGCCCCCGAGGCGCAGGCCTCGGCGGCCGCCGACCGCGACGGGGACGGCAATGCCGACGATCAGGACCTGGAGGAGGCCGCCAAGGAGGAGGGCCACGGCTACGGGGCCGGACGCGGTGGCCCCGGCGGGGCCACATCGCGCGGCGCACCGGCGCCGGCGCGCAAGTCGGCGGCCGGTAAGGACAAGAAGATGGATGCGCCCATGGCGCCGCCGGCTCCGCCCCCGCCGATGGGCGGCGCGCCCTCCACGCGCTCCGCCGGCGAGCAGCGTCAGCCGCCGAAACCGCAGCTCGACTTCGAGACGCTGCGGCGTAGCACCGAGGCCAAGGCGGCGGCGGCGCAGGTGAGCGGCCTGGACCGCTATGACCTGAAGGACAAGGTCACCGTGCCCGACGGCACGAGCACCATGGTCGCCATCGTGAACGACGTGGTGCAGGCCGAGGAGACGTTCCTCTTCCGCCCCGGCGGCGCGGGCGTGGGCTTCGAGGCGAGCCCGTACCGCGTGGTGCGTTTCAAGAACACGACGCCCTTCGCGCTGGAGCCGGGGCCGATCTCGATCTACGCGGGTGGCAGCTTCGTCGGCGAGGGCCTGAGCGAGACGGTGGGCGCCGGCAACAGCGCGACCATCCCCTTCGCCGTCGAGCCGTCGATCCTCGTGTCGTCGACCGCCCAGCACCAGGGCGACGAGCTGCGCCTGGTCAAGCTGTCGCGCGGTGTGCTGGAGTGCGAGAGCTTCGCGCGCAAGACCACCACATGGACGGTCAAGGGGCGGGACCCCAAGCAGGGCTTCACGGTCCTGGTGCGCCACCCCAAGGCGGGCTGGAACTACGAGCTCGCCGAGCGCCCCGAAGGTACCGAGGACCTGGCGGACGCGTACCTGCTGCCGGTCAAGGTGCCGACCGGCAAGATCGAGGGCTCGCTCACCGTGACCGAGCGTACGCCGTCGAACACCAGCATCAGCATCTGGGACGTGCAGGCGCTGCCGCTCCTGGAGAAGCTGCTGGTGGTGACCGATCTGGGCGGCGACGCGCGCCAGAAGCTCCAGCCGATCGTCGACAAGCGGCGCGATATTGCGCGTTTCGACGAGCAGATCGACGGCCTTCGCCGCCAGCGCGACGTGCTGGACCAGCGCGCGCAGGAGACGCGGCAGACGCTGGTGTCGATCGAGAAGGACAAGTCGGCGACCGCGGCCCAGCTGCGACAGAAGCTGACCAAGCGGCTGGAGGACTTCGGCAAGGACGGCGATCGCCTCGGTCGCGAGATGGCGGAGCTGGAGTCGAAGCGGCTGGAGAAGCGCATCGAGCTGGAGGACGCGCTGCAGAACCTCGAGATCAGCGCGCCGAAGACCGCGAAGGGGACGTCCACGCCCGGCGGGCCGCCGCCGCCTCCGCCGCCTCCGCCCCCCGGGCGGCCCCGGTGAGCGGGGGAACGCCCATCGGGGGCGACGATCGCTACTGCGCGCGGTGTGGCGGCCCGCTGGGCGGCAGCGGAGGCGGCGCGATGGATCGCCGCGCCTGCGCCGAGCCCGCGTGCGGGCGCGTCGTCTACGACAACCCGACGCCGGTCGTCGCCGCCATCGTCGAGCGCGGTGACAAGGTGGTGCTCGCGCAGAACAAGGGCTTCCCTGCGACGTGGTTCGGCCTCGTCACCGGCTTCCTCGAGCGCGGCGAGGACCCTGGCGCGGGTGTGCTGCGCGAGGTGAAGGAGGAGCTGGGCCTCGACGCCGTCCTCGTCGAGCTGGTCGGCGTCTACGCGTTCCTGCCGATGAACCAGGTGATCATCGCGTACCACGTGCGCGCCGAGGGCGAGATCGCGATGGGCGAGGAGCTCGCCGCCTACAAGGAGATCTCGATCGCCAAGCTGCGGCCGTGGCCCTCCGCCACCGGCGACGCGGTGCGCGAATGGCTGGCGAAGCGCCGACCTTCCGCCGCGCCGTGAGCGACGTTCCTGGGCGCCGCGGAGGGGCGATCATCGGCAAGGGGCGAAGGGTTCGCTGTCGACCACCAGCGGTGCCCCGGTGGCGCGCCGGAGGGTGACGCGGAGGCGGACCTGGCCGGCGGCGCAGGCGCGATCTCGGACACGATCGTCGGGGAACCAGGAGACGAGCCACGCCGGCGGGAGGACCTCGAGGCCGTCGCGGCCGACGTGGCCACCGATGCCCTCGGAGAAGGCGCGGAGCTCGAAGCCGGAGCCCTCGTCGTCGTCGAGCGGCTTGCCGTCGGGGCCGACCACCTTCACGCGCGGCACGTGACGCTGGCTGGCGCAACCGCGCGGGGGAATGAAGGTCGCCTGCCAGCCACGCTCGCCGTCGCGCACCGCCGCGGTCGGATTGCGGTCGCAGCGCGTGAGAGCGGACGGATCTCCGAGGAAGCCGGGCGCGGCGCAGAGGAGGGCCCCGCCGGCGCTGGCGCAGGGGACCGGGGCCGGCTCGAGATCGGCGGCCGGGGCGTGGAACACGATGTCGGCGCTGCGGAAGGGGGCGGGCTGGCCAAGCCGGCAGATGGCGTCGAGCGCGTCGCGCGACGCGCCGCGATCGACGAGCCACCCGGCGAGGCAGCCGACCTGCCGCTCGAAGAAGCGCGCCGAGGCGGGGCCCCACAGGGTCGAGGCGCCCTCGTACTGCTGCGAGCGGTACTCCTCCTCCGTGGCCACGTACTGCAGCCAGTCACCGGTGAGCGTCGCGGGGACGACGTGCAGGGCGCCGTCCACGGCGTCGGTGGCGCGCGCCGCGATCTCGCGCTCGACGCGGGTGACGGCGCGCCGGCCGGCGACGGTGGTGACCTCGGCCGGGAACGTCACGAGCAGGCTGCGCCCGAGGTGGAGGCTCCAGATCGGCACCCGATGCGGGAACGTGTCGTTGCAGTCGCCGAGGCCCACCACCTCGGTCTTCGGGGCCTGGCAGGCGTCGCGGTCGACGCGCGAACCCTCGCGGAAGCCGTCGATGAAGCTGAAGGCGGTGCGCCCGTCCTCCGCCCCGCCGGAGGCCGCCGCGCCCACGCTGGCGTGATCGCAGAGGCAGGCGCACGTCGCTTGATCGCCGGTCGCGCTCGGCGCCGGCTCGTCGCAGGTGCGCGGGCCCTCGCAGGCGCAGGGAGTGACCCAGTCGGGGAGCGGGCTCGCGGCCCCCGGTCGCGGGGCGGACGAGCCGACTGCCTCGGCCAGCGGCATCGCCGCAGCCGAGACCATCTCCAGCTCGCGGTACGCGAGGACGACCGCGGCGCGATCGTCGAGGGTGCTCTCGGCGTCGCGCCATCCCTCGCGCACGAAGCCGGCGAAGTCGCGCGCCCAGCGGCGCGCCTCGCGCGGGCCCTGGAAGTCGATGACCGGCGAGACGTCCCCGGAGAAGCCGTTGATGAGCGCGACCGGCGGGCAGCGATCGCCGCACAGCGCGTCGTCCTCCCGCTCGAAGACGGCGCGCGACGCGAGGCCGAAGAGATCGCCGTGGTAGAGGTCGTTCAGGTTGGAGACGCCGGTGGGGTGCACGCCGAAAAAGGCGATGGCGCCGAGAGGCTCCCTCGCGCCGTCGGCGGCGTCGACGCGCAGCACCGACAGCTCGGGGCTGACCGCCTGCTGCGCCGGGCGGTGGGCGCGCAGCGCGCCCGCCACCAGCTGCGCCGCCGGATCGCCCGTGACGCCCTCGGGGACGGCGTTGCGCGCGAAGGCCTCCATGCTGCGGTTCCTGGTGAGCCCGTAGACCGCGGTGTGGCTCCAGCCGAGCCGCGCCGGGCGCCGCGCGGTCCACGCCTGGGCGATGCCCGACGCGATGATCGTCGCCAGGTGATCGACCACGGCCTGCGACGTGCCCTGGGGGCGCCGCGTGCTCAGCGGCCCGGCGTAGCTGCCGGCGCCGAAGAAATGCGCTGGGCCGCCATGGGTGTGGGTCGCGGTGAGGATCACGCGGTCGGCGCCCAGCGGCACCTGGGGGTGGTGGGCGCGCAGCTCGCGGACGATCGAGCGCTGGAGGAGGAGCGACGGCGCGGCGATGTCGCAGGGGACGACCGCAACCGCTTCGGTGCCGGAGGTGATGGCGAAGGCATGGCACCGCAGGCGCTGGAGGATGCCGCGTGACACGCGGCCCTCGGGCCCGTGGCCGAAGAGCGCGAGCCCCGGCGCCGGGGTGATGTCGACCGTCGCCACCCCCGCGCGCAGCGTGGCGTCGCCCGCGATGGGTCGCGACGCGATGGGCATCGCCTGGAACGTGGTGGTGCAGCCCCCCGCCAGG
>JBKJLX010000168.1:0-5522 GCA_046596645.1 Polyangiaceae bacterium
TTCAGGCGCAGCACCGACGACGTGGCAGCCGCAGCCGTCGCTGGCGCCGGCGTCGGCTCCGTTCGCCGCGCCTGACCCGGTCGCACCGCCGTCGCCGCTGCCACCGGTCGGACCCGCGCCGCCGCCCCCGGCGGGGCCGGCCGGGCCCGCTCCGCTCGTCGGGCCGCTCGTCGTTGGCCCGCTGCTCGACGTCGAACCCGTCGTGCCGGACGGATCGCCACCGCCCACGCCGCTGGTCTCCGGCTCGCCGAGCCGGCGCGCGAAGCGCGAGATGCCGACCTCGTCGAGCTGGCCGGCGAACGCGCCGTCGCCGGGCGGGCAAGCCGTGCGCGCGCCGGGAGCCCCGATGCGGAGCGGCGCGTCCGTCGCGGTGATCGTCCCGCTGGCGAGGGCGGCGGTCGCGACCTCCACGTCGTCGAACCAGATGCCCGCCTGCCCGCTCGGCCCGTCCCACTCGATGGAGACGCGGGTCCACACGTCGAGCGGGAGCGCCGTGCTGACGATAGACCCCTGCACTCCGCCGACGTTCACCCGCGCATGCAGCAGGCGCCCCTCCTCCAGCACCACGGTGTAGGACCCGGCCGTCGTGTCCCCCTTGCCGAGCAGCAGGCGGTAGTTGTTCTGATCGTCACAGTCGGGCTCGGCGGTGGGACGGATCAGAAAGTCGATGGTGATGCCGTTGACCGGGCTCAGGCTCTGCGTGTTCGGCACCTCGACCCGATCGTCGACGCCGTCGAAGGTGAGCGCCTTGCCGACGACGCCGTCGTTGGTCGGCGAGAAGCCGAGGCCGCCGAGGAGCGTCCCGGTGTTGAAGTACCCGGAGACGTCGGGCGTGCGCGTCGTGTCGAGCTCGCCGCCGTGCGTGACGCTCTCGTTGAGGTGCCACAGCCCCGCGTACTGACCGTCGAGACCGTCGTCGAAGATCAGCTCGACGTAGTTCGACGTGTTGGAGCCGAAGAAGGGCCACACGTCGGCGCCCTCGGTCGCGGGCAGGTTGGGGAAGGTGGTCGGCCCTGGCGACGAGAAGAAGAGCCGCACCGTCTGGTTCGTGTCGGGGTTCACGCCGCCGTCGATGTGGGCCACGCCCCAGTTGGTCGGGTAACCGACGACGCTGAGCGCGTTGCGCCGCGGTCCGCACCCCGGCGGGTCCTCGGTGGCACGGCAGGGCATGGGCGCCGCCGCGAAGACGATCGCGTCGCCCTCCGGCATGAGCCATGGGTACGCGCCGCGGAAGAGGTCCCCCGCCTCGAAGGGCGTACCGTCGGCCGCGCGCAGCCGACGCTCGGCGAGGGGGTAGGTGCCCACCACCGCGGGGTCCTCGAACATGTCCGCGATCGACCTCGGCGCCGCCCAGCCCGTTCCGGAGCAGGCATCGGCGGCCACCGTGTACACGAGGATGTCGATCTCGCCGTCGTTCGACGGATGCCCCTGGTAGACGAGGAGCTTGCCGTCGCGGCTCACCGTCGGCTCGATGCCGAGGAGCTGCGGCGACAGGTCGGTCGGCGCACCGAGCTCCCAGTGGTCGATCGCGGCGGCCTCTGTGCGCGGGTTGCTCACCCACAGGCGGAGGCTTCGCCGCCGCAGCACGAAGCCGCCCTGATCGGGCGCCGTCACGGCGTCGGAGTCGATGATCGTGAGGTCGTAGCAGTCGAAGGGGCCGCCCGCGTCGTCGGCGCCGTCGGTGTCGCACGCGTAGGGCGCGCGAGCCGCGTCTGCCTCGCAGATGGCGAGCGCGTTCTCCGTGACGTCGGGGTTGCCGAAGATCAGCGTCGAGTCGGTGATCAGCGGGCCCGTCGCGTCGGGCAGCCCGTCTTCCAGGAAGGTCGCCGCCTCCGGCCGGACCAGGCGCGCGATCCAGCCCGACGCGTCCCGCGCGAGGAGCACGCGCCCGTCGAAGGAGATGTTGTGACCGTTGCCGCCGAACGCACTCGGCACGGAGCGCGTGCTGGTGACCGCCGCCGCCGTCGGACCGAGGAGCAGCACGGCGAGGGCGGCAGTGGCAGCGGCGAGGGGGCGGGACATCCGCCGATGGTCGCGCGGCCTGCGCTCGCCGTCACCCGCGATGCGAACATCCGCTCGAGCGCGGCCCGCACCACGGCGTGGTACCGCGGGGCCGCCTCGCGGTGGACGCGTCGCGCGATCGCGGCACCGTGCTCGGACGCCAGGAGATCGCGGTAGAGCGGCCGCAGGTACTTGCGCGACACCGCACAAGCGACGGTCTGCCTCCGTGGAGTCGTCGGCTCGCTCGCCAGGGGAGCACCACGTGCGGCTCTCTGGCGGTGCCTGGCTGGCCCACATCGATCGGCAACTGTGCTGCGCACCAAGCACCGGCTGTCGACCTCCTCCAGGACCACATCGGAGTCGTACGCGAGGACCACAAGGTCTTCTCCGCCGTCGGCGATCGCCTCGTGATGCTCCGGCTTCGTTTCGAACTCCCCCTTGAACTGGCGTGAGTTGCGACGCGGCGGAGGTGCTCGCGCCGACGTGGGCGAGCACGTTAATCCCTCCCGCGGTCCCGGACCGATGCGCCGCGACCGAAGGCCGCTGGGGGTGGCGCCGACGGCGACCTGCCAGAACGCATGAGCCGGTTCGTCTCAGGGGCGTCACTTGAGCGCACATGACCCGTCGACCCCCTCGCGCTGCCTCGTCGAGAATCGCGCACGCACTTCTCGTCTCGGCAGCGTCGTTCTCAGGCTGCGAGGTCGGCGACCCCACGGACGACGAGGCGCTCGAGGAGGCCGCGTCCGCGCTCGCCGAGTGTCGCGAGGGATCGTTCGGCGTCGACGTCGCGACGACGACGCTGCTCGACGTCCAGCAATTTGACCCGCCGCTTCGCGCGCGGATCCCGGCGACAATGGCTGGGGCCGACTCGCAGCCTGCATGGACGGTCGAGCTGCGCTTCATGCCCGGCGATCCGCTGCAGGCTGTGACCTGCACCTACGCGTGCGCGGAGGAGGCCGGCGCGTGCGTGGACGATCGCCTTGCGGCGGTCGGGTGCACGGGGAGTCCGGCGGCCGAGCCGGGGGACGTCATCGAAGCGGAAACCGTGACGATGCGCCTGGTGCCGGCGGGGTTGCCGGCGCCGCTCGTACCTTCGGCGGCGGCATGGGACTTCTCCGAGGCCGGCCCGTGCCCGTCGGCGTGCGACGCAGCCGCCCTCCCGCTCGGGGACGGCGATCCCTGCACCCTGGATTTCTGTCGCGACGTCGGGGGCGAGGCCGCGGTCGTTCACGTCGACGCCTGCTCGGCGCCTGTCGACCCAACCGTGACCAGCAAGATGGCGGACATTCTCGCTGTCGTCCTCGACGAGGACATCCAGGTGGACGTGGCGGAGGGAGCGATCAACGTGGTGATCGCGGCCGGCGTCGGGGGGCGCGTGCTGCTCCCCAGCTTAGACCCGGCACCGGGCGTCGGCGTGTCGGTGGTGGGACACCCCGACTTCGGACGAACCGAAACCGACGCCGAGGGCGAGTTCCGGATGCTCGTGAACGGCGGCGGCGAGCTCACGCTGGCGTTCGATCACGCGAATCACGTCCAGATGCAGAGGCAGATCCTCACGAGCTGGCAGACCTGGCTCAGGACCGACGACGTCGTCCTCACCGACGTGTCGCAGGCCTCCACGTTCGTTCGCCTGGAGGACGTCGTCGGTGTGGCCGCCGCCGTCGGCGAGACGTCCCTGGACGACGCGGGGGCGCGCACCCCGCGCATCCTGATCCCAGAGGGAACGACCGCCTCGCTCGAGATGGCGGACGGGAGCATCGTTCCGACGAGCACCGCGACCGTCCGCATCACCGAGCTCACAGTCGGAGAGGAGGGCCTCCTCGCCATCCCGACCCTGCCCCCTGAGACGGCGTACACGCACGCCTTCGAGGCCTCGCTCGATGAGGCGCGCGAGGCGGGCGCCACGGGTGTCCTCTTCGACTCCCCCGTCTACTACTACGTGGAGAACTTCATCGGCGTCGCTCCCGGCTCGGCCGTTCGGTCGGGCGCTACGATCGAGCACGCGCGATCTGGATCGGCCAGCCCGATGGCGCTGTCATCGAGATCGTCTCCACTGCGGGCGGGCTCGCAGCGCTCGACTTCGATGGCGACGGTGTCGCCGACTCCGCCGGGGTGCTCGCGGCGTGGGGGGTCACCGATGCCGAGCGCGAGTACCTGGCGAGCGCCTACTCCGCCGGTCAGGAGCTCTGGCGCGTGCCCTTGACCCATCTGTCCACAATCGATTGCAACCACCCGTACTGGCCGGAGGATGAGTGCAGACCTGGGGAGTGCGACGAGGACCCGGACTGCGGGGGCGGCGCCTGCGACGACGACCCGCCCACCGGCGGCGACGACGACGAGGACGACGAGGAGGACGAGCCCACCTGCCGCGAGGGATCGATCATCGGCTGCGAGAACCGGTCCCTGGGGGAGCGGATCGGGATCGCCGGGACGGACCTCGGCCTGAACTACCGGTCGGATCGAAACCCGGGCCGCTTCATGACGCTGAGGCTGCCGTTGACCGAGTCGACCGTCCCCGCGTCGCTGCGTCGTGCGCGTGCGACCGCGGACATCGCAGGGAAGCACTACGAGCAAATTCTGGAGTGCGGACAGGGTGGATGCGGTCCGGACCAGTTCGCGACGTTCGTCTGGGACAGGAAGGACGCCCTCGGGAGGACCCTCATCGGGCGGCAGCTCGCGCTCATCAGCTGGGAGTACGACTATCCAGTGATCTACGGACGACGCCCGGCATCCACGACAGGTAGGTCCTGGGGCCTTCCCGGCACGAGCGCTGGACCAGGCGCGGTGTACGGCGACGCGACGCGCGCGGCGGCCTCCACGCGCGTCGTGGGCAACTTCGATTCTGATCCTCGTGGTCTCGGCCTCGGTGGCTGGACGCTCGACGACGTCCACGTCTACGATCCGATCGCCAAGACGGTGCTCTACGGCGACGGCACGACGAGGAGGCTCGACAAGATGGAGCCGGTCGTCCGACGGCGACTCGCCAGCCCCTCCCTCAACCTCGGCGTCGTTGCGACCCCCCGTGGCACCCTCATCGTCTCGGGCCTCGCGCCTGAAGAGTATGAGTTGGACGACTCGCTCCCCAATCGAACCTTCCCACCGGTCAGGACGTCTGCCGACGCCAGCAAAGGGCTCGACGTGGCGTCCGATGGGACATTGATCTTTTCGGTCCGCCGCCAGTGGGAAGATGGCATTCGGATCTACCGCTTCGACGAGGCGAGCGCTTCGTGGGTCCACATCGCGGGGAACGGGACCAGCTCGGACGCCGGCGACGGCGGGCAGGCGACGGCCGCCGCAATACGGAACGACACGGGGCTCTTCTCCCATCTGATCACGGCGGGCTCGGACGGGACGGTGTTCGTCTCCGGCGAGAATCGCATCCGGCGGATCAGGCCGGACGGCTACATCGACACGGTTCTCGGGGATGGAGTGCTGGCCACCAACGCCACGCGTGGCGATGGCGGCCCAGCCTCGGCCGCGCGGACCGGGAGGATCACGGCGTGGGACATCGGGCCGGACGG
>JBKJLX010000275.1:0-2923 GCA_046596645.1 Polyangiaceae bacterium
CCCGACGCCGGCTCCGGACGCGACGGCGGCCGCGCGGCAGGTGACGGGGGGGAGAGCGTCGTCGCCCGCGGCCTCCGCGCCCGCCGGCTCGAGGCTCTCCCCCCCGTCACCTGCCGCGCGGCCGCCGTCGCGTCCGGAGCCGGCGTCGGGCATGCCGGGATCGGGGCTGTGATGAGCACGGTCTCCGGGCTGGGCGGGCCGACTCCGGAGTCGGCGCACGGCGACAAGGACACGATCGTCGAGCCGGGCAACGAGCCGCGACCCCTGCCGTCGAGCGTCGACGAGGCGATGCGCGACGCGGAGCTCAAGATCGCGGAGACCCAGAACCGAGAGGTCTTCGAGCGCGAGAAGCGGAGGCGGGTCGTCGACGAGCAGACGAGCAGCAAGCTCGCGAGGATCGAGAAGGGCTCGCCGGAGCACTTCGAGGTGATGGCGCTCCGCCAGAAGTGGACGCTCCCCCTCGGCGACGACGACTACAAGCTGTGGATGAGCCGGCAGATGCTGGAGCAGCACGCCGGCGCGCTGAAGGAGGAGGTCACTCACCGGCGCATCGAGAAGGCCAAGGCCGCGGCGCGCGGGCCGGCGACCTTCGCCGGCATCCTGGTGGTCCTCGCCGCCGTCGCCGCGCTCGGCTGGTGGGTCCGCGGCCGCTCGCCGACGCCGGTGGCCACCTCGGCGGCGGTCGTCGAGACGGCGGCGCCCATCCGCGCGACCCCAGCGCCCGCCGCGACCACCGCGGTGCCTGCGGTGGCCCCGGTGACACCTGGGCCGTCGGCCGTCACGGCGCCCGGGAGCGGGCCTCCGCTGGCCAGCGGAGCGCCGCCGGCCGGCGCGGCCACCTCGGGGAAGCCCACCGGCGATCCACAGCGGAAGCCGCCTCCTCCCGGCAAGCCGCCGGGAACCTCGAAGGACATGTGGGAGCGAGAGTTTTGAGGTCCAACGAACGGACGATCCTGGCAACCCTGCTGGCGCTTGGGGTGGGAGCGCTGCTCTGCGGTGCGCCGGCACCGGCGCACGCCCAGGGCGCGAGCGGGGCGGCCGACGCCGCGATGACCGACGAGGCGCGCAAGCTGTACGACGAGGCGAAGCGCGCGAAGGACAAGGGCGACCACCCCGCGTGCGTCGCCAAGCTGCGCGCGGCGTGGGCGCTGAAGAAGCATCGCCAGGTCGCCGGCCTCCTCGGCGAGTGCGAGCTGCGCGCCGGCGCGAAGCGCGACGCCGCCGAGCACCTCGCCTACTTCCTCGACAACGCCGGCGACGCTCCACCCGCCGCGGTGGCCGCGGTGCGCGCGCTCTACGACGAGGCGCGCGCGGAGATCGCGGTGGTCGCCGTCAAGGCGAGCGCCGATGGCGCCGACCGCAAGGTCGACGGCCGCCCGCTGGCCCCGGAGGAGACGCGCGTCTTCCTCCCCGCCGGCGAGCACGTGTTCTCCGCCAGCAAGGCCGGCGCTGGCGCCGGCGAGAAGAAGGTGTTCGTCAGCGCAGGCCAGGAGCGCGAGGTCGTCGTCGAGCTGGTGGCGGAGGCGGGAAGCGCCGCGCCGCCGCCGGTGCTGCCGCCGTACCAGGCGCCGTCGACCCCGCCCACCGACAAGGCGGACGGGCCGAGCCTGATCCCGGGGATCGTGATGGGTGGCGTCGGCGTCGTCGGCCTCGCCGTCGGCGTCGGCCTGCTGGTCACCGGCTCCGCCCGGGGGAGCGACGCCGAGGCGATCGCGCAGCAGATCGATGCGCGCGATGGCAAGTGCGAGCCCGAGGTGAGCGCGGGCTTCGAGCAGCCCTGTCAGTCGTTCTTCGACGTGGCCGACGAGCAGGACACGCTGAACCTCGCCGGCACCATCTCGCTCATCGGCGGCGGCTTGCTCCTCGCCGGCGGCGTCGGGTGGACGGTGTGGGCGGTGACGAGCGAAGGCGACGACGCCACCGCGGCGACGCGGAGCAGGCACGTCACGCTCACGCCGTCGCTCGGCCCGGAGGGCGGCGCGCTGCGCCTCCACGGGGCATTCTGATCCTTTGTTGCTCCTTCACTTCTTCTCTTCTGCTGCACCCGAACCACGAGGTCCCGCCATGAATCGACGTTCCCTTCGCCTTCGCGCAAGCTCGCGGCTTCCGTTCGTGACCGTGCTCGCTCTCGGCGCGCTCGCCGCCGGCTGCAGCGGCACCGACACCTGCGAGGCCGGCCTGTGCGGGTCCGGGGGCGGCGGCAGTGATGCTGCGACCGGGACGACGACGACCACGACCACCACGTCGGGGTCGACGACGCAGAGCGGGAACCCCACCTCGAGCACCACGCAGAGCGGTGGCGGTGACGGTGGTGGCTCGGGCGCAGGTGGCGACGCCGGGAGCACCGGGGGTGGTGGCGCCGGCGACGGTGGCAACGGCTCGGGCGGCGAGGGCGGGGGGTCGACGGATCTGCACTGCACGCCGGAGGAGCTCGGCGACAACGAGGCGCCGTCCGAGGAGTGCGGGATCTTCGTCGACCTCGGGTTCGACGAGGACACGCAGGATGGCTCGCCGGATAACCCGTACGACAGCCTCGAGCAGGCGCTGACGGCGGCGCGCGAGGGTGAGCGCATCTACGTGTGCGGGCGCAGCGAGATGCCGCTGGTGGGGCCGTTCGTGATCGACCAGAGCGTCGAGCTCTACGGCGGCTGGGGGTGTGCGCAGTGGACGAAGTTCGATGCGGTGCAGGGGAAGACGGAGTGGCGTGCACCGGTGGGTCAGATCCCTCTTCGGATCACGGGCGACGATACGGTGCTTCACCTTCAGGGGTTCGACGTGCGGTCGGAGAATGCGAGCCCGGGCGACTCGGGCGCATCGTCCATCGCGATGGTGGTCCACCAGGCCGCCGTCAGCTTGGCCGACATGTACGTGGAAGCGGGCGACGGAGCAGGTGGTGACAGCGCCATGTTCGTGGCTGCGGTCC
>JBKJLX010000340.1:0-5422 GCA_046596645.1 Polyangiaceae bacterium
ATCGGCCTGTCGCTGCAGGACACGCTGGGCAACCTGGATGGCGAGGCCGGCCACCAGGTTGCCCAGCGTGTCCTGCAGCGACAGGCCGATGACCGCCGTCACCACCGCGCCGGTGGTGAGGATGCTCGAGGGGTCGAAGCCGACGGCGCGCAGCGCCGCCAGCAGCAGGAACACGTAGACGAGGCCCTGCGCGATGTCGCGGATGATGCGGGGCAGCGGCCGGCCGAGCTTGCGGCCAATGACGATGTCGAGGACGAGGAGGCCCGACGCCCGCCCCAGCGACAGAAGCAGCGCGAGCAGCGCAACAAAGGTGAAGACGCGGCTGGTCGCGCCCGGCCCCGCCAGCAGCTTGATCGCCTGCGACGCCAGGTGGACGCCGAGGAAGAACGCCGGCTGCCGGAGGACCCGCCGCTCCCCGGGCGGCAGCAGCTGCCTTGCCGCCAGCAGCAGCAGCACCGTCAGGAGCAGGCCGTAGTGGCCGACGGTGTCGTACCCCTGGATGAAATCGTGGAGCGCCTTCTCCATCAGCCTGCGCTCACTCGAAGACCGAGTCGCACGTCCTCCGGACCTCGCAGCCGGCAGGCTCGTCGTCGGGCTGGACGGGGCCCGACGGCAGCATCGGCTGGGCGTCGAACGAGAAGGCGAAGGAGAGCGCGTCGCACGTCCCCACCTCGCCGTCGGTCGTCACGTCGAGCAATTTGCACACGTCGGCGACGACATCCTCGAAGATGGGACCGAGGTTGCACAGCTTGACGCCGTTCACCTGGAGCGGCCCGAAGGCGTCGATGAGGTCCTGGCCCTTCCAGCGGCCGGCGAAGCGCGCGTTCTCGATGCGCCTGGTCGGCAGCTCGGGCTCGAGGATCGGCGCCACCAGGAGGCCGGTCGCGAGCTGGATCGGGATCTGGTTGGTGCCGGCGTAGAAGGTGCCGCCGAGCACGCCCACCACGTTGCCGCCGGCGACGTAGGCGTTCTCGTCGACGAAGGCGGGGCTCTCCAGACCGACCGAGCCAGGCTTCAGCGATCGCGCGTCGATCGGCCAGGCGTCCGTCCCGTCCCACACGGGCCTGGGGACCTCCGCCGCGCCCCCGCCGCCGCCGGTGCCATCAGGGGTCCAGCCGTAGCCGGGGGTGGAGAAGATCGCGACCTCGACGTCGCCGTCCTCTGCGGTGCCGTTCCACTTGCGCAGGCGGAGGACGAGCGACCACTCCCCCGCGTCCGCCTCGGCGCTGAGGACCTCCTGCGTGGCGCCGACATCCTCGGCCAGGCGCTCGAAGAGGTACACGCCGGAGTTGTCGATCCCGTCGAGGAAGTCGCAGCGCTGGATCTGCTCCTCGGTGGTGAGCTCGGGCATCCACGTGGGGATCACGCACTCGTCGGCGCCCGAGCAGTCGGTGCGGCAGCCGTCTGCGTCATCGAGATCGAATCCCGGCACGCTGGCGCGGTCGCTGGAGTCGCCAAGGCGGATCGCGCGGAGGGCGAAGTACTGCACGGCCTCGGTGGGCGTTCCCGGGTCGACCGGCGGCGCGGGGAGCTCGGTGGTGTCGCAGCGCGGCCGGTCGTCTTCGCCGCCGCCTTCACTGCCGGCGCCGCTGCCGTCGCCGCCGGCGCCCACGACCGCGGTCGACGCCACGGTCGCGCCGCCCGCACCGCCCCTGCCGCCGCCGTCGACCTTCTCGTAACCGGAGAGGAAGCAGCTCGCGAGGGCGACGCACGCGAGCGCCGACCCGGCCACGGTGGGGACGCTGGGGAGGGCATTTCGTGATCGGTCCGCACCGTCAGGTGCGGCAGCGAGAAAACGGCTCATACGCCGCCAGGCGCTGGTGCGGGGAAAGAGCATGTCGCGCGCGGGCTCGGTGTCCAAGGCGGTCCCCGTCTCAGTAGCTTACGCGGACCGACACGCCCCGCGGGCCGACCGTCGCCCGGGCGGTGGTCCCCGAGGGGCTCGCCGCGTCGTCCGGCGCGGTGAGGAGGAGCACCGCGCCGCCGGCCCCGAACACGCCGGCGAAGATGAAGCCCACGGTGGACGTGGTCCGGAACGCGTCGTGGGTGTCGACGTCGCCCCACGCCTCGGGCGGACATGCGCCGGCCGGGCAGCGATCGGAGAGATCACCACCGACCGCGATGGCGGCGCCGCCGGTCACCAGGGCCACGCCCAGGCCCAGGCCACCGGCGGCGAGCGCGACCCAGCCGGCGGTGCGCTGGGTCCGCGCGTCGAACGGCAGGAAACGACCTCCGCCACCCGAGCTGTCCGCCACTTCGCCTTGCTCGGCATCATCCCCGGCGCGGGGAGGAGGCAGCGAGAGCTGAACGTCGGTGCGCGAGCGCTCCGCGACATCCGCCCCGGCCGCCGCACGGGTGCCGTCGCGGCGGCGGAGCTCGAAGCGGTGCGACCCGGGATCGATCCGCTGCTCCAGCCGGTCCGCGCGGCCGGGCCAGGGCACCGAGCGGCCGTCGATCGCCAGCTCCGCCCCCTCCCCCGGCGCGCCGTCGACGAGGATGGTGACGATCGGCACCCGAGGCTCCAGGGCCTGCAGCTCCAGCTCCGCGTCCTGGTGCGCCCGGTGGTGGACGTAGGGCGCGTTGGCGGCGGGCGGCGCGCCGACGATGCCGCGGAGCCTCTCTAGCGCCTCGGTCAGGCGACCGAGCTTCTCCAGCGACCGCGCCCGCAGGAGCGCGATGGTGGGCGCCGGCACGATGGCCTCTGCCTGCTCGAACTTGGCGAGCGCCGTGACGAAGTCGCCCTTGCGGAAGGCGCGCAGGCCGTCGTTGGCCAGGGCACGGGTGCGGGCGCGCGCCCCGCCTGCTTCCCCTCCCACGGGCTCACCCTCGTCCCCGCCGGGCGCGGGCTGGGCCGAGACGAGCGCGGGCGAAGCCAGGACCGCGGCGAGCACCGCCGCGGCGAGCACGCGCCGTCCGACCATCGGCGGGGAGGGTAGCGCAATCGGCCCTGGCTAGAGACCCCACGGGTCGTGGGAGGGTCGACCGGGCCGGGCGGGCCCCGAAGGCACCTTGCCGGCTGGGGCCGCCGCGGTCGTGGGGGCCCCTGCGGAGGGGACGACGGTGACGGACGACGAGGCCGAGGCGCTGGCGACAGGCTCGAGCTCGGCGGGGGCGGCGACCGCCGGCTCCGCCACCAGGGGCGGGGGCTCGCTGGCGGCGGCCGGTCGGCCTGCCGCCGAGGCGGCGGCCGTGAGGTCCCGCGGGGGCCCCGACAGGGTCATCCCCAGGGCGACCACCAGCATGACGGCGGTGAACGCGAGGCCGACCGCGATGCCGACCATCCGCCGGCGCCAGGCGTCGTCCGCCCCTTCGACCTCCCAGGGCGCGGGCGCAGCGCCGCCGGCGGAGGGCGACTCGAAGGCCACGCTGGGCGCGATCGCCCGCGACAGATCGTCGGCGAGCTCGCGCGCAGACTGGAAGCGCTTGCCGGGGTCGTGCTCGGTCGCCTTGCGGAACCACCCCTCGAACGCGGGGGGCAGCTCGCCGGGGCGGATCGACTGGGCCGGCGTGGTGGTGGCGATCTGCACGAAGAGCTCGCCCATCGTCGCGGCCGCGTAGGGCAGTCGCCCGGTGAGGCATTCGAAGGCGATGATGGCGAGCTGCCAGAGATCGCTCCGCCAGTCGACCACGTGCTGACCGGCCACCTGCTCCGGGCTCATGTACGCGGGCGTCCCCACCACGACGCCCTCGCGCGTCGCGCCCTGCGCCGCGAGCACCTTGGCGATGCCGAAGTCGAGCACCTTCGCGATCTGCTGCCCCTCGGCCATCGTCAGGAAGATGTTCTGCGGCTTCAGATCGCGGTGGATGATGCCCTGCGCGTGCGCCTTGCCGATGGCGCGCGCCACGTCGCGCACGACGCGCGCCACCTCATGGGGCGACATGGTCCCGCGCGCCAGGCGGTCGGCCAGGCTCTCGCCGCTGAGGAGCTCCATCGCGATGTAGGCGACGTCCCCCTCCCGGCCCTGGTCGTACACCTGGACGACGTGCGCGCTGCGGAGCGACGCGGCGGCCTGCGCCTCGGTGAGCACGCGGGCCAAGACCTCCGGGTCCTCCCGCCCGAGGCCGACCAGCTTCACCGCGGCGAAGTTGCCGACCGTGACGTGCTGGGCCTTCCAGACCTCGCCAGACGCCCCGGTGCCGATCGGCTCCATGAGCCGGTAGCGGCCGCCGACCACGTCACCCGGCTGCGCGAGCGAGCGCACGCCGGGCAAGGAGCGATGCGCGGCCTGGAGCGTCACTGCCTGGCAGCGTATCAACGGCTGACGCCGCGGCCGAGAGGTGGCAAGCAGGGGGCCGTGCGGATTCACGACGACATCGGCGCTACCGTGGGCGGGACGCCGCTGGTCCACCTGGGACGGATAGGCCGGAGCCTCTTCGGCGAGGGCTCCGCACCCGGCGGAGGAAGGCGCACCCGCCTCCTGGGCAAGGTGGAGAGCCGGAACCCGGGCGGAAGCGTCAAGGACCGCATCGCGCGGTCGATGATCGACGACGCGGAGCGGCGCGGCTTGCTGAAGCCGGGCGCCCTCCTGGTGGAGCCGACCAGCGGCAACACCGGGATCGCGCTGGCGATGCTGGCCGCCGCCCGGGGCTACCAGCTGCTCCTGACCATGCCGGAGTCGATGAGCCCCGAGCGCCAGGCGCTGCTGCGCGCCTACGGGGCGGAGGTCGTCCTCACCCCCGGCACCCTGATGGCGGAGGCGGTCGCCCGCGCCCAGCAGATCGTCGCCGAGCGCCCCGGCGCGGTCATGCTCCAGCAGTTCGAGAACGCGGCGAACCCCCGCGCCCACTTCGAGACCACGGGCCCCGAGCTGTGGGAGGACTCGGGCGGGGAGATCGACGCCCTGGTGGCGGGTGTCGGCACCGGTGGCACCATCACCGGCGCGGGCGAATACCTCCGCTCGAAGAAGCCGGAGATGCTGCTCATCGCGGTGGAGCCGAAGAACGCTGCCGTGCTCAGCGGCGGCCGTCCGGGCCCCCACTATCTCCAGGGCATCGGCGCCGGCTTCATCCCCAAGGTCCTGCGGCGCGATCTGCTGGACGAGGTCTTCACCGTGACCGAGGACGAGGCCTTCGAGTGGGCCCGGCGCCTCGCGCGGGAGGAGGGCATCCTCGTCGGCATCTCCGCCGGCGCCGCGATGGCGGCCGCGGTGACGCTCGCCCAGCGCGCGGCCATGGAAGGCCGCACCATCGTCGTCATCCTCTGCGACGGCGGCGAGCGCTACGTGACGACGCCGCTCTTCCAGGAGATCGCCCGCAAGCGTCCGTGAAGTTGCCCGGGGAGCGATGCGGAGGAGCCGCGCCCCAGAAGCAGGACGAGTCGCGTCGACGGACCCTCTCGCGGCGGGGCCGCTATCTCCCAAAGAGGCGTCTTCAGCCGCAAGGCGGAGCGACGAGGCGGCCCCAGGCCCGTCGAGGAGCGACA
>JBKJLX010000435.1:0-5901 GCA_046596645.1 Polyangiaceae bacterium
CCCTCCTCGTACCCGTAGTCGTCCTCCTTGTGGAAGCCGACAGTGGGGCGACATCGCCCACGAACCGGGCCCCACCAGCCACCCTTGAGCCCGCTCCGATCGGGGTACTTCTTGCCCGGGAGCTCGACCCACTCGTTGATGTTTCCATTCATGTCGTAGACCCCGAAGGGCGACACGCAGTCCTTCAAAGACCCCGCCGGCAGGCGCTGGTCGAGCTCCGCCAGGTGGTCCTTGCAGGCGGGCGTGCGCTGGCAGCGCTCGAAGGGGTAGAGCTTCTTCCGGCGCTTCCGGTACTCCTTGTCGATGCTGCACTTCGTCGCGTCGCGGGCGAAGCCGTAGGTGTACGGGAGCATCGCCTCGCCCTCGCAGGCGAAGTTGAACTCGCGCTCGGTGCACAGGCGCTTGCCCAGCCCCTCGCAGGCCTTCTTCGCGTCCGTCCAGGAGACGAGCAGCGCGGGTAGCTCGCCGGCGCGGTTGGGGAACTCGTAGCGGTCGACGCAGAAGCTCATCGGCAGCTTCTCCTTCGACTTGCAGACGCTGGGGTCGGCGTAGCGGAGGCAGCGCTCGCTGACGGTGCTCTTCGCCTCCTCGCCCGCCGCCTGGGCCTTGGCCTTGCGCTTCTGCGCCTTGTCGAACTCCTCGTGGTGCTCGATGCACCGCTGCTCGACGTCGGGACAGTAGAGACCCTCGACCCGCACCATGCCGTCGGGGCACCCCACGGTGCTGCCGGGCAGCGGTGGGGGCGCGCTCGCCGAGCCAGCCGGCGTCGCCGACGCGCTCGTGGCGGCGGCCGGTGTCGGGAGGGAGGATGCGCTGGGCGCGGAGGCGGCGCGGGGTGCCTCGCCGGGCGTCGAGCCGGCGGGGGGGGCCTCACCGCCGCCGCCGCAGGACGCGGTCGCCACCGCGAACGCGAACGCGCAGGCTCGCGCGGTCACGCCGGCTGCGTCTCGGCCAGGACCCACGCGAGGTAGGCGGGGTTGCCGGCGGAGCCGTCGATGGGGAGCGCGACCACCTCCGGCACCTCGTACGGGTGAAGCTCGAGGATGGCCGTCGTGAGGGCGCCCACCAGGGACGCGCGCGTCTTCAGGAGCAGGGTCGACTCGGCGTCGACCTCCAGCTCGCCCTTCCAGCGGTAGACGCTGGTGACGCCGGGCACGACGTTGACGCACGCGCAGAGGCGCCGCTCGACGAGCGCGCGCGCGATGCGCACGGCGTCGTCGGACGGGGCGTTGCACAGCACCAGGGAGAGCGGCTCGAGCGACGGCCGTCCGTCGCCGGCCGGGCTCACCACGGCGTCGCCTTCTGCGCGAGGCGCACCAGCTCCACCGCACGTCGACCCACGTACTCCTCGACGTCGACCGCGGAGATGTGGCGGTCCTTGGCGAAGTCGAACTCGCGCGGCTTGGTCTCGGCGACGTTCACCCTCACCACCGCGGTCTCGCGGTCGAGCTGGAGGCCGAGCACCAGCGAGCCCGCCGCGCCGGCCTGGCCCAGCACCAGCTTCGCCGTGGTCGGGTGGTCGACCGACGGCGTCAGCTCGAGCGACGCCGCCTGGCCCTTCTCCGCGATCTTCTCGTGCGCGAAGCGCAGCGCTCCGATCGCGAGCTCGAGCGCGGTCTCCGCGGTGCCCAGCGCCTCCAGCACGCGCTGCTTCAGGCGCGCGGCCTCCTCGGCCTCGCGCTCGGCCTTGGTCTTGATCGCCTCGGTCAGCTCCTCTCGCCAGTTCGCCATACTCAGTTCCTCGTCGCGCCGACGGCGGTGCGAGATCTCATTTCTTCTTCTCGGCTTGCTCGGTCTGGAGCTTGGAGAGGTCTTCCGCCTCGACCAGGCGCGGGTTCGCGAGCTCGTGGTACGCGGCGCCCGCCAGCTCGCCCGTCTTACCCTTCTCGTGGCGAAGCGCCAGGAGCGAACCCTTCTCCTTCATGAACTTCAGCGTGCGGACGGCCGCCGCCTTGGTCGCGTCGTCGCCCTTCTTGGCTGCCTCGATGAGGTGGTAGCGGAGGACGACCCGGGTCTGCGAGTGGGGGCCGTTGTCGAACTTGAGGTTGTCGAACTGCGCGGTGAGCCGCTGCGCCGTCCACACCTGGGGTGCGTCGTGCACCTTGATGCGCGCGATGGCCTCGGCATTGTCGACCCAGCGGTAGATGTTGCCCTTCTGGAAGTCCTCGTCCGACCAGAAGCCGAGCGCGCGGAAGTACGCGTCCTTGAGGTCCGCGATCGCCTCCTTGTCGACCTGGGCGAAGGTGGCGACGGCGCGCGTCGCCGCCTCGCGGTCTCCGCCGAGGACGAGCGCCAGGCCGGCGCCGGTGCGCGTCTCCGGGTTCTTGAGCTTCTCGAACAGCTTGGCCTCGACCGCCTCGTCGACCTTGCCGGCGCCGATGGCCTGCGCCATCGCGAAGCGCACCCCGACCTCGAGATCGGGGGTGAGGAGATCGACGATCTCCGCCGTGACCTCGGGGGCGGGCTTGAGGGAGAGCGTGATCGCGTAGCAGGCGCCGATCAGCTGCTTCTTGGGGCTCTTGTCCTCGGCGAACTTCTTCGCGCGCTTCGCGATCTCCGCCAGGTCCTTGGGCTCGGCGCACCAGGCGAGGGCCTCGCAGGTCGCGACGCGCGCCTCCTCGTGCCACAGCTCGTCCTCGATGAACTCCATCATCGGCTTCACCGCGCGAGGGTCACCCCACTCGCCGAGGCCCTGGGCCGCGCCGTAGGTGACCGCGCGGAGCGACATGCCGAGCATCGCCAGGCCGGCCCCCATGAGGCCCTCCTGGGTGATGTCCATCTTCCTGTCCTTCTTGCGATCGAACTGATCGAGCAGCTTCTGGAAATCCGCCTCCTCCTTGTAGCGGCCGACGTAGCGGAGCGCGCTCTGCGCGGTCTCGAACGCGGTGGGGAACGGCGGCTGCGCGCCCTCCTTCGGGAGCTCGTCCTTGGGGAACGCCCACTCCCGCATCTTGGGGAGGGCCTTCGGGCTCTTGACCGTCGCCAGGAAGCGCAGAGCGTTGGCGTGGGGCTGCGGGCGATCGGTGGCCCAGGTGAGGACGGGCTCCTCCGCCACCAGCAGCTGATCGCGCTTGTCGGGGTGGAGCGCGGCGAGGTCGGCGAGCATGCGGCAGCCGACCATGCGGTGCGTGTCGTTGCGCGAAAGGTGCCCAGCCTCGTCGGCCTCCCAGAACTTCTCCTTGGCGTAGAGCTTCGTCGGGTCGAGCTTCATGCGCTCGGCGAGGATGGGCGCCGCGCGAACGTCGCCGATCTCCGCGAGGCGGATGCCGGCCTCCGCCTTCCAGTGCGGGGAGAGGCCGGGCGTCTCCGACCACTTGACCAGGGCGTCGGCGGCGCGGGGATCGGCGAGATCCCGCGTCATCTCCACCAGCTGCTTGGTCTGGAACCAGACCGTCTCCTCGGTCGCAGCGGGCTGCCCGGGGATGGGGGACTCGCCGGGCTTGGGGACCGCCTGCAGGGCGAGGACCAGACCCTCGCCGCCGATGCCGTCCCGCAGCGCCTCGAGGAACTTCTTCCGGCTGTCCTTGTCGGCCTTCTTGAGCGCATCGAGCAGGGGCCCGCGCGCGCTCTCGTCGGCGATCTTGCCGAGGCCGCTCGCGGCCTCGCGCGCGACCTCGACGTCCTTGTCCTGGACCAGCTTCACCAGCGTGGCCGTCCACTTCGGCTCCGCGTTGCGCGAGAGCACCGTCGCCACCAGCTGGCGGACCGCACCGCTCTCGTCGCCTGCGAGCTTCGAGAACTCGTCGAGGCTGACGATCTCGGCGAGCCTGGTGGGGTCGAAGGCGTTACCGCCGCCGAGGCGCTGCACCTTGGTCAGGTGGTTCTTGCGGTAGAGGTCCATCGCGGTCGTGAAGACCTGCGGCTCCTTCAGGGTGACGAGCGCCCAGACGATCTGCGGCCTGTCCGCGTCGTCCGCCTTCTGCAGGGCCGCGAGGAGCGGCGCCTTGCCGATGTCCCCCTTGCCGGGGCCGACGTGGGCGAGCACCTGCGCCGCCACGCCCTTCACCGCGTGGTCCTCCGACTCGAGCGCCTTGGCAGCGAGGGGCGCCGCCTCCACGTCCTCCAGGTACGCGAGCTGGGCCAGCGCCTCCTGACGGAGATCGTTCTGGCCCGAGGCGGCGTGGGTGCGCCAGCGGGGGACCTGCTCGGCGACCGGCAGGACGAAGACGTTGTCCTTCTCCTTGGCGACCTCGAGCGGGGTCAGCCGTGCCTCGTCGCGCTGCATCGCGAAGTAGATCGCCGTGCCCCCGCCCAGCAGGGCGAGCAGCGCGATGATCACGAAGACCGGACTCTTCTTCTTGAGGTCGCGCTCGTCGTAGTTGCCCCCCGGAGGCAGCCCCCCGCCGTCGGGCATGCCGCCGCCTCCGGCGGACGCCCCACCACCCATCGGCGCCGACGGTGCGTCGTCGTCGTCGGGTGGCCACTTGGCGGCGCGTCGAATCGACGCGGGCAGCGGTCGGCCGGCTTCACCGCGAGGGTGACCCCCGTGGACCCGAGGGTGAGCCCCAGGGTGAACCCGAGGGTGCAGAGGTCGGGCTCGGTCGCCTGCTGCTCGGGGATGGTTCGGGGACGTCTCGGCCATGGCGCGCGGATCCTCCGGGCCCGTCGGGCCCCCGGATTGCGAGAGATACAGCGTGCGAAGAGCGCTCTCGACCCGGGGAAGCGGGGGAGGCCCCCCGCACGGGGAGCGGAACGTAACGCCGGGCGGGATCGGACGTAAATGCTAGAAGGGGCTCAGGTGAACGACGAGCGGTCGGGGCGGCACGCGGCCTGGGTCGAGTGGGCGATCGCCGGCCTGGTCGCCGTCCTCGCGCTCGCGGCGCTCGCCGTGCTTCCGCGGTTCGGGGCCAGGTCGCACCGCAGCGTCGGCGCCCTGGCCCCCGAGTTCTCGCTGCCGGTCATAGAGAACGGCGACCCGGGCGCCAGGATGGCGCTCGCCGACCTCCGGGGGGAGGCGGTCCTCATCGACTTCTGGGCGAGCTGGTGCGGCCCCTGCACGATGCAGGCGCCCATCGTCGATCGCATCGGCAAGCGATACGCCTCGCGCGGTCTGCACGTCCTCGGCGTGAACGTCGACGACACCGAGGACGTGGCGCGCGCCCATGCGCGGAAGATGGGCGTCTCCTATCCGATCCTCCTCGATGCCACGAGCGAAGTGCAGCGAAAATTCGGCGTGAATCGCCTCCCCAGCCTGGTGGTCGTCGACCGCGCCGGCAAGGTGACCGCGTTCACCACCGGCGTGGTCGACGAGGACGCTCTGGACCGCCTCGTGCGCGAGGCGCTCTAGGAGGCGTCAGCCGCCGAGCACCCACGTGATCGGTTCGGCGAGGCGCGCCGCGACGTCCCTCGGGAGGGCGTGGCCCACGGGGCCGAGGGAGACGTAGCGAGCGGGAACGCCGCCCGCCGTCAGCTGTCGCGCGGCGCGCTCCATGGTGCGGCGGGCGGGGTCGAAGTCGCCGGAGGCGAGGACGACGCGCCGGATGCCGGAGGCTGCGAGGCGAGCGGCGTCAGGGACGGTGGCGGCGCCGATCAGGACCAGCCCGCGGAAGCGGCCCGGGCGAGAGAAGACGACGTCCCGCGCCACGAACGCTCCGCGCGAGAAGCCGACCAGGACGTCGGCGCCCCGATCCTCGGTGCGTGCGTGCGACCAGGCGGCGTCGAGCGCCGCGTCGAGGTGGGCGGCCTTGTCCTCTCCCTCGCCGGTCCAGTCCGCCGCGCCGCCGCACGACGCGTTGCCGCTCGGGCACGCCAGGGCCGCATGGCCGTCGGCGAGGCCGAGCACGCGCTCGCAGGTGCGGTGGGGATCCATGCACATGCCGTGGAGAAACGCGACGCGCGACGGCGCCGCGGCGGCGGCGCGGGGCGGCGTCACCCAGACGACGGCGCCGCGCGGCGCCGTCG
>JBKJLX010000492.1:0-7750 GCA_046596645.1 Polyangiaceae bacterium
CCGGATCGTCGCCGCCGGCGCCGACGCCGACCGAGACGATCGCGCCGGCACCGTTGCCGCCGCTGCCGCCGGTGCCGCCCGGGCCGCCGCCGCCCTCGCCGCCGCCGATGCGGGTGGCGCGGATCGCGTCGGCGGCGAGCCGCTCGCTCGCGAGGTCGCCGGTGTTGTCGCCCACGAAGAGGCGCTGCGCCCCGCCCACCGCGAAGTCGAAGACCCCGAGCTCGACGAAGCCCTCGTTGGCGCCCTGATCGATGACGATCGCCGTCGTGGTGCCGTTGTGATCGAGGGCATAGCCAGCGAGCGGGGTCGTGCCCTCGGCGACCGAGACCTCGACGCGGTAGTCGCCGGCCTCGTCGAACACCAGCTCCCACTCGGCGAAGTTCACGGCCGCGTCGCTGTCGGTGGTGCCGGTCCACACGTGGAGGTTGCTCTCGCCCCCGATGCCGACGCGCCAGTAGGGCAGGGGGCCGCCCTTGTGGAAGCAGGTGTCCGTCTCCTCCAGCACGCGACCGTCGCCGATGGGCCCGCAGGGCGGCAGGTCCACCACCCAGAACTCCTCACCCTGCTCGAAGTAGACGTCGATGCCGGCGTCGGAGTAGCTCGCGATGCGCTCGTCGTAGACGCTGCAGCCGCTGGGGGTGCAGCCGTTGTAGTAGTGCGTCACCGACTGGATCCACTCGGTCCAGCCGGGGCCGTCGACGACGACCGTGTTCATCCACGCCTTGGCCTCCTCCGGCGTGGCGACGTCGACGTAGACCGAGCCGAGCAGCATGTTGACGACGAAGTCGACGCCGCGCGTGACGTTGCCGTTGAGCAGCAGCACGCCGTCGCCGTCGCGGTTGATCGTCTGGTCGAAGGTGCCGCCATCGAACTGGAACATGCCGAGCCCGCCCTGCATGTCCGCGCACGGGCCGTCGCCGCCGCCGGCAAGCACGGGCCCGCCGCCGCAGTCGACGGACGCGGGGCCCTGACAGGCCGAGCCGTACTCGGCGTAGCAGTGGCAGAGCCTCGTCTCCGCCTGGGCGATGCCCGCGAGGAGGTACCCGGCGGAGATGCCATTGTCCGCAGCGACGTCGCGGATGTCGGCGCAGCGCTGGGTGCGCTCGGCGTCGCTCAGCTGGGCGTGGGCGACGGACGCGGTGGTGATGCTCGAGGCGAGGATCACGCACGCCGGGAGGATGCGAAGGCGAAGCGACATGACGACGAATCTATCCGAGAGATTCGCCGCTGCGTCGCGGGACGTTCCCTCTTTCGCGTGAGTAACCAATGGACCACGGCGATGGCGTCGATGTGGGCGCCTCGCCGCCGCCGCCGCCCCCCCCGCTCGCGATCCGTGCGGCGCGGCGTCACTCCGCAGGGGACTGCCCCGCCAGCGACATCATGCCGCGCCGCGCATGGTCGAGAGAGAGGCTGAGCACGCGCGCGGCCTCCTGCGGCGCGTGAAATCCGGAGGAGTTCTCCGCCTCCGCGAAATCCAAAAAGAACTGCGCCTTGCGCTGGTGCGAGCGCGCCTCGGCGAGCTCGTCGTCGTCTGCGCCGTCGGCCCGCCGCGCGGCGATGCTCGTGATGAGGTCGACGACGGCGTCGAGGCTGCGATCCCGCATCTCCACGTGCCGTTCCTGGATGATGGTGACGCGCGCCAGCATCTCGCCCTCAGGGAAGTGGTGGCAGCCCTGACAGGCGGCGTCGATGTTGAGGAGCGGGCTGCGGATGTGGTGGTCGCTGATCTTCATCGCGCCCTCGCGGTGATAGGGCATGTGGCAGTCGGCGCACGCGACGCCGCTCCGGGCGTGGATGCCCTGGCTGTGCATCTCGAACTCGGGGTGCTGCGCCTTGAGGACGCGCGCCCCGGTCTCGGCGTGCGTCCAGTCGGCGAAGTCCTCCTCCTCGTAGTGAGCGAGGATGTCGTCGGCGCGGAGGCCCTTCGTCCACGGATAGGTGAGCCGCTTCTCGGGTCCCTTGAAGTGGTACTCGACGTGGCACTGCCCGCAGACGTAGGTGCGCATCTCCTGCCGGGTCGCGTCGCGCTCGAGGTCCCAGTCCGGCTTGCCCTCTGCCTCCTTCACCTTGCGGATGCCCTCCATGAACGCGGGGCGCGTCACCCGGAGCGCCATCGTGCCCGGGTCATGGCAGTCGATGCAGGCGACCGGGTGCTCCACGTGCTTGCGGGCCTCGACGTAGGGCATCCGGTTCAGCGCCTCGAACCCCGCGACCAGATCGCCCTGACCCAGCTCCTTCATCGCGACGTACGTGGAGGCGTGGCAGTGGATGCAGGTGCCCGGCTGCTTCGTGACGTGCTGGCGCTCGGTGTAGGTCTGATCCTGGAGCATGTACGCGTGGCCGCGCTCCTCGCGGAAGTCGACCGCAAAGGCATAGCCAGCCCACAGGGTCTTCAGGCGCGGGTCCTCCTCGATCTTCGAGCGGGCCACGGTCATTCGCGGGTCTGCGTCGGTCGGGGCCCTCGGCAGCGCTTCGCTGCCGCCGTAGGTGGTTCGCACCGAGTCGACGGTGCGGCGGTACCCGTCGTACTGCAGGGGAAAGTTCTTCCCCCACACGGCCGGGTCGTCGATCGAGTCGTCGAGATCGACCACGCGATAGAACGGGTTTCTTTCCTCCGCCTTGTGGCGCGTGACCGAGACCAGGACGATCGCGGCCACCGCGGTGACCGCCGCGGCGCCCAGCGCGACCGCGACGAAGGACGCGATGACGCGCTTCCTCGGTCGCGGGGTGGGCGTTTGGGGGGGGGCGCTGGGCATGATGTCTCCGCTGGTCAATGCAGGTGGCCGACCGATCGATGGCAGCGGATGCAGTCGAGGGGCTCGCCATTCGTCGCCGTGTGATCGATCGCGTCCACCACGGCGGCGTGGCAGGACCGGCACGCGCCCTGGGTCACCTCGCGGTTCCTCTCGGTGATCCGCATGTGCGCGGGGAAGTTCCCGGTGGTGAAGGCGAGGGAGTGGTTCCAGCCGTTGATCGCTTTGGTCGCGTACTTGCCGATGAAGTCATGCGGGGCGTGGCAGTCGTTGCACACCGCGACCGCGTGGTGGCTCGAGCGGCTCCAGCCCTCGAGCTGCTCGTTCATCACGTGGCAGTTCGCGCACGCCGCCGGGTCGTTGCTCAGGTACGAGCCGCCCTCGGCGTGGATGAACGTGAACCCGCCGAGGCCACCGGCCACCCCGACGATCGCTCCCAGCGCCACGGGGAAGGCTGCTCGTGGAATCCTCCCCATCGTCGCTCGCAGCATTCACACGCCGACGTGTGAACCGCAATTGCCCCCCACCGCGCCGTCGCCACGGGGCTCGGTGGTTCACCTGGAAGGACGACGGGTCCTCCGCGTCTTCATCAGGGAGCGCGCACGCTCCCCTGGAGCGCGCCTGGAGACGCCATGACCACCTCGGCGCCCTGCGCGACGACGAGGCGGCGGTCGCGTGGTTCTACCGGATGCTGCGCAACGCGATCATCGATCTGCGGCGCGAGCAAGGCGCTCGCCGCGTTCGAGGCCGAGCTCGACGGCGCGACGGAGCCGCCGCGGGAGCTCGAGGAGGTCGTCTGCGCCTGAGTGTCGCGCCTCGCCGCGACCCTCAAGCTCGAGGTGATGACGCGATCCAGCGCGTCGAGGTCGACGGGGTCGCGGTGAAGGACTACGCCACCGCGTGGATCCCCATGGCTCCCCCGAACAAGGCCAGTCACGCGCGCCGCTCCTGGCGCCTAGAGCCATCGAGCATGGTGGCGACGGCCTCCCGGCCGTCGCTGCCGGCCGATCGGGCGAGCGTGCTGCTCGCCCGCCTCGCGAGCGGCGAGCGGGGCGTCGCCTCGGAGCTGTTCCGCGAGCTCTGGCCGCCGGTGCGGCGCCTGGCCGGGGCGATGCTCCCCGCCCCCGCCGACGCCGAGGACGCCGCGCAGGACGCCATGGTCACCATCTTCGAGCGAATCGCCGGCTACGACACGACGCGACCGGGCTTGCCGTGGGCGCTCGCCATCGCGGGGTTCGCGTGCCGCACCACCCGCAAGCGCCGGCTGCGTCGCCGTGAGAGCGGGGACGACGCCCCCGAGCTGCTCGACGACCGCTCCCCCGAGCAGGCGCTCGAGCAGCGCGAGCTGATCGAGGGCGCCACGGCCGCGCTGGCCTCACTCAGCGATCTCGACCGCGACACCCTGGTCGCCACCTACTGGGAGGAGGCCGCCGCTCCCGCGGGCGCGACCATCCGCAAGCGCCGCGAGCGCGCCCTCGATCGGCTGCGGGCGCTCTTCGGGAGGATCTATGGCCTCCGCTGAGCTGCGCGAGGTGGAGCGGCGTGCCTTGCGCGCTTACGAGCGGACGGCGCTGCGGCGCGCGGCGCTGGGCGCCTTGCCGATGCTGATCGCCGGCGTCGCCGCGGTCGCTTTGGCGCGCGACGTCGGCTCGACCTGCCTGGTGGCGGCGCTCGTCCTGGGCGTGTCCTTGTTGAGCTTCTGGGTGCGCCGCGGCGCGGAGACCGCGGCTGCCCTGGGCTTCTTCGCCGGTCTGATCCCATACGCCGCCTCGATGATCGCCAGCCGTGTCGGCGGCCACGTCTGCACGCCCGGCGGCTGCGTCGCGCTCTGCCTGCCGGCGTGCACGGCAGGCGGCATCGTCGCCGCGGTCCTGGTCGCGCGCAGCGCCGCGAGGCGCAGGGCAGGTCCGCTCTTCTGGCTCACCGCCGGCGGGATGACGGTCGCCACCGGCGCCCTGGGCTGCTCCTGCGCCGGCTTCGCGGGCGCCTCCGGCATGCTCGCCGGCTTCGTCCTCGCCGTGGTCCCGGTGGCCATCGCCGCGCGCTGGCGCGCCGACACCTGACCTCTTCCCTCCCGGGCCGCCACTGCCCGCGGTGGCTGACCGCGTCGTCGACCGGGCGCCGCCCAGTGGAGGCGAGGAGTCGGGGTGAAGACGATTGTCGGCGTCCATCCGCGCACCGCGGCGTCTTCAGCGGCGGAGGTTTCCGATGACGACGCTGACTCACGACGAGGTGCGCAACACGGTTCGCGATTTCTATGGCGAGGTGGCTGCCAAGGCCCCTGCCCCTGGCACTGCCGCGTCGGGGGGGGGCACCCCCGGCTGCTGCGCTTCGCCGGTGGCCGGCGCGAGCCTGGAGCTCGGCTACTCGGCCTCCGATCTCGCGTCGGTGCCGGAGGGCGCCGACATGGGCCTCGGTTGCGGCAACCCCCAGGCGATCGCCGGCCTCCGCGCCGGCGAGACCGTCCTCGACCTCGGCAGCGGGGGCGGCTTCGACTGCTTCCTCGCGGCCAGGCAGGTCGGCCCGGACGGCCGCGTGATCGGCGTCGACATGACGCCGGCGATGATCGACAAGGCGCGCCGCAACGCCCGGAAGCTCGGGTCCGCCAACGTCGACTTCCGGCTCGGCGAGATCGAGCGGCTGCCGGTGGCGGATGCGTCGGTCGACGTCATCATCTCCAACTGCGTGCTGAACCTTTCGCCCGAGAAGGATGCGGTCTTCCGCGAGGCGTTCCGGGTGCTCAAGCCGGGGGGGCGCATCGCCATCGCCGACGTGGTCGCGCTGCAGCCCCTCCCGCTGGCGCTCGCGGCTTCGATCGCGGCGCTCGCTGGTTGCCTCGCCGGCGCTGCGTCGGTGGCCGATCTCGAGTCGGCCGCCAGGGCCGCGGGCTTCGAGGACGTGCGCGTGGTGCCGCGGCCGGAGAGCCGCGCCGTCATCGCCTCGTGGATGCCCGGCTCGGGGGCCGAGGACCACGTCGCCTCTGCCACCATCGAGGCGACGCGCCCGGCCGCAGCGGCGCGATCGTGCTGCGGGCCGGCCTGCTGCCCCCGGGGGGCCGGGGCGTGATCGACGCCGCCCAGCGCAGCGCTCTGCGCGAGCTGGAGGGGCGCCTGCGCCCGTTCGTCGCGCGCCGTGTCGCCGAGGCCGATGTGGACGACGTGGTGCAGGACGTCTTCCTTCGCATGCACCGCGGCCTGGGTGGCCTTCGGGTGGAGGACCGCTTCGGTCCGTGGATGTACACCGTCGCCCGGAGCGCCATCGCCGACCACCGGCGCACGCGCCGGCGGCGGCCCTCCGCCGGCGGCGAGGTCGAGGTGGACCTCGCGGTCGAGGTCGACCTCGCCGCGCGGGACGGCAATTCGTCGGCCGAGCTCCTCGCCGAGTACGTGGCGCCGCTCGTGGCGACGCTCCCGTCGCCCTACCGCGAGGCGCTGACCCTGACCGAGCTCGAGGGCCTGTCGCAGGCGGAGGCGGCGGCCATGCTCGGCGTTCCGACCTCGACCATGAAATCGCGCGTCCAGCGTGGCCGCGCGCGCCTGCGCGAGCTGATGGAGGTGTGGTGCGTGGTCGCCTTGGACGCCCGCGGCCACGTGCTCGAGTGCGACCCGAGACCGCAGACCGCGGCGCGCCCGCCCTGCCGCTGCGACGGACCCCCCGAGGGCGACCGTCGCGCTCGCCGCTAGCTGCGCATGCTGGCCAGGTCGATGACGAACCGGTACCGGACGTCGCTCTTCAGCACCCGCTCGTAGGCCTCGTTGATCTTCTGGACCGGGATGATCTCGATGTCCGAGACGACCTTGTGCTTGGCGCAGTGGTCGAGCATCTCCTGCGTCTCGGCGAGGCCGCCGATCAGCGAGCCGATCATCCGCCGGCCGCCCATGATCAGCGAGAACGCGCTCAGCGCCGTCGGCTCCGCCGGGGCGCCGACGATGAGCATCGCGCCCCTCGGCTTCAGGAGGGCGAGGAGCTGGTTGTAGTCGTGCTGCGCGGACACAGTGTCGACGATCATGTCGAGCTGGCCGGCCAGGCGCTCCAGGTTGCCGTCCTTGGTGACCACGAAGTCGTGCGCTCCGAGGCGGCGCGCGTCGGCCTCCTTCGACGGCGAGGTGCTGAGGACCGTGACCTCGGCCCCCATCGACACCGCGAGCTTGACCGCCATGTGCCCCAGGCCGCCGAGACCGACGACGCCCACCTTGTCGCCGGCCTTGCAGCCCGCCTGCCGGAGCGGGGAGTAGGTGGTGATGCCGGCGCAGAGCAGCGGCGCCGCGGCCGCCGGGTCGAGCCCCTCCGGGATGCGGAGGGTGAAGTCCTGGTCGACGACGATCTCGGTCGAGTAGCCGCCCTGGGTCGGCGTCGTTCGATCCATCTCGGTGCCGTTGTAGGTCAGGGCGGCGCCCTTCGCGCAGTACTGCTCGAGCTCGCCCTCGCACGGCCGACACGCGCGGCACGAGTCGACCAGGCAGCCGACCCCGACCATGTCGCCGGCCTTGAACTTCGTGACCGACGCGCCGACCTTCGTCACGCGGCCCACGATCTCGTGGCCCGGCACCATCGGGTAGGCGCCGGGGAACCACTCGTCGCGCGCCTGATGGATGTCGGAGTGGCACACGCCACAGAAGAGGACCTCGATGGCGACATCGCGTGCGCCCGGCTCGCGTCGCGTGATGGTCAGCGGACCGAGCGGCTTCCCTGCGGCAGATGCGCCCCAGGCCTGGATGGTCTTCATGGCTTTGCTCCTTCGGCCCCGGGCGTGGGCGCGCGGGGTCAGCGGAGAGGTATCCCGGAGTCGCTGGAAGATGAACGACGAACGGCCGCCGGCGAGGACCAGATACCTTCGGCACCCTCGAGCAGGAGGGAGCGCGATGAGCAGCCTGGCTCGCCAACCCGTGGCCGACGCGGTAGACTGCCCGCAGTGTCTCTCCCCAGGCGACCCCGCATCCGGATGATGCGCCTCGCCCGCCCGCGTGCGTGGCTCCGTCTGGTGGCCGCGCTGGTGG
>JBKJLX010000575.1:0-8028 GCA_046596645.1 Polyangiaceae bacterium
CGGCTCGTCCCTGGGAGTGGATCGCCTCGTAGGTCCTCGCGCGCACCAAAGTCGGCTACCTGCGCGACGTCGCCAGCGGGGCCTTCTGGTCGACCGCGCACCAGCCGACTTTGGTGCGCGCGAGGACCTACGAGGCGATCCACTCCCAGGGACGAGCCGAGTTCCGCCGGCTGGATGACGACATCGAGACCCACGTCGAGATCGCGGTCTCGCCGGAGGACGACGTGGAGCTGCGGCGGGTGTCGATCACCAACCGCGGAAAGATGGAGCGCACCATCGAGCTGACCACCTTCGCCGAGGTGGTGCTCACGCACGCCGCGGCCGACGCGTCGCACGCCGCGTTCAGCAACCTGTTCGTCCAGACCGAGATCGTCCGCGCGTCCCAGGCCATCCTCTGCACGCGGCGGCCGCGCTCCGGCGGCGAGACCCCGCCGTGGATGATGCACGCGGTCACGCTGGTCGGTCGGGAGTCGGGCGAGGCCTCCTTCGAGACGGCGCGTGTCGCCTTCCTGGGGCGCCGCCGCTCGGCGGCCGACCCCCTCGCCATGCACCACGACGCGCTCACCGACACCGAGGGATCGGTCCTCGATCCCATCGTCGCCATCCGGCGTCGCGTCCTCCTCGCGCCCGACGAGACGGCGCGTCTACACGTCTTCACCGGCGTGGCGGAGACGCGCGAGGGCGCGATGACCCTGATCGACAAGCACCGTGATCCCCACGCCGCCGAGCGCGTGCTCGAGCTCTCCTGGACGCACAGCCAGGTCGACCGCCGGCGCCTCGACGCGAGCCACGCCGACTCGCTCATCTACCAGCGCCTCGCCAATCACGTCCTCTACGGCAACGCGCTGCTGCGCGCGCCGCGCAGCCTGCTGGCGCACAACCGCGGTGGGCAGTCGGGGCTGTGGGCGTACGGCATCTCCGGTGATCTCCCGATCGTGCTGGTGCGGATCGCCGACGTGGCCGAGATCGCGCTCGTTCGCGACATGGTGATGTGCCACGCCTACTGGCGGATCAAGGGTCTGGCGGCGGATCTCGTGGTCTGGAACGAGGACCCCTCGGGGTACCGGCAGGCGCTTCAGGACGAGATCATGTCGGTGGTTGCCTCGGTCGCCGACGCCGCCCCGCAGGACCGCCCGGGGGGCATCTTCGTCCGGCGCACCGAGCAGATCGGGGAGGACGACAAGATCCTCCTGCAGACGGTGGCGCGCGCGATCCTCACCGGCTCCGCCGGCACGCTCGCCGAGCAGCTCGACCGCAAGCCGCCCACCGAGATCCTCCCGCCGGTGCTGGCGAACGTGGCGGCGCCCGCGGGGCTGCAGCGGAGGCCGGTCGCCGTCCCCACCAGCGAGCGATCGGACCTCGAGTACTGGAACGGCTTCGGCGGCTTCACCAGGGACGGCAAGGAGTACGTCATCACCACCCCGCGCGACGCGCCCCCGCCTGCGCCGTGGGTCAACGTCATCGCCAACCCATGGTTCGGCACGGTGGTGACCGACAGCGGCAGCGCCTACACCTGGTGCGAGAACGCCCACAGCTACCGGCTCACGCCGTGGCACGGCGATCCGGTCACCGACGTGAGCGGCGAGGCCGTGTACCTGCGCGACGAGGAGGACGGTCGCTTCTGGTCGCCGACGCCGCTCCCTGCCGGACCCCGCGCGCCGGTCACCACCCGCCACGGCTTCGGTTACAGCATCTTCGAGGCCGAGGACGAGAGCGGCATCGTCACCGAGACCAAGACGTACGTCGCCATCGACGCGCCGCTCAAGTTCGTGGTCGTCACCGTGCGTAACCGGTCGGGGAGGGCGCGCCAGCTGTCGCTGACCGCGGTCTTCGAGCTCTGCCTCGGCGCCAGCCGCTCGGCGAACCTCGCCCACATCGTGACCGAGGTCGACCCCCGTACCTCCGGCCTCTTCGCGCGCAACGCGTACTCGTCCGACTTCGCGGCGCGCGTCGCCTTTCTCGACTGCAGCATCGACAAGCGTTCTGTCACCGGCGACCGCGGGGAGGTGTTCGGCCGCAACGGCACCCCCATGCGCCCGGCCTGCATGAAGCGGGCGCGCCTCTCGGGGCGCGTGGGCGCGGGCCTCGACCCCTGCCTCGCCATGCAGGTGACGGTCGACCTGGCAGAAGGGCAGGAGCGCGAGATCGCCTTCACCTTCGGCTCCGGCCGCGACCTGGGGGACGCGCGCCATCTGGTGCAGCGCTTCCGCGGCACCGAGCCGGCGCGGGTGGCGCTGGAGGGCGTGTGGGCCCACTGGAACCGCACCCTGGGCGCCGTCCAGGTGAAGACGCCCGACCGCGCGCTCGACTTCCTCGTCAACGGCTGGCTCACCTACCAGGTCATCGCCTGCCGGCTCTGGGGCCGCAGCGGCTTCTACCAGTCGGGTGGGGCCTACGGGTTCCGCGACCAGCTGCAGGACGCGATGTCCCTGGTGCACGTCGAGCCGGCCCTGCTGCGCGAGCAGATCCTGCGCGCCGCCGCGCGCCAGTTCCCCGAGGGCGACGTGCAGCACTGGTGGCACCCCCCGCAGGGACGCGGCGTGCGCACCCACATCTCCGACGACTACCTCTGGCTGCCCTACGCGCTGTGCCGCTACGTCACCGCCATCGGGGACACCGGGGTGCTGGACGAGATCGTCCCCTTCATCGAGGGACGCGCGGTGGGGGAGGGGAAGGACAGCGACTACGACCTTCACCCCCGCTCCGAGGAGACGGCCACGATCTACGAGCACGCGCGACGCGCCGTGCTGCATGGCCTCCGCTTCGGCGAGCACGGACTGCCCCTGATGGGGAGCGGCGACTGGAACGACGGGATGAACCTGGTCGGCGAGCTGGGGCGCGGCGAGAGCGTCTGGCTCGCGTTCTTCCTCCACGACGTCCTCGCGTGCTTCGGCGCGCTGGCGCGCCGCCGCGAGGACATCGCCTTTGCCGGTCAATGCGCAGCGGCGGCGACCGCGCTGCGCGCCAGCATCGAGGAGCACGGCTGGGACGGCGCCTGGTACCGCCGCGCCTACTTCGACGACGGTCGCCCGCTGGGCTCCGCCACCAGCCCGGAGTGCCAGATCGACTCCCTGCCTCAGAGCTGGTCGGTCCTGTCCGGCGCCTCTGCGCCGGAGCGCTCGCGCGCTGCGCTGGCCGCGGTCGACGCACGGCTGGTTCGCCGTGACCTGGCCGTGATCCAGCTCTTCGACCCGCCGTTCGACACCTCCGACCTCAAGCCCGGTTACGTGAAGGGCTACGTGCCGGGCGTGCGAGAGAACGGCGGGCAGTACACCCACGCCGCGGTGTGGACGGCGATGGCCTTCGCGGCGGCCGGCGACGTGGAGCGCGCGTGGGAGCTGTTCGGGCTCATCAACCCCATCCGCCATGGGGACAGCCGCGAGTCGATCGCCACCTACCAGGTCGAGCCGTACGTCGTCGCCGCCGACGTCTACACCAACCCCCAGCACGCCGGGCGCGGCGGCTGGACCTGGTACACCGGCTCCGCCGCGTGGATGCTGCGGCTGGTGACCGAGTCGCTGCTCGGGCTGCGCCTCGAGGTCGACGTCCTCCACATCGAGCCGCTGCTCCCGGCCGAGTGGGAGGGCTTCGATGCCCACTACCGCTACCGCGACACCGTCTACCACGTCCAGGTTCGCCGCCACGGCCCTGGGACCGCGGTGCGGCGTGTGGTGTGCGATGGCGTCGACCAGGGCGACCGTCGGGTCCACCTGCGTGACGATCGCGCAGAGCACCGGGTGACGGTCGAGATCGGCGAGGCCCTCCCGGCGGCGTGACGCCGGTGCGCTCGCCGCCGTGCATCGCGTAGACTTCGGTGGCGTGAGGCTCCGCTTCCCCATCGAGGCTCCCCACCCCGCGCGCGGGGGGTGCGACGAGGGCTTCGAGCCGCTGGCCCATCGCTTCGCGACGCAGCTCGCGGAGGGCGAGGAGATCGGCGCCGCCGTCGCCGTCTACCAGGGCGGCCGCTGCGTCGCCCACCTGTGGGGCGGGCTCTCCGACGTCGCCGCACGCGAGCCCTGGGCGCCGGATAGCCGCATCGTGGTGTTCTCCGTGACCAAGGGCTTCGCGGCGATGGCGCTGCACCTCCTGCACGCGCGTGGGCAGCTCGACTGGGACGCGCCGGTCGCCTCGGTGTGGCCCGGCTTCGCCGCCGCCGGCAAGGGCCGCGTCACCTTGCGCCAGCTGTTCAACCACCAGGCCGGGCTCCCCGCGGTGGATGGGCCGCTCACGCTCGCCGACTGCGTCGACGACGACGCGCGCGATCGCGTGCGGCAGGCGCTCGAGCAGCAGCGCCCGGCGTGGGAGCCGGGTACCTCGCAGGGGTACCACGCGATCACCTTCGGTCTGTACGCGCGCGAGGTATTCCAGCGCATCGCCGGCGAGCCCATGGGCGCGTTCCTGCGCCGCGAGATCTTCGACCCGCTCGGGTCGGACGCCCGCCTCGGCACCCCTCCGGAGAACGATCGCGACATCGCGACGCTGTACCCGCCCAGCAGCGCCTCGCGCGTCGCGAACATGCTCGCTGCCGCAGCGCGTGGAGGCAGCAACGAGGCGCGCCTCGCGCGCGCCGTCCTCGCCCGGGGGTCGATCGCGCGCCGCGCCTTCGAGAACCCCGCCACGGGTCCCGGCGGCATCGCCGCCTACGCCGGCGTCGCGATCCGGCGCGCCGATCTCCCCTGGGCGTCGGCCACCGCCAGCGCCGACGGCGTGGCGCGCGCCTACCTCCCGTTCGCTGGCGGCGGAGAGCACGAGGGGCGGCGCTTCTTCGACGCCGCCACCCTGGAGCCCCTCATGCGCCGGCAGGGCTGGTCGGAGTGCGACCTCGTCCTGCAGAAGCCGATGGGCTGGTCGCAGGGTTTCCTGAAGGAGGAGCCCGACGTCTTCAGCCCGCACCGCGCGTCCTTCGGCCACCCCGGCATGGGCGGCGCGCTGGGCTGGGCCGATCCCGCGACCGGCGTCACCTTCGGCTACGTGATGAACCGCATGGACTGGCGAGTGCGCTCGCCGCGCGCGACCGCGCTGATGCGCGCGCTCTATGCGTGCGAGCCCGTCATGTCCGCGGGCCGCTAAAGGCGACAGGCGCGCGCGCTCTTGCGCTCGGCACCGGTCACCGCGGAGGATGCCGGGATGATCCCGGTCCGCGCGCCGCGCCGCTCCATCGCCCTCGCTTCGCTCCTCGTCCTCGCCCTGAGCACCGCCGTCGGTTGCGAGAAGAAGGACGACGACGAGAAGTCGGAGTCGTCGGCCGTGGCCGTGGCCCCGCCCCCCGCTGCGCCAGCGCCGCCGCCGCCGCCCGCCACCCCCGCTCCGCCGCCCGCCGCGCCGCCCCCCGCGTCCCCGCCCGCTCCGGCCGCCCCCGCCGGCGACGTCACGCGCTACCCCGACGAGCGCCCGCTCACCGGCGGCGCCTCCCTCGTGAACGACGTGACCGCGCGCAAGCAGACCAACCTGCAGAGCGAGGTCGTGCAGAACCTCGCCAAGGGCTCGTTCGTCACGCGCGTCGCCCAGTCCGGCAACTGGACGCTGGTCAGCTGGAAGCAGACCGCCGGCGACAAGATGGGCTGGGTCGAGTCGAACAAGGCCTTCGGCGGCGAGTGGCGCGACAGCCGAATCCCGCAGCAGGTGATCGACGAGGGCCGCCGCCGCGGCGTCGTCTTCCCGCGCTGATCAGGGAGGGGCAGGCTCGAGCGCGCGGCCACGGAAGAGGCCACGGAAACCCCCATCAAGGCCTACCCCGAAGCTACAGCGGGAGAGACCCCCGTGACGCCGGGGCGGCAGCTCCCAGGAGCGCCTTGATGCGCGGGATGAGCGAGGCGCGCTCGAGCGGCTTGGCGAGAAAATCCTCGGCGCCCGCAGCACGCGCGCGCGCCGCGGCGTCTCCCTGCATCATGGCGCTGACCATGATGACGGGGACGCCCCTGGTCAGGGCATCGGCCTTCAGTGCGGCGAGCACCTCGTAGCCGTTCATTCCCGGCATCATCACGTCGAGGAGGACGAGGTCGGGAGGTGCCTTCGACACGCTGGCGAGCGCCTCCGCCCCGCCGCACGCCGTCTCGACGACGAACCCCTCCCAGCCGAGGACCACCGCGAGCAGCTCTCGGTTGTCGTCCTCATCGTCCACCACCAGGATGCGCACGGCGCGGGATGCGCGCTCCGCGGGTGAGCTCATGCTCGCCCCAGCTGGGCTTCGACCACGGCCAGGAAATCCCTGTAGCGCATGGGCTTGGAGATGTAGGCGTCGCAGCCCGCCGCACGGATTCGCTCCTCGTCACCCTTCATCGCGAGGGCGGTGAGGGCGATGACGGGGATGGCGCGCGTCGCCGCGTCGCTCTTCAGGACGGTCATCGCCTCGAGCCCGTCCATGCCGGGTAGCTGGATGTCCATCAGGATCAGACCCGGGTGCTCGTCCCGGGCGAGGGTCAGCCCCGCCTCCGCGTTGCTCGCACTGAGCACGGTGTGACCGGCCGATTGGAGCAGGAACACCGCCAGCTTCATGTTGGCGGGGTTGTCTTCGATGACGAGGACGATGGCCATGTCAGCCGACCCCTTCTGGACCCGACATGGCCCGCCGAACTTCCGACGCGAACTTCGCGCGATTGAACTGCGCCTTTTCCATGACGCCCGTCACGGCCCCGCCGAGCTTCCGTCGGTCCTCCTCCGTGAGCTGCTTGGCGGAGACGACGAGGACAGGAATGCGCGCGGTGTCGGCGTGCTGCTGGAGCGCCTCGACGACGTCGAACCCGTCCACCTCCGGCATCATCAGGTCGAGCACGATCAGATCCGGCAGCTCCTGCCTAGCGACGTCGATCGCCTCGCGGCCCCCGTACGCGCGGTGGACCGTCCCCGCGAGCGCCAGGATGCGAACCGCGATCAGCTCCACCGCCTTGGGGTCGTCGTCCACCACCAGGATCTTCAACGCCTTGCCCGGCGCCGGAGGAAACAGACCAAGCTCGACGAGCGACCCGTACAGCTCCTGCCGCGACACGGGCTTCGGCATGACGGCGGCCGCGCCGAGGGCGAGACCCTTGCTGCGGTCCGCGACGATGGAGATGACCACCACCGGGACGTCGGCGAGCGCCGGCAGCTTCTTGATCCGCGCCAGAAAGTCCCACCCGCCCATGTTGGGCAGCATGATGTCCAGGGTGATCAGCGCGAGCGGTTGCTGCGCCGCGATGGCCATCGCCGCCTCTGCGGAAGGCGCGTGCAGCACCCTGAATCCCTTGGCCTCGAGCTGGACGCGGATCAGCTCCGCGGATTTGTAGTCGTCTTCCACCACCAGCGCCTGAGGCGCAGCTTCGGCGCCGACATCTGCGGTCGGTGAGCTGCGCGGTGCCGCCACCGTCGCCTCGCGCTGGCTGTCCTCGGCCGGGGTGTCCAGCGGCCGCAGCGGCAGCCAGACGGTGAAGCGGGAGCCCCCGCCGACGGAGCTCTCCACCGCGACTGTCCCACCGTGCAGCTCGACGAGGACCTTCACCAGGGCCAGACCCAGGCCGGTCCCTTCGAATTTGCGGGCCAGACCGCTGTCGACCTGGCTGAACGGCTTGAACAGGCGATCGAGCCCCTCCGGCGAGATCCCGATGCCGTTGTCGACCACGCTGATCTGCATGAACTCGGCGACCTGGCCGCCCACGAGAGGGAAGCTCCGGCCGTGGTACGCGCCAGTCCCGAGCTGCCGGCCCACCCCCTCGCGGGGGACCCGGGCGGCGTGCAGCGCGACCTGCCCACCCTCAACGGTGAACTTCACGGCGTTGGAGAGCAGGTTGTAGACGATCTGCTTCACCTTGCGCGCGTCCGCGTGGACGACGCCGAGGTCCGCGGAAGCGTCCAGGCTGAGCCGGATGCGCCGGCTCGCCGCCTTCTCCCGGATGATGGCGAGGCTGTTCTCGAACAGCGAGGTCGCCTCGATCGGTTCGAGCTCGAGCGTCATCTTGCCAGCCTCGACCTTGGAGAGGTCCAGGATGTCGTTGATCAGGGCGAGCAGATGCTGGCCGCTGGAGAGGACGTCTTTGAGGTAATCCTCCTGCTTCT
>JBKJLX010000584.1:0-9942 GCA_046596645.1 Polyangiaceae bacterium
GATGGGCTCTCCCGCCAGCGCCCCGCCGCCCGCGAGCCTGAGGCCCCCGGCCAGCATGCCGCCGCCGAGCGTTCCGCCATCGGCTCCGACCAGCGTCGCGCCGCCGTCGAGCCCCACTCCGCCGCCGGTCATGGCGCCGCCAGTGATGTCGCCGCCGCCGCCCAGCGCCTCGCCCCGGCCCCCGCCGGCCAGCGTGCCCCCGCGCGACCATCGCGACCATCAGGCCCTCGCCGAGCTGGAGCGCACGCGCGCCGAGCTGTCGCGCAGCAAGGACGAGACCGTCCGCCTGTCGAAGGAGCTATCGGCGGCAGGGGCCAGCATCTCCCGGCTGGAGTCGGACCTGTCCGATCGCGCCGACCCGGCGGAGGCCGACCGCCTCAAGCGCGAGATCGACGACCTCAAGGCGCGCCTCGCCTCCGCCCCCAGCGGCAAGAGCGGCGTCTCCAGCAAGGAGTTCCTCGACCTCCGCGAGTCGCTCAACAAGAAGGACAAGGAGCTGCTCGGCCTGCGCGATCAGATGTCGCGCAAGGACCGCGAGCTGATCGAGCTGCGCGACCAGTCGCTGGCCTTCGAGCGTGAAAAATCGGACCAGAACGACAAGCTGCTGGAGCTAGAGCGCTCACGCGACGATCTCGACACGCAGCTGGAGTCGGTTCGCGCCGACAAGGATCTGGCGCAGAAGCGCGGCGAGGAGTTTCGCTCCAAGGCCGAGAAGCTGGGCGCCCAGGTCGCCGCCAAGGAGTCGGAGCTCGCCGCCGCCAAGCACGAGCAGATCGATCTCCAGCAGTCTCACGAGCGTGCGCTGGCCGACGAGCAGTCGCGCGCCGCGTCCCGCATCGCCGGGATCGAGCACCAGCGCGACGAGGCGATCGCCCACGCCGAGCGCGAAAAGGCGGACGCCATCGCCCGCGCCGCGCTCGACGCCGAGACGGCGCGCAAGGACGCCGACGAGCGCATCTCCGCCGCGCGCGCCGCCAGCGAGGCGGAGGTCGCGCGCATCGAGGGCGAACGTCGCGACGAGAAGGCGCGCAGCGACGACGAGCGCCGCCGTAGCGACGACGTCCACGCCGCCGCCCTCGCCGCGCGCGAGGCGGAGTTCACCACGCTCAAGCGCGACCTCGACGCGGAGGTGCAGAAGCTCGCCATGGAGCTCGAGGCGACGCGCGAGCGCCTGGAGACGGCGGAGAAGCGCGCCGACGACGCGGAGGCCGAGCGCGGCCGCACCGCGAGCGATCTGGTGCAGACGCGCCGCGACCTCGAAGCCGCAAAGGCCCGCATCGGCGAGCTGGAGAGCGAGCTCGCCACCGCGACCGACGCGGCCCGCGGCGCGGCCGCGCGCGCCGAGCAGCGCATCAAGGATCTGGAGGACGCGGGCGCCCAGCGGACCACCGAGCGCGACGCCGCCCGTCAGGAGCTCGAGAAGCGCACCCAGGAGCTCGAGAAGCGCACCCAGGAGCTCGCCGAGGCGCGCGCATCGCTCGAGGACACCGAGGGCCGCCTGGAGGAGGTCACCGCGTCGCTCGCCACCCGGTCCGGCGAGCTGGAGGCGCGCAGCCGCGACCTGGAGACCGCGACCGAGCGCGGCAGCCGGCTGGAGTCGGAGCTCGGCGTGGAGCGGACGCGCCTGGAGAAGGCGCGCATCAAGTGGGGCGAGGACCGTCAGTCGCTCGAGCGAGCGCGCACGGCCCTGACCGACGCCATCGCCCGCCTGACCGAGCCCGAGAGCCGTCCCATCGATTGACTCACCTCGGGCCTTCGCCCGGGGGCCAGCGACTCACGGCTGCTCCAGCTCTTTCCCCCGGAACGCCCGGGGGAGCAGCTCGGCCAGCGTCGTCTCCGCCGCCGGGCCCGCGGGGTCTACGGCGAGCAGGCGGATGGGGAGGTCGAGCGCGAACTCGGCCAGCACCTGCCGGCACATGCCGCAGGGCGACCCCGCGGACGGGCCGCGCGTCGCGACCACGATGGCGATCGGGTCCCGGGCGCCCGCCGACACCATGTTGGTGATGGCGCTGCGCTCAGCGCACACGGTGAGCCCGTACGACGCGTTCTCGACGTTGCAGCCCTCGAAGACCGCGCCGTCACGGGTGACCAGCGCGGCGCCGACCCTGTACCCGGAGTACGGCGCATGCGCGTGCGCGCGAACGGCGACCGCCCGCCGCTCGAGGTCGTCCCAGTCGATGGCGTCGGGCGCTGACGGCCCGCTCACGCCGCGCCCTCGGCGCGCCCGATGCGTTCGACCCAGCCCGACAGCACGGCGACGAAGCGCTCGCGGGCCTCGCGGGCGGTGGCCTCGACCTCTGCGTGGTCCAGCGTGGCGTGACCCAGCCCCGCGGCGAGGTTGGTCACGCACGAGATGCAGCCCACGCGGATGCCCATGTGACGCAGCGCGATCGTCTCCGGCACGGTGCTCATGCCCACGGCGTCGGCGCCCAGCGTGCGGAGCATGCCGATCTCGGCGGGGGTCTCGTAGGTGGGGCCGAGCAAGGCCGCGTACACGCCCTCGAGGAGGAACACCCCAGCCGCCTGGCCGGCCTCGCGCGCCATGACGCGGATGCGCCCGTCGTAAGCCTCGGTCATGTCGGGGAAGCGCGGGCCCAGCCGGTCCTCGTTGGGCCCTGCGAGCGGGTTGCGGCCCATGAGGTTCAGGTGATCGGTCACGATCATCAGGTCGCCCGGTCGCATGCCGCGGCGGATGCCGCCGGCCGCGTTGGTGAGGACGACCGCGCGGCACCCGAGTCGCGCAAGGAGCCGCGCGCCGAAGACCACCTTGTCGAAGGTGTGGCCCTCGTAGGCGTGGACGCGACCCTGCAGGCAGGCGACCCGCACCGAGCCCACCCGACCGAGCACCAGGTTGCCCGAGTGCCCGATCACCTTGGGCGAGGGCATCTCCGGGATCTCGGCGTAGGGGACGGCGACCCGATCCTCCAGCGCGTCGGCCCACGCGCCGAGGCCGGAGCCGAGCACCACGCCCACCGTCGGCTCGCCCCCCATCCTCGTGAGGAGAGCCCGTACGGCGGTCTCGGCACGGGTCAGCGCCTCGAAGATCGGGGAAGCAGCAGCCGCGTCGGGCGAGCCAGGGTCGTGCGTCATCCCCCGAGAATCGCGCGGGAGCCCCGCAGGGTTCAACCGCGGCCTGGAAGATCCGCGACTCTTGCGCTCGGGCGAGGACCGTGACAGTTTCCGCGCCCCTTTTCGAGACGGGATCCTGACGACATGGCCACCACCGAGAGCAGCACGAACGGCAGCAAGTTCAAGGACTTCCTGTCGGAGAAGAAGATCGACGCGCGGCGCATCATCGCCGCCTCCGACGCTTTGGAGAGCCTGACGCGGGAGGACCGGTCGATCCGCCTCCTGAAGCGCCAGGCCAAGGTCGACGGCGCGACGCCGGAGAAGAAGGCGGAGGCCGCGGCGAAGAAGCCCCGCTCCGGTCGCCCGGTCACCGACCGCGCGATGACGGCGGCCCTCGCCGGCAAGTCGCTCTCCGGCCCGCAGAAGACCCGGATCTTGCGCGCGTTGAACCACATCCTCGAGCAGAAGAAGCTCGGGAGCGTGGAGCTTTCGGCCCTGTTCTAGGGCGCACTGTTCCAGGCGGTCCGGTTCCAGGCCGCACTGTTCCACGGCGGCCGTGGCCGCCCTCGGTTCCAGGCCGCGTCGGCGGCCTGTCGCTCCCCGGGCGTCGGTGCTAGCGGCGGTTTCTGCCAGAGACGATCTGGAGGTCCGCGGCGACCAGCCCGACGACGAGGGCGACGGCGATTCCAAGCATCATGAGGCCCACCCATCTGCCCTCCGGCGGGGGTGGGCCAAGATTGCTGCGACGTTTTTTTTTGCCGGCCGCACGCTCTGGCAGCAGCGTCCTGTGCTGCAACGGCGAAGCGTTGTTCGTCCCGCGTGGAGCCCAAGAAGTCCCGGGCTGAATGAGGCGTTCCGCCCCGGCAACGGACAGGGGGCATGGCGACGCAGAGCCTCCCCGACCCTTCCCGCGGCTCGGCTCGACGCCCCCCGGGAGCGCCGGCTACGGTGACCAGGGTGGGTCCCGCGACGGAGATCGATCCGCTCGTCGCCCGCGCGCAGCGCGGTGACCGCGTCGCGTTCACGGAGCTGTTCCGTCGCCACCGGTCCGATGTCGCGCGGCTGGTCTTCCGCCTCCTCGGGCGCGCCTCCGACGTGGAGGACGTGGTCCAGGAGGTCTTCCTCCAGGTCCACCGCAGCCTGGGGGACTTCCGCGGCCAGTCGAAGTTCGGCACCTGGCTCCACCGGGTGACGGTCAACGTCGTGCTCATGGCACGCCGCGCCGCCCGATCCCGGCCAGTGTTCGCCGAGCCGCCGGCACGCGAGCCGGCCGCGCTTCACGACATCGCGCCCGACGAGGCGGTCAGCCGGCTCCGCCGCATGGCGGCCTTCCAGCGCCTGCTCGATCGCCTGCCGGAGAAGAAGCGGGTCGTCTTCCTCCTCCACGAGCTGGAGGGGATGGCGCCCAGCGAGATCGCGACCGTGGTCGACGCGCCGGTCCTCACGGTGAGGACGCGCCTCTTCTATGCCCGGAAGGAGCTCTGCGACATGATGCTGAGCGAGCCCTCGCTCGCCGGTCTCGTGTCCGATCTCGGCGTCGACCGGGTCCGGGTGAGCTTCGCCTCCGGGCGCGGTGCCGCCGGCCGCGACCGCTCCGTCGACACCAGCGACGGCGGGGACGAGGGCGAGTCGTGAGCGACGACGGCGACCGCAGCTCCGCGCCGCCGCGCGCTCTGCGCCGGCTGGTCGACGAGCTCCGGGCGGAGGAGGCGCCGCCACCCGACTGGGAGCAGCTGGAGGCCCAGCTCTCCGTGCTCCTCGATCGCGACACGGCAGACGCAGCATCCGCAAGCTCGTCGGTGGAGCGAGCCTCGACGAGGGCCCGCGCCACCGCCGAAGGCGCGACGGAGGACGCGCGGACGGGCGCCGCCGAGATCCTCGTCCCCTGGGACGACGACCCGCTCGAGGACGAGGCCTGGCGCTCGCTACGTCGGCCCACCCTGGACGATGAGCCGGCGCGCGCCGCGCCGCGCGAAGTCCGGGCCGAGCCGCGCAGCGTCGCCGGGGCGGGGCGCCTTCCGGCGAGCCCGGCGCGGGGCCGTAGGCCCAGCCTGCTCGTCGCCGGGGCGTTCGTGGCCGCGGTCACCTCGGCGGCGGCGGGTGCGTGGTTCGCAGCACGCCCCGGTGGGGTACACGTCGTCGTCGCCGAGCCGGTCGATCTCGCGTCGGTGGCGCTCGAGCCGCGACTCGAGGGTACGCTGGACCTGGCGAGCCTGCGCGCCGGTGACGTGGTGGAGGCGGTCGAGGGCCCCGTGCGCTTCGGGCGCGACGGAGTCCTCGCGTGGACGCTGTCGGCCGGCGGCCGGGTGCGTGTGGTGTCTGGAATCGGCCACGAGGAGCTGCGGCACGTGGTCGCGCTCGAGGCCGGCGCGCTCCACGTCGAGGTCGTCCCGCTGGATGAGAGGGGCGTCGTCGCGGAGCGTGGTGCCGCGGCGCCTTCGACGCAGGAGCGCTTCGTCGTCGAGGTCGGCGATGCCCGGGTGGCGGTGCACGGGACGGAGTTCCACGTCGTCCGCTCGTCGCAGGGCATCGTGGTGGACGTGGCGCGCGGCGTGGTCGCGGTGCGACGCGCGGTGGACGCTCCGGGCTCGGGTCAGCGGCTGGAGGCGCCCCACCGCGCAGCCTTCGCCGTGGACGGCACGGGCTATCGCGAGCTCCCGGCGCGTCGCGCGTCGGCTCGCGCCGAGGTCGGCGCCGTCGGGCGGGACGACGCCCCGGTCGCCGCTCGCTCCACCGACCACGCGTCGCAGAGCCCTGACGAGCAGTATGCCGGCCTCTCGCAGCAGCTGGACGTGACCCGCGGCCACGGCTCGGGGTCGGCGCCCGCGCACCGGCCCGCGCCTGCAACGCAGGACACGCCCATCGCCGCAGTCCCCCCGACGGCGGGCGCCTGGACCTCCGAGCGGGTCCGTGGGGAGGTCATCTCCTGCATCGTCCGCTCGGCTGCGGCCCGCTCGTCGAACGTGCGGGTGACGGTCGAGTCGCGGCTCGTCGTCGACGTCGCGCCCGACGGCCTCACCCGCGGTCTGCGCTTCGACCCGCCGCTCCGACCTGATTTTCAGGCGTGTGCCCAGCCCGTGTTCGGCGCGCGCTTCGCGCCCGGCACGGGTCGACTCCTGGTGCCGGTCGAGGTGGTGCTCGAACCGTCCGCCGGCGGACCGACGCCCCCGCCGCGCTGATGGGCCTTTCGCGCAACGGCGCCCTGCAGGAGGCCACCGGAGCGCCGAGTTGCCAGGCGCCGCGGCGGCAGAGGACAATCGCCGCATGCGATCGAAGCTCTCGCGCGCGCTGGCGTCGCTCGCGCTCGTCCTGGCCACTGGGCTGGCCCCCGCGCCGGCGGCGGCCGGTCCCGACCAGGACAAGGCCGAGGCGCGGCAGCTGGGCATCGAGGGCGTGAAGGCCTACGACGCCGGCGACTGGCAGGGCGCGGTGACCAGGTTCCAGGGCGCCGAGCGGCTGTTCCACGCCCCGACGCACCTCCTCTACATCGCGCGCGCGCAGGTGAAGCTGGGGCAGCTGCTCGCCGCGCGCGAGACCTATCTGTCGCTGGAGAGGGAGGCCCTTCCGACTGGTGCGTCGCCCGCGTTCAAGAAGGCGCAGGTCGACGCGGCGGAGGACCGGGTGCAGCTCGAGGGGCGGATCCCGACGCTCGTGGTGCGGGTCGAGCCGCCGGATCTCGCCGGGCTCGAGGTGCTCCTCGACGGCCGGGCGCTCGAGGCATCCGCGCTCTCCGCGGTGCAGGTGGACCCGGGTCGCCATCGGGTGGAGGCGCGTGCCGCCGATCGCGCCGCGGCGCCCATCGACATCGAGGTCGTGGTCGGGGAGAAGCGGGAGATCGTCCTCGACTTCTCGGCGCCCGCCTCCGCCGCGCCACCCCCGACTCGGACGACCATGCCCCCAGAGGAGGAGAGCAGCGGGACGGCGACGACGACCATCCTCGGCATCGCCGCCCTGGGCGTCGGCGTGGCCGGTCTCGGCGTCGGCGCGGTGATGGGCATCGTGTCGCTGGGGAACAGCAGCGATGCCGACGCGCTCTACCTGCAGTGCGGCGGCGACGGCGGCTGCGACCAGAGCTCGGCACAGGGCGCAGAGGTGCAGGCGCTCGACGACGACGCCGCGACCTTCGGTACCATCAGCGTGATCGCGCTCGGCGCCGGTGCGGCCTTCGCGGCGACCGGGGTGGTGCTGCTGCTGGTGGTGGGCGGTGACGACGCGCCGTCGGATGCGCGCGTGGAGCTGGTGCCGACGCCAGCCGGAGCCATGCTGCGGGGCATGTTCTAGGCGTCGGGCCCCTTCCGGTCCGTAGCCCCTTCCGGTCCGTAGCCCCTTCCGGTCAGTAGCCCAGCACGTCCTTCGCCTTGGGCTTGGGGCCCCTGGAGCCACCGGTGGGCGGGCGGCCGGGGGAGGAGGCGGGCGGAGTGGCGGCGGAGCGCGCGGGCGGCGGCGCGCCGCCGCTGGATGCCGGCTGCGCGCTCGTCGCGGGCTCGGTCGGCACGTCGGCGGGGGTAGGGGCGGGCTCGACGGGGTTAAGCGCGGGATCGCGAGCGCCGGGGGCCAAGGACAGCGGCTCCCCTTGGCCTGCAGCGGAGGGCGGCGCGGTGGGCGTGGGACGGGTGACGACGAAGCCGACCACGCCGATTGCGACGGCGATGATGCCGGCGCCCAGCGCGACGGCCGCCTTGCGTCCGCCGGCACCGCTGCTGCCGCTGCTCAAGCCTGTGGTGACGGGCACGCCGACGAACGACGGATGCGGGGTCGGGACCTGCCCCCCGAGGAAGTGGGCGGCGTTCGAGCTCTGGTAGAGCGGCTGGGTCATCGACGGATGACTGGTGCCGGACCCCGGCATGGCGCCGTAGGGCACGCCGAGCGCCGGGTGCGGCGTCGCCCCGAGCACCGAGCCCGTAGGGTAGAGGTCGGGCCGGCTGGTGGCGGCCCACCCCGGGCTCGACGAGCCGAGGACACCCGGGGTGGCCATCACCCCCGGGGTCGGAGACGGCATGAACCCAGGCGGGATGGCGACCTCCATGCGGCCCGAGCCGCGGAGCCCTGCGCTCGACGACGAGATGAGCGAAGACGCGACGCCCGGCGCGATCGGCATCTGGTTGCCTGATGCGCGGAGGAACGCTCGCGTGGAGCCAGCGGCGTCGCCGGCGATCGGCGTGCCGACCTTCGCCGCGAGATCGAGGAGCGCGTCCCGGAACTCGATCGCCGTCTGGTAGCGCTCACCGGGGTCCCGGCTCATCGCCTTGAGCATCATCTGACAGGCGCGATCGTCGATGCCGGCGACGTGCGACGTCGGGTGAGGGATCGGCTCGTAGACGACCTTGAAGAGCAGCTCGGCGTACGTCTTCGCCTTGAACGGGATGTGGCCGGTGCACAGCTGGTAGAAGATGACGCCGACTGCGTAGAGATCGGTCCGCCCGTCCACCGACTGCGGCGCCTTGATCTGCTCCGGGGCCATGTACTGCGGCGTGCCGATGACCTGACCGGTCTTGGTCATGCCGTCCTCGCTGACGGCCGCGAACTTGGAGATCCCGAAGTCGAGGATCTTCACCCAGTCGCGGAGGCCGCCGCGCTGGGCCAGCAGGTAGATGTTCTCCGGCTTCAGATCCCGGTGGACGATGCCCGCGGTGTGCGCCGCCGAGAGCCCCTCCAGGAGCTGCACCAGGAAGGGGAGAGAGGCCTCGACGCTCAGGACCCGCTCGCGGTGGAGGCGCGCGCGCAGCGTCTCGCCCTCGAGGTACTCCATGACCATGTACGGCTCGCCGCCGGGCATCGCCCCCAGGTCGTGGACCTCGACGATGTGCTCGGAGCCGATGCGGCCCGCCGCCTGCGCCTCCTTCTCGAAGCGCTTGACCACGTCGTCGGCGGCGCTCGCCGAGAGGACCTTCATCGCGACCGTCTTGCGGACGCGGACGTTCTCGACCTCGTAGACGGCGCCCATGCCGCCCCGCCCGATGGGGCGGACGACGCGGTATTTTCCGTCGACGAGCGTCCCGGGAACGAGATCCATCGCGGCTTCTCATCATGCCGGCGCGCGCACGGCGACGCAAGCGACGGACCCACGCACAGGCGAGCCTGGCGCTGGACCGAGGCCTCTTCAGCCCATGACGCCCACGCGGAACAGGATCCCGACGGTCGCCGACACCAGGATCACGACCAGTGCGAAGCCCCCGACGAACATCGGCGGCCGCGGCCACCGGCCGTCGTCGTCCACATCGCCGTGACGCGGCGCCGGCACCACGCGGCTGACCGGGTCCCCCGTGGAGGGCTCCGGCGTCGGCGGAGCGCCTCCGGGGAGCGGAGTGGGCAGGTTCGGCGGCTTCGGCGTCGGGGGGGCGGCCGCGTCCTGTGGGACGTGGGGAGCCGGGGGCGGCGGGGGACCGGGCAACGCCAGCGCCGCAGGCCGCGGGACCGGCGACGCCGTGGGCGGTGGTGTGTCGAGATCGATCGTGCGGCTGATGGCGTGGTCGGGCGAGAAACCCCGGTGCGCCTGCAGTGGCGATGGCCACGCCGCGGCGGCCTCGGTGCGCTCCCCGTCCCGTACGCCGGCGACGGTCGACGGCGCAGGGCCGTCGAGGGTGGGCAGCTGTGCGCGCAGGGTGCGCGGCGGCGGCAGCTCGCCGAGCTCGGGCACGGGGAGGTCGAGCGTCGCCGGCCATTCCTCGGCCGGGGCGCGCTGCTCGAGGAACGCGACGAGGTGCTCGCACATCGCCGTGGCGGACGGGAAGCGCGCCCCGACCGACTTCTGCAGGGCTCGCATCGCGACGTCGGCCAGCTGCGGCGGAATGCCGGGGGCGGCGCTCCGGAGGTCGGGGACCTCGTCGTTGAGGATGCGGTAGAACATCTCCGGCATCGTCGTGCCCGGGAAGG
>JBKJLX010000690.1:0-21768 GCA_046596645.1 Polyangiaceae bacterium
CGGGGTTGGTGAAGTCGGTGTAACCGAAGTCGCCGACGAACTCCCACATGTTCTCGCAGCCGTCGGGAAAGAGCCCGGGGCGCAGGTTGCAGAAGCTCTTCTTGTAGACCTCGACCAGGGTGTACGGCACGCGGACATCGGGGCCCCACACGTTGCTGCCGACCCACGCGTAGCTGGCCGACGGCGCCGCGAGGCCGAGGCGCGCCTAGACCTCGAGCGCGATCTCCTCGCGGTAGATCGAGCCGACCTGGCCATTGTTGAAGCGGAAGTTCTCGTAGCCCGCGATCTCGAGCTCGTCCTGGAACTCGTCGGTGTCGACGCGGAGGTTGGGGATCGAGTCCTCGGCCCACGGCCGCCAGGAGGACTCGCCGATGAGCCGCACCTCGACCTTGCCGTAGTCGGCGGTCTGCGGGTCCTCGCCGGGCGTGGTCACGAAGGTGTGGTTCGCGTAGGTCGCGCCGGACTCGCTCCCCTCACCCGGCGTGTAAATGTCGCCGAAGGGGCCTCCGCCGTCGTCGCGGGCGTTCATGCGCTCGACCACCGCCGGGTCGACCGCGAACCACCACGCGTGACCGTCGGTGCCGAACATGTCGAGCTCGGCGTCCATCTCCTCGGGCGTCACGCTCGGGGTCGGCGCGCCCTCCAGGAAGGGCTCGGTGCCGCCCGCCCCGCCGCCTCCCACCGCCGAGTCGCCCCCGCCGCTGGTCTCGCCGCCGCCGCTCGTCGCCCCACCGTCGCCAGAGGAGCTGCTGTCCCCATCGTCGTCGCCGCCGGGCTGACCGCCCTGACCGACCGTGATCGGCGCACCGCCCCCGCTGCCGCCCTCGCCGGACAAGACGTAGGTGTTGTTGGTCTCGCAGGCGGGTAGCAGCAGGGCGGCTGCCGCCACGATGAGGGGCGTTCGCATGGTCGGCCTCATACCCGATGTCGGTCGAAGTAGCACCAGCCATGCGGCTTTCATGCGTCCGCGCCTACGGCACCTTCCGGTGGGGTAGCGGACATCCGTCATGGGTGGATGGTCAATGATGGGGTTGGGCGCGGGCCCAATGCATCAAGCGAGTCATGGCTCGCGCGCAGCACCGGGGAGGACCGCACGCGGGCCCTCGACCACATGCTGGGGAGCGACCACATGCTGGAGAAGGAGATCGTTGCAGGTCTCAGCCCGTCGTCGTCGCGAGCCAAGGGCTTGTGATTGACGAACACCGTGGCCCTCCGGGCGACGACGCGGGCCGTGTTGCGCGGCGGAATGTCGAACGTCTTGCCGTGCGGCGGCACATGCGGCGCGTGTTCGTCGCCTTGCTCCCGACCACGGCGACATGCCGATGCTCAGCGAGCACGTTCGGGCTCAGCTTCTTGTCGAGCAGGCCGTCGAAGGGCACCGGCGTCGGCGCCTGAGCAGAGGTGGGGGTCGATTGCGATGGACGCGTTCGCCACGCCTCGCGCCGACGGAAAGCTCCACGCGGTGACCAGCGTGTTCGGAAGGAACGTGCCCCAGATCGTAGAGAAGGACGACGTGAGCTGGCTCGAGTGAGAGCGCAGCCGGACCGACCACCCGGGTGGCAGATCTGGGAGGCCGTTCAAACGCGACGGACGCCGATCTGCGGGGTATTCGCGAGCAAGCTGGTCAGGTCCTTCGGGTCGGACGTGAGCACGACAGCCGGCGATCCGTCGCCGAGCGCAGCGGCGGCCACCAGCGCGTCGATACCGTCGTCCGTCCGCGCCCGGTAGCGGAGCCGCCCGGCGGCGCGCGCCGTCGCCTCATCGGGGGCACGAATGACCGCGGCGGCTCGCTCGAGCATTCCGAGGACGCGGTTCACCTCCGCGTCGCGCCCGCCGTCACCGGTCGTCGCCTCGACGAGGATGGGCGTCGGGACGATCACCGCTCCCCCGCGGCTCACGATCCAGCGGATCCATTCTCGCGCTCGCTGCGAGCCGCCACAAAGAGCCGTGAGCCCGCCGGCGTCGAGAATGCAGCGCGGCCGCTGGGGCTCGCTGGCCGCGCGGCGGGTCCGGGGCCTCACCTGGTGGCCCTTCGCCGCTTCGGTGCGGGCTGCGTCGCACGCGCAAAGTGAGCGCGTGCATCGCGATCGACCTCCGCGACCACCTGTGCGTCGGAAGCGCCGTGCTTCGCGTCGAGATCATCCAACACCGCGAGAACCTGCAGCCGGGCCAGACGCTCGTTGGCTGCGTCCTGAAGAAAGCCCGAGACGCCACGCGGACCGGCGACCCTGCGAATCGCGGCGAGGGTCTTCGCGTCGAACGTCGCGGTGAAACGCTCCATTGGACGATCATACTCGAAGTAGTACTTCGAGCCCGTCCAGGACACCGTGGTGAGCTCACCCCACGGTCACGACCCCGCGGCGCCAGAAGTTCGCGAGCGCCTGGTGGATGCGCTCGCGCTCGTACTCGTCCACCTCCGCTTTGAACGTCAGGTAGCTCACGACCGCCACGACCTGCACCTCGGTGAACGCGCTGAACCTGGCCGCACCATGCTCGAACCAGGTCTTGTTCGGCTCGCCGGACCCCCGCCAGACCTCGGCTACTTGCACCACGACGTCCATGTCGTCGTTGGTGAAGCGGTGCACCAGGGAGTGCAACGGCCCGAGCGACGATTGCCCTCGAAGGTCGCTGACCATGAAAGCCGGCAGGTGAAAGCGCATGCCCTCGGCGTCGAAGAAGGACAGGCTGCTCTCGCAGCGCCGGAGCTCCGTGGGCGGAATCCTGCGCCAGTCGAGGTGCTCATCCTTGTCGCGGATGCTGACGAGCTCTTCCCGAGGCCGGTAGTCGTCGAGTCCCTGCCCCTCGTGGAGACCGACACCGTCGCCCAGGACGACGCCACTGAATGCAGCCTCGATCTCGGCGATCACCTGGTCGGCGGACCGGACCATGGCCTCCGCCTACCACGTGCAAGCTCGTCGCGCTCGAGCGCTCGGCCACCACCGACGTCGACTTTCAGGGCGAGCGTCGAGCCCCGGCCCGGGGTGCCGGCGGCGCCCTCACGCCGAAACTCCACGCCTTCCGTCCCGAAACTCGCCTCGGCGGGCGCGCCAGGCGTCCAGGTTCCGTTGCGCTTCGGACGACTTTCGCGGGTGGAAATCCCTACTCGCGAAGTGTCGGAGAATGTCATGGAACATTGTTCGTCCCGGGTGGGTCCCTACGTCGACGCGTCGCCGAGCTCGCGGATCTCGCGGTTCTCCACGATGCGGCGCCGCGCGCGCTCGGTGGTGAGTCGCAGCATGGCCCGGCCCACCGCCTCGCCCTTCACCGACAGCGACTTGAACGGTCGAAGCACCACGCCCAGCGGTCGCGCGGCGTTGACGAACCAGGGCGCGGACTCGGAGCGCACGCCCTCGATCATGGCGGGGCGCCAGCAGACGGCGCCCACCTCCTCCATCAGGTGCTGCTCCGTCTCCGCCTTCACGCGCGCCCACATGAGCTTGCTCCTGGCGTCGGTGCTCATGCCGCTGATGAAGTGGAACGCCGCGTCGGGGCTGCCCGCCTTCAGGGCATGCGCGGCCTGCATCGCCATGTCGTGGGTGATGCGGCGGTACTCGGCCTCGCCAGAGACCTGGGTGCTCGAGACGCCGAGGCAGTAGAGGACGGCGTCGAGCCCGACGAACAGCTCCGCCACCGGCGCCAGGTCGAGAAAGTCCCGATGGAGGGTGACCTTCAGCTTCGGGTGCTCGACCGACAGCGGCTTGCGCGCGAGGGCGCGCACCTCGTCCACGCTGGGCGCGTCGAGGCAGGCGCGGAGAACGCTGCCGCCGGCCGAGCCGGAGGCGCCGCAGACCAGGACCTTCATCGGGCCATCCTCTCCTCGGTCCCCGTGAGACGGAAGTGCGGTTGACGCCAGACTTGCATGCCGGCCGGTCGCCGCGCTCGGTCTTCCCGCGCCTGCCGAGGCGCGACTCCTCCTCGAGGCCCTTGCGCGATCGATGGCGTGATCGCTCGGCTCAGCGCGCGCGTCGGAAGCGATAGCGCGCCGTCGCCTTGTCGCCTTGCCGGTCGAGGAGGCCGCGGTCGACGCCAGCCGCGAGATCACGGCTCGCGGTCGCGCCCGAGAGCGGCTGCAGGAGCGCGGCGTACTCCGCGCGCGAGAAGGTCCGTTCGCCCAGGGCCTCTTGCGCCCGACCGAGGCGCGCCGCCGCGTCGAGCCGCGTGGGCTCCAGCGCGGCGACCAGCTCGTCCAGCGCGTCCGCCACCGTCGCCAGCGAGAGCTCGACGAAGGGCGTCGACGCGCCCGCGCGGTCGGAGGCCGAGAGCGCGGCGTAGTACGCCTCCTGTCGGTCGCGCACGATCGCCTCGACCGGCACGTGGGCGAACACCGGATCGGCCTTCACCAGGAGGACGTGCTGCCACAGCCGTCCCATGCGTCCGTTGCCGTCGGAGAAGGGGTGGATGAGCTCGAGCTCGTAGTGGGCGACGGCGCTCCGGATCATCGGGTCGACCTCGGCATCGAGGCGCAGCCAGGCCAGCAGGTCGCGCACCAGGTGGGGCACGCGCTCGGCCTTGGGCGCCACGTGGGTGACCCGGCCCTCCGTCACGACGCCGACGTTGCCGCGGCGGTACTTACCGGCGTCGTCCACCAGGCCCTTCATCAGCGCCGCGTGCGCGGCGAGGAGGTCGCGCTCGCGCTCGGGTCGCAGTCGCGGCGCCATGGCGTACGCGGCGAGGGCGTTCCGCGCAGCGGTGAGCTCGTGGGCCGGACCGACGACGCGCTTGCCGTCGAGGATCGCCGTCACCTGATCGCCGCGGACCGACTCGCCCTCGATGGCGAGCGTCGCCACGACGGTCCGCACCGCGATGGTCCGTCGCAGCGCCGGAGCCGGGGCAGGGCGCTGGAGTCCGTCGAGCCGGCCCAGCTGGCGCTCGATGCGCCCGACCGACGCCAGGATGGCGCCCGTGATCGCGAAGGGGGGACGGGTCGGGGCCACGTCCCGATAGTATCATCTGATGCTATCGGGCGCGGCCCCGCGGACCGGCGTCAGGAGGCGGCGCCGCTCGCCAGCTGGCGCAGCACGTACTGCAGGATGCCGCCGTGGACGAAGTAGTCCACCTCGTTCGGCGTATCGATGCGGCAGGTGACGCCGAAGGTCTTCGCCTTGCCGGCACCGTCCACCGCCGTGACCTGGAGGCGCTTCTTCGGCGACAGGCCGGAGGCGATGCCGGCGAAGGAGAACGTCTCGTGGCCGGTGAGGCCGAGGGTCGCCGCGTCCTCTGCGGGGTCGAACTCGAGGGCGAGGACGCCCATGCCGATCAGGTTGGAGCGGTGGATGCGCTCGAAGCTCTTCGCGATGACCGCCTTGATGCCGAGGAGCTTGGTGCCCTTCGCCGCCCAGTCGCGCGAGGAGCCGGTGCCGTACTCGGCTCCCGCGAGGATCACGAGCGGCGTCGCCGTCTTCGCGTACTCCATGGCGGCGTCGTAGATGCTCATCGGCGTGCCGCTCGGCAGGTGGATGCTGACCCCACCCTCCGTCCCCGGCGCGAGCTGGTTCTTGAGGCGGATGTTGGCGAAGGTGCCGCGAACCATGACCTCGTGGTTGCCGCGGCGCGCGCCGTAGCTGTTCCAGTCGGCGCGGGCGACGCCGTGCGCCTCCAGGTACGCGGCGGCCGGGCTGCCCTTGGCGATGTTGCCGGCGGGCGAGATGTGGTCCGTCGTGATCGAGTCGCCGAGGATGGCGAGCACGCGCGCGCCCGTGATGTCGCCGGGCGCGGTTGGCCTCGGCGAGATGTCGTCGAAGAACGGCGGGCGGCGGACGTAGGTGCTCTTGTCGTCCCACGCGAACGTCTGCCCCTGGGGCACGGCGAGGGCGCGCCAGTTCTCGTCGCCCTCCTCCACCTTGCCGTACTGGGCCTTGAACTGCTCGGGCTTCACCGCCGTGCGGATGGCCTCGGCGACCTCGGCGTTGGTCGGCCACACGTCCTTCAGGAACACGTCCTTGCCGTCCGTCCCCTGACCCAGCGGCTCGGTGGTGAGGTCGGCGTCGACGTCGCCGCGGATCGCGTAGGCGACGACCAGCGGAGGTGACGCGAGGAAGTTCATGCGCACGTGCGGGTTCACGCGGCCCTCGAAGTTGCGGTTGCCGCTGAGCACGCTGGCGACGACCAGATCGCTCTTCTCCACCGCGTCGGCGATGTGCTGCGGGAGCGGGCCGGAGTTGCCGATGCAGGTGGTGCAGCCGTAGCCCACGGTGTGGAAGCCGAGCGCCTCCAGGTGCGGGGTGAGGCCAGCTTCGCGCAGGTAGTCGGTGACCACCTTGGAGCCAGGGGCCAGGCTGGTCTTCACCCAGGGCTTCGACTTGAGGCCCTTCTCGTTGGCCTTCTTGGCGAGCAGGCCGGCGGCGAGCAGCACCGCGGGGTTCGAGGTGTTGGTGCAGCTGGTGATGGCGGCGATGGTGACGGCGCCGTGGCCGACGTCGTAGCTGACGTCGCCGTCCTTCACGGTGACCTTGGTGTCGGCCGCATTCTTCAAGGAGGGCGTGAGCGACTCGCGGTAGGCCTTCTTCATGCCGCTCAGCACCACGCGGTCCTGCGGGCGCTTGGGGCCAGCCAGGCTGGGCTCGATGCTGCCGAGGTCGAGCGTCATCGTCTCGCTGAAGCGCGGCTCGATGGTCTTGTCATCGGCGAAGAGGCCCTGCTCCTTGCAGTAGGCCTCGTCCAGGGCGACCTGCTCCTCGCTGCGGCCGCTGAAGCGGAGGTACGCCAGCGTCTCCTTGTCGATGGGGAAGAAGCCCATGGTCGCGCCGTACTCGGGCGCCATGTTGGCGATGGTCGCGCGGTCGGGAAGCGACAGCTGATCGAGGCCCGGGCCATAGAACTCCACGAATTTGCCGACCACGCCCTGCTTGCGCAGCAGCTGGGTGACGGTGAGGACGAGATCGGTCGCCGTCGTCCCCTCCTTCGGGGTGCCGGTCAGCTTGAAGCCGACCACCTGGGGGACGAGCATGGTGCAGGGCTGGCCGAGCATCGCCGCCTCGGCCTCGATGCCGCCGACGCCCCAGCCGAGCACGCCCATGCCATTGACCATGGTGGTGTGCGAGTCGGTGCCGACCAGCGTGTCGGGGTAGGCCTCCAGCTTGCCGTCGGTCTCCTTCACGTAGACCGACTTGGCGAGGTACTCGAGGTTCACCTGGTGGCAGATGCCGGTGCCGGGGGGGACGACGCCGAAGTTGCGGAACGCCTTCTGCCCCCAGCGGAGGAACACGTAGCGCTCGGTGTTGCGCTGGTACTCGAGGTCGACGTTCTGCTTCGGCGCCAGCGGGTTGGCGAAGTGGTCGACCTGCACGGAGTGGTCGATGACCAGATCCGCCTGCTGCAGCGGGTTGATTCGGTCACCCTTGCCGCCCATGCGCACCAGCGCCTCGCGCATCGCGGCGAGGTCGGCCACGGCGGGGACACCCGTAAAATCCTGAAGGAGCACACGCGCCGGGTAGAAGCTGATCTCCTGGGTAGGGGGCGCCTGCGGGTCCCAGTTGGCCACCGCCAGGACGTGCTCCGGCTTCACGACCCGACCGTCCTCGTTGCGGAGGAGGTTCTCGAGCAGCACCTTCAGGCTGAAGGGCAGCGAGGCCGCCGCGGGCACCTTGTCGTAGAGCGGCTTCAGCCGCCGGATCGTGTACGACTTGCCCGAGACGTCGAGGGTTCCGAGGGTTCCGAAGCTGTCCATGGTGGCGCGCCTTCTCCCATGGTCGGGCGCGTGGTGCCAGCCCCACCGCGGGGCCGCGGCGCGCCGCCCATGATGAAGGGACCTGGGGCAGGGTCACGCCGGCATCGGCCTCGAGCGCGTCGAGCACGGAGGGATCGGTCAAGCCGGTGCCCGCGAGGACGAACACGCCGGTGAACATGCTGGGCGGGCAGTCCTCGTCGGCGAGCCCGTCCTCGTCCTCGTCCACTCCGTCACCGCAGCGCTCCAGGCTCGAGCTTCACGCCGTCAGCGGACGCCGCCGCCGGCGCGCGCCTCGACGGCGGCGCCGCCGGACCCGCCGGTCGACGCGCCTGCCCCGCCGTCGCTGCTGCCCCGGCCCCAGCTGGTGGACGAAGGCGCCACCACGCTGCTGTTGCTGTTGCTGTTGCTGTTGCTGCTGCTGCTCGCGGCGGTGCCACCACCCGTGCCGGACGACGCGCCGCCGCTCCCGGTCGTCGCCCCGTCGTCGCCGCAGGCGACGGAGAGCAACGGGAGGACCGCGGGGGCGGCGCGTCGCGAGATCACTTCGCCCCGACCTCGCAGTAGGTCTGGAACTCGGCCCAGGCCTTGTCCTTGGCCTCGGTCGTCTTGGTCACCACCTCGGACTTCGCCGTCATGTCCTTGCCCTGCTTGTCGATGTCGTCGCTCATCTTCTTGAGCTTCTCGAGCGCGTCGGGGCTGTCGGAGGGAACCGCCTTCACCTTCTCCATGTCGTCGGTCATCGTCTTCATCACCACGCCCATCTCGCGGAGCGCGGTGGCGGCGGCCTTTTCGTGCTCGGCCAGGGCCTTGGCGCGCGTCTTGACGCCCTCGTCCTTGACGTCGAGGGCGGCGATCTCCGTCGACGTCTTGTCGAGGGTGCCCGCGAGCTTGGCGATGCCCTCGGGCTTGTCGACATCGAGCTCCTTGACCCCTTCGACGTGCGCGTTGTGCACCCCGATCACCTTGTTGCAGTCGTCGACCTTGGTGCCGCAGCCGGCGGCGAGCGGGAGCGCCACGACGGCGAGAGTGATCAGGGAGAGAGGACGAGAGAAGCGCATTCGGACTCCTTGGGTGAAGCCCCCTTGGGGCGCGGACGCGCGGATGCTACCCGCGGGCGATGCTCGGCGCCCCTGGCCTCGTTTCGCGACCGTCACTCGCTCGCCGCTTTCGCCGGCTTTGCGCGCCACTGGCGCTGATCGCGGGCGGGCTGGCGTCGTGCGCCGGGCCCTCGGAGCCCCAGCCCCGCGGGCCCGCGATCGGTGGCCCCCGCCGGCCCGGTGAGGGGACGTCGCCCGAGCAACTGATGCGCGCCGTCATCGCGCGCACGCCCTCGTCGGGACGCGTGCTCGGACTGCACGAGTACGACGGCCAGGTCGCGGATTACTCGCAGCGGGGCATCGACGCGAAGATCGCGTTCCTGGACGAGGCGCGCCAGCACCTCGCCTCGCGCGGCCAGGGCGTCTCGCCCGACGCCGAGCTCGACCGGCGGCTCGCCCTGCAGATGATCGAGGAGGAGCTGTTCGAGCTCGTCGACCTCGAGACCTGGCGCGCGCACCCCGCGTTCTACGGCGAGCTCTTCAGCGTCGACGACTACATCGTCCGCGAATACGCGCCGAAGTCGAAGCGCGCAGAGGCGATGCTGCGCCACATGGAGGCGGCGCTCGCCCAGGTGCCGAACGTCCGCAAGAACCTGCGCTCGCCGCTGTCGGCGCCGGTGGTGAAGACCGCGATCGACATCTACCGCGGCTTCGCCGAATACCTTCGGGGTGACGTCCAGGCGTTCATCGTCGCCGCCGCCGAGCCCGCGGTGCAGGGCCGCGCGAAGGCGGCGGCGCTCTCGCTGGCCACCGCGGCGGACGAGATCGCGACCCACCTGGAGAAGGTGGAGCTGCCGAAGGGCGATCAGAGCCACGTCCTCGGCCGCGCGCGCTACGAGAAGCTGCTCCGCGCGCAGGAGGCGCTGGAGACGCCGATCGAGGAGCTCGAGCGCATGGCGGAGGCGGACCTCGCCACCAACAAGGCGGCGTTCGAGAAGCTGGCGCCCGCCGTCGCGCGCAAGCGCCCGACGGCGGGGGAGCTGCTCGCCTCGGCGCGCACCGTGGTCGCCGCGTCGAAGACGTTCCTCGACGAGAAGAAGATCGTCACCCTCCCCGCGAAGGACGCGGTGAAGATCGAGGAGACCCCGCCGTTCATGCGCTGGAACAGCGCCTTCCTCAACGGGCCCGGGCCCTTCGACTCCGCCGAGCTCGCGGCCTTCTATTACATCACCCTGCCCGATCCGAAGTGGCCGGCGAAGGAGCAGGAGGAGTACGTGATGCCGTGGGGCGAGCTCCTCACCACCTCGGTGCACGAGGTCTTCCCCGGGCATTACGTGCAGGGTCTGTGGCAGCGCAACGCGCCCACGTTCGTGCAGAAGGTGTCGGGCAGCTACTCGTTCTCCGAGGGGTGGGCCCATTACGTCGAGCAGATGATGGTGGACGAGGGCTTCGGGAAGGAGGACCCGCAGAATCGCCTGGGTCAGCTCTCCGACGCGCTGCTCCGCAACTGTCGCTTCGTCGCCTCCATCGGCATCCACGTGCGCGGCTGGTCGGTCGACGAGGCGAAGCGCCGCTTCATGGAGGACTGCAAGCAGGACGAGGCGAATGCCCGCCAGCAGGCGGTGCGCGGCACCTTCGACCCCGGCTACTTCGCGTACACGCTGGGCAAGCTGCAGATCCTCGCGCTGCGCGACGAGGCACGCGTCAAGCTCGGCACCGCCTTCGATCTGCGGCGCTTCCACGACGCCCTGCTGTCGCACGGGGCGCCGCCGGTGCCGCTGATCCGCGAGCGGGTGCTGGAGGAGATCGGCGCCCGCTGAGTCGCTCGCGGACGCGGTCCGGCGCAGAGCGTCAGGTGGCGGACAGGAGCTTCATCAGCCGACCACAGAGGTCGGACTCGGGGCTGCGCGCGCGCTCGATCTCGAGGCCGGCGCGCGCCGAGAGGGCGGCGGCCTCCAGGTCGCCCAGCACCAGCTGGCACATGCCGAGCATCTCGTGATCCGCCGCGTCCTCGTGGGCGGCGGTCAGCGCCTGCAGCGGCGGGATCGCGGCGCGGTGCGTCTCCAGCAGGGAGGGCGGGCGAGGCCCGTTGCGCTTCGCATGGACGAGCAGCTTCAGCGCCTGGCGCTGGTCGGCGGGCGGGTAGCTCGAGAACTCCGGGCTGGCGAACAGCTCTCCCCAGAGGGCATTGGCCCCGTCGACGTCGCCGTTCTTGGCGACGGACATGATGTTCTTGATGGTCGAGACGAGCGCGTCGTTGGGCACCGGGAACCTCGATCGAGACGATGCCATGGATGGCGCCTTCTTGGGTGGCCAGCTGCGCACTGCCTCACGGGCGCGTTCGGAACGCGTCACGCCTCGGTCACGCCGCCCTCCCCGTGCGGAATCGGACGATCGTGAGGTCGAGACGCCGCTAGAAGGCCGCAGATGGAGATCCCGCTCGCGCCGCCTCCTCGCATCGCCTTCAGCGCCCGTGAGGTCGCCCGCCCCGGCGAGGTGTGGCGCCTGTTCCAGGAGATGGCGCTCGAGGCGTCGACCCGCTGCGGGTGGGACGCGCCGCGCTGGCGCGAGGAGCAGTGCGCACTGGTCATGCGCAGCATGCGCGTCGTCCACCATCGCGAGCTGTCCCACGGTCGCCCCTTCACCGCGACGACCACGGTGCCTCGCATCCGCCGCGAGACCTTCTTTTCCCGCGATCTCCAGATCGCCGACGCCGACGGCCCCCTCTCCAGCGCGCGCCAGGAGTGGGCGGTGGTCAGCTACGGCCTCGAGCGCATCCGCGCGCCGCGCTGCCTGGTGGAGGCCTTTCCCATCGAGCCGGGCCAGGAGATCGCGATGCCGGCGTGGACTGCGCAGCGCGGGCGCGAGCTGCCGCCGCTCGAGGTCGAGGCGCTGTTCGCCTCGACCGACCCGCTCGATCACATCAACCACACAGTCTACCTCGACTGGTGCGACGGCGCGATCACGCGCGAGCTGATGAAGAACGGGATCCCGGCGCGGGATCTGGTCCCGGTGGCGGAGGAGGCGACCTTCCGCGCCGGCATCGTGGCCGGCGATCAGGTTCGCATCGAGAGCGGCGTAGCCGGTACCGGGCCGCGCGGCGCCGTGGTGTTCGAGCATCGCATCCACGCGCGCGGCGTGCTCGCCGCGACCCTCACCACGGTGCGAGCCCTCGCCGGCGACGCCGACGGCGCGCGCCTCCACCGCGCCGTGGGTCTCACCGCTGCGGCGTGAGCTCGACGGGCGAGCTGCGGGAGGGGCTGGGTCTGCAGCGAGGCCGTGATCCGCACGCGGCCGAGCTCGAGGACGGAGAGGCGCGTCATCGCCGGACACCCTCAATCGCCAAGCCGCTCGTTCATTCCCGCGCGCGCCGAGAGTTGCCGAACTGCACACGGGGCCTACGCTGTCCGATCGCGTGATCCAGCGACGCCTCCAGACCCTGCTCATCGGCTCCCAGGTGGTGGGCTTCGCGACGCTCCTCCGCAGCGTCGCCTTCGATCGCTGGATCACCGTGCTCGCGTCGGTGCTGCTGATCCTCGGCGCGACCGCGGCGCTCCGCGGGCGCACCTGGGGCGTCGTCCTCGCGTTCGCCAGCGCCGTGGCCTTCCCGGTCGCGTGGGCGATCGGCATCGCGCCGATCTGGTTCGTCCACGTCGGCGTCCTCGGCGCGCTCCCGTTTCTCCTCGCGTCGCGCGTGATGGCGCGCGTCGACCGTCCGGCGACCGTGCTCCTCGCCGCCCTCGCGGCCACAGGCGGCGCCCTCGCCGCCGTCGCCTGGAAGCTCGCGGCGTGGGACCTCTTCATGGCGTTCCCCGCCCTGCGCCCCAGCGCCACTCCCCAGAACGGCCTCGCGGTGCTCACCCTCCTCGGCCTCGGCCTCTTCGCCGTCGTGGCCAGCGCCCGCAACCGCCCCACCGGCCCCCGCATCGCCGCCACCTCCGAGCCCACCCGCATCGCGCTCGACGCAGACGCCCGCGCCGCCCTCGCCGAGGCCGAGGCTGAAGCCGAGGCGCAGGAGCAGCGCGCCACATCCCGCCGCTGAGTCGCGCGCCCCGGGCGGCCGACTTGACCGACCGACAGCGCCGCGGGAAAAGGCCGACGCCATGCTCGACGCTCGCTGGGTTGCCGATCACCTCGACGAAACAGCCGCCGCCCTCGGGCGCCGGTCCGCGGCGACCGCCGCGCTGCTCGAGCCGGTGGGCGAGCTCGCGGCCCGTCGCCGCGCCGCCGTCGGCGCGCTGGAAGGCAAGCAGGCGGAGCGGAACCGCGGCAGCGAGGCGATGGCCAAGGCCGACAAGAAGTCGCCCGAGTTCGCCGCCCAGCGCGACGCGCTGAAGGCGGTCAGCGGCGCCATCAAGGAGCTGGAGGGCGATCTCGCGAAGGTCGAGGCCGAGCTCGAGGGGGCGATGCTCGCCATCCCCAACCTGCCCGACCCGACCACGCCCGACGGCGCGGGCGAGGCGGACAACGTCGTCATCCGCACCTGGGGCGACGCGCCGACGCTCGACTTCGCCCCCAAGGCCCACTGGGACCTGGGCGCCGAACTGGGCATCCTCGACTTCGAGCGGGCCAGCAAGCTGTCGGGTCCGCGCTTCGCGGTCCTCTTCGGCGCCGCGGCCAAGCTGGAGCGGGCGCTCATCCACTTCATGCTCGAGCTGCACACGGGCCAGCACGGCTACACCGAGGTGCTCACGCCCTTCATGGTCAAGGCGGAGGCGCTGTTCGGCACCGGCCAGCTGCCGAAGTTCGAGCAGGACCTCTTCAAGATCGAGGGGCAGGACCTCTACCTGATCCCCACCGCCGAGGTGCCGGTGACCAACCTGCATGCCGACGAGATCCTGGAGGCGCACCAGCTCCCCATCGCCTACGCCGCCTACACGCCGTGCTTCCGCGCCGAGGCGGGCAGCCACGGTCGCGACGTGCGCGGGCTCGTGCGCCAGCACCAGTTCGACAAGGTCGAGGTCGTCCGCATCACCACGCCGGAGACGAGCGCCGAGCACCACGAGGCGCTCACCTTGCACGCCGAGGCGGTGCTCAAGGGCCTGGGCCTGAACTACCGCGTCTCGGCGCTGTGCGCGGGGGACCTCGGGTTCGGCGCGCGCAAGACGTACGACCTCGAGGTCTGGCTCCCCGGGCAGGCCGCCTACCGCGAGATCTCGAGCTGCTCGAACTTCGGTGACTTCCAGGCGCGCCGCGCGAAGATCCGCTACCGGCCCGAGCCCAAGGCGAAGCCGCGCTTCGTGCACACGCTGAACGGCTCGGGGCTCGCGGTCGGCCGCACGGTCATCGCGATCCTCGAGCAGTACCAGACGAAGGACGGCACGGTCGTGATCCCCGATGCGCTGCGCGCGTACATGGGCGGCGAGCGCATCATCCAGGGCGGGAAGGTCGCGTGACGCTTCGCCTCGTGACCATCGGGTTCAGCCATTACTGCGAGAAGGCCCGCTGGGCGCTCGATCGCGCGGGGCTCGACTACGTGGAGGAGGGCTACGCGCCGGTCCTCCACATGGCGCCGGCGATGCTGGCCGGCCGCTCGCGGCAGGTGCCGATCCTGGTCGACGAGGCGGGCAAGGCCTTCACCGACTCGACGGACATCCTCCTCGAGGTCGATCGCCGCGTCCCCGCGGCCGGTCTCTATCCGACCGATCCGGCGCTGCGCCGCGAGGTCCTCGACCTGGAGGAGCTCTTCGACCGGGACCTCGGCCCGGCGACGCGGCGCATGGCCTACTTTCACATCCTTCACGGCGGCGCCGCCTATGGGCGAGAGCTCCTCACGTCCGCTGCGGGCACGCCTGCGACGCGCATCGTGGTCCACGCCGCGTACCCCCTCCTCGCGCGGATCATCGGCGCTGGCCTCCAGGTCGACGCCGAGGGCCTCGCGCGCTCGACCAGGAAGCTGGAGGAGGTCCTGGCCGCGGTGGAGGAGAGGCTGGCCGCCGCCGAGCGCGAAGGGCGTTCATGGCTGGTGGGTGACACCTTCACCGCGGCGGACCTGACCTTCGCCTCCCTGGCGGTGCCGGTCCTGCTCCCGGAGACCTCGGCCTACGCCTTTCCGCCGCGAACGATGCTGCCGGCCGAGGCTGCGCGCCTCGCCCAGCGTCTCTCTGCCACGCGTGCGGGCGCGCACGCACTGCGAACGCTGCAGACCGAGCGCCTTCGCCGCGCTTGACCTTCCGCGGGAGAGGAGCATTCTCAGGCGACTCCCGGACCCTCGCCGCGGTCCCGCGGGGGACGCGATCCTTCCATGACAAGCCGCTTCACCCTCGCTGCGCACATCCTCGGCATGCTCGCGTGGTCGGAGAGGGTGCGCGCCAAGTCGGTCACCAGCGAGGAGATGGCGCGCAGCATCAACACCAACCCGGTGGTGGTGCGTCGCGTGCTGAGCGACCTCCGCCGCGCTGGCCTGGTGGACACGAAGCGCGGCGTCGGCGGCGGCGTCACCCTCGCGCGGCGCGCCGACACCATCACCCTCTGCGACGCCTACAAGGCGGTGGAGGAGGGGGAAGAGATCTTCGGGCGACACCCCTCCGGACCGAACCCGTGCTGTCAGATCGGCCCGCTGGTCGCCGAGTTCATGGAAGAGGTCTACGGCCGCGCCGAGAGCGCCATGAAGCTCTCCCTGCAGGAGGTCACGATCGCCGCCATGTCCCACGAGATCGAGGGCCGCTACCTCACCCGGCTGACTCCGCCGCACCTTCCCGCCGCCGGGCTCCCCGCCGCCCGACTCCCCACTGCAGGCGTCCCGGCCGTGAGCGCCCCGCCCGCCTCCGGCCGGCGCTCGCAGGCACGCACCGCCGGCCGCCCGCCGCGAACCGCGGTGGGCTGACTCGACCGCGCGCTCGCGGCCGGACGGTCAGACCTTGATCGTCGTCCAGCGATCGCCGCGCCACATCGCGGCGAACACTCCGGCCTGCACCGCGCGGTAGGCGCCCTGGGCCAGCCACACGGCGGTCAGGCCGAGGCCCAGCGTCGGGCCGAGCAGGAACGCGATGGGCAGGAAGAGCAGCCACTGCATCCCCACCGCGACCATCGCCACACGCCGCGAGTCGCCGGCCCCGAGCAGCGCGCTCTGCAGCACCAGCCCGATCGCGTCGACGATCAGCATCACGCCGACCAAGCGCAGCGGGGTCGCGGCGACCGCCAGCGTCTCCGCCTCGTGCACGAAGATCGACAGGATGGGGATCGGCGCGATCACCATGGGCAGACCCAGCACCGCGAGGACGACGATGGCGACCTTCACCACGTCCCACCCCCACTGACGCGCGTCGGCGATGTCCTTGCGGCCGAGCGCCTGACCGACGAGCGACGCGCCGGCGAGACCGAGGCCCAGCCCGGGCAGGATGCCCACCAGCGTCACGTTCATCAGCACGTTGGCCGCGGCCAGCTCGGAGGTGCCGATGCGCCCGACGATGGCGAAGAGCGCGGTCAGCCCGGCGGCGAAGAAGACCTGCTGCATGCCGGTGGGGAAGGAGAGCCGCAGCAGCTGCTTCGCAGTGCCCGGCGCTGGCCGCACCCGGAGGAAGCCACCCGCGCGCGCGTGTCGCCAGCCCAGCCAGGCGTAGGTCGCGGTGCCCAGGAACGAGGCGATGGTGGTCCCCCACGCCGAGCCGGTGGCTCCGAGGCGCGGAAGCTCCAGGTGGCCATGGATGAGCAGGTACGAGAGCGTCATGTTGAACATGTGCATCGGCACCAGCGTGCGCATGTACAGCCGCGAGAGGTTCACGCCGCTGTAGTAGCCGCGGAAGCAGAAGTTCATCCCCACCGAGGCGGCGGCGAGCACCCGCACCTGGAAGTAGGGAACCGCGATCGCCAGCACCTCGGGGTCGCGCACCAGGAGGGGGAAGAGGTGAGGGGCGGCGAAGGCGAGCAGCACGCTGATCGGCAGCCCCAGCGCCAGCGAGAGGAGGAGCCCGCCGTGCAGGGGGCCCGCGGTGTCATCGGCGTGGCCCTGCCCCAGACGACGCGCCGCCATCGCCTGCACGCCGGAGCCGAGCCCGGTGAGGAACGCCTGCGCGAGGAAGTTGGCGAAGCTCGCGATGCCGACCGCCGCCAGCGCCGACCGGCCGAGCCCGCCGATCATCCAGGTGTCGACGAGGTTCATGACGTTCTGCGACGCCATGCCGCCGACGATCGGGATCGCCTGATCGGCGATGGCGCGGACCCGGCTGCGTTCCATGCGCGATCAGGGCTCGGACGAGGCTTCCCCGCCGTGGGGTGAGCCGGCGCGCGTCCACGCGTCGAAGCGACCGTCCTCCAGGATGGGATCGGCGGCGAAGGTCACGAGCGGCTCATCCTCGCCGGGGGAGGCGGCGGGGTCGAGCAGCTTGCGGAGGTCGAAGCGCAGGAAGCGCCCGGCGAGGTGCGGCCCCTCGCTCACCCAGAGCACGCGGTCGGTCGCGTCGGCGACCACCGCGTGCGTCGCGATGAGCGCGTCGAGCGCGCGACGGTCGCCGAGCGCGAGATCGGTGTCGCCCGTGCCGCGCTTGTCGCGGAGCACGGCGACCGCGTCCTCCGCCGTCATCGGCCTCTTCCGCGCGGCCAGCACCTCGTCGAGCCGCGACCGCCGGGGGAGCGTCGAGGTCGCGTCGCGCACCGCGTGGTTCTTGGGATCGGTCGCCAGCGGTCCCTCGAAGTGGTTGGTGACCGCCAGCGTCGGCGCCTCGCGACGCACGTGGAGCGCCTCGCCCGGGGCGCGCTCCACCGCCGCAGCGTCGCCCGCGGCGTCGGCGAGGACGACGATGTGCGAGACCATCGCCGCGCGCTCGGCCAGGATCGCGACCGCCTCGTCGACCGTGCGCGCGCGCGCCAGCACCTCGCGCATGGCGTGCGGCACCGGCTCGCCCCCGGGCATCACGTCGCGCGCGCGCCCCCCGTGGATCACCAGCGCCAGGCCCTCGGCGTTCATGCCGGTGACGCTGCCGATGAACCCCGGCCACGACACCGACGCGTAGGGGATGCGCCCCTCCTCGTGGACCAGGAACACCGCCTTGCCGTGGTCGAAGATGGGGCCGGCCTCGAAGTCGAAGTTGCGGGCGAGCAGGACGTGGCCGCCCTCGCTGGCCTCACCCCGCGCCACGAAGGTCGTGCAGCCGAGGAGCGGCGAGTGCTCGAAGCTCAGGCTCACGTCGTAGAGCGAGTTGAGGAAGACCATGCGGTCGTAGGTCGGCATGAAGCCGTCGTAGGGATCGGGCTGGAAGGCCAGCGCCTGCGCGGCGATCTCCCGGCGGCGACGCGGGTCCATGCCCAGATCGGCATCGGCGAAGCGCGTCCGGGCGATGTCGACGATCAGAGTGCGCAGCGGCGACAGCGGAACGAAGTGGCGGAACTGACCGAGGAGCTCGCCCTCGTTGGCGACCATCTCCGGGCGGAGGAGGCGCGCCATCTGCTCGCCGATCGCCTCCGGCGAGCCGCCGAGGCGTACCTCGAGGATCGCCCCGCGCTTGCGCGCCCAGGCGGCGCCGAGCCGGCGCACGCCACCCTCCTCCTTCGGCTCGCCGAGCCCCGCCACCTCGATCGCCGGCGGGTCGAGGCGCGCCCTGCAGCTCACCACGTGGTGCGCGAGGAAGGGGATGCCGACGAGCGCCGCGGCGACGATGGCGAGCCGCCGCGCCCAGCGCCTGCCGCGGCTGCGTTGCGGGGCCGCCACCGTCAGCTGGCGACGTGCCGGGCGGGCCGGGTGATACCGCGTGTCGCGATGAGCGTGCGCACCACGCGCCGCACGACCCGCGCCGGATCGCGCACGCTGTCGAAGTGCGTCGTCCGATCCTCGGGGTAGAGGACGGTCACCGGCAGCTCGATCACCCTCAAGCCCGCGGCGATGGCGAGGAGGATGATCTCGGCCTCGAAGGCGTAGCCGTCGTCGCAGCCACCCAGCTCGAGCGTGCGCGGCAGCGGGTAGCGGCGCAGGCCGCACTGGGTGTCGGCGAGGCGGGTGCGCGAGAAGGCGGAGAGGAAGCCGTTCGAGATCGCGTTGGAGATGCGGTTGGGCCGCGGCGCGCCGGCGGCAGCGAGATCGCGGATGCCGAGGACCAGCGCGTCAGGGTCGGGCGCGGTGGCGACGCGCTTCGCTTCGTCCGCCGGGTGCTGACCGTCCGCGTCCACGGTGACGGCGGCGTCGAACCCGGCGTCGCGCGCGGCGGCCAGCGCGGTGCGGAGCGCGGCGCCCTTGCCGCGGTTCACCCCGTGTCGGAGGAGACGCGCGCCGGCGGCGGTGGCCACGGCGGCGGTGTCATCGGTCGACCCGTCGTCGATGACGAAGATCGCGGCCGGATCGGGCCACACCGCGCGGAGGGACTGGATGACGCCCCCCACGGTCCGGGCGGCGTCGAACGCGGGGACGACGGCGGCGACCTGCACGGAGCCGCGGGTAGCACGCGCCCGCCGGGCGCGGAACCCCGATATCCTCGCGCGACCAGGCCCCGCCGCGGATGCGCAACGATCTGCCCCCCGGACTCTTCGGCAACCGCTATCGCGCGGTGCGCGAGCTGGGCCGCGGCGGCTTCGCGACGGTGTACGAGGCGTGGGACGAGGTGGCGAGCCGCCGCGTGGCGCTCAAGCTCGTCGATCGCCGCGCCCTCGACCTGGCGGGCGGCATGCATCGCTTTCATCGCGAGGCGACGGTGCTGCAGCACCTCGCGCACCCCAACATCGTCCGCGCGTACGACGCTGGCGAGCACGGTGGCGCGCCGTACCTGGTCCTCGAGCTGCTCGACGGCGTGACCGTCGAGGCCGCGCTCCGCGATCACGGTGCGATGCCGGCGGCACGCGTCGTCATCATCGCGCGGGGTCTCCTCGGAGCGCTCGCCGACGCCCACCGCGCCGGCGTCGTGCATCGTGACGTCAAGCCGGCGAACGTCTTCCTGTGCGGCATAGGCGGCGTCGAGGTGGCGAAGCTCCTCGACTTCGGCATCGCCAAGGCCGACGGAATGGACGTCGCAAAGACCGCGATGGGCGCGACCCTCGGGACCGCCGCGTACATGGCGCCCGAGCAGGTGACCGGTGACCCGGTGGGGCCGCCCGCCGATCTGTTCGCGGTCGGTCTCCTCATCGCCGAGGCGCTCTGTGGCGAGCGCGTCTATGGCGGCGGCTCGGGCCTCGCCATCCTCGTGGCCAAGGCGTCCGGCAAGCCGGTCGCGCTGCCGGCGGCGGTGGTGCGGTCGCCCTTCGGTGCGCTGGTCGCGCGCGCGGTGCAGCTCGATCCCGCGGATCGGTTCGCCTCGGCGGATGCGATGCGCGACGCCCTGGAGGCCGTGGCGTCGGGGCTCGGTGTGCTTCCCGAGGGAGGCTCGATGCGGCCGGCGGACCCCCTGGGAGCGACGGCGCCGCTCGATGGGTTGAAGCGTGCGGCGATGATGGATTCGACCAGCGGCACCTGGGATGCCTCGGCGGTCGCCGCTGGCGTCGTGGTGCCGGTGAGCCCGTCGCACGCCCCCTCGGCGGTGCAGACCGAGGACGCGTACGCCGAGACGGCCACGCACGTGCCGCTGGCGCCGCAGCGCACGTCGATCGTCTCCGGCCCGCCCGGATCCGACCCGGGCGAGAAGGTGGAAGCCAGCGCCGAGACCGAGCGCGCGCCGTCCACCTGGTGGCGACGCAGGGCGCGGTGGCTGGCGGGCGCCCTGATCGTCGCTGGCCTCTGCGCGACCGGCGTCGTGGTCGTCATCCGCGGTGACGGCGACGTGAAGCGGCTGGGCATCACCGTCGTCGGCGACGACGTCATCTTCATCGATGACGGGGACCTTCGCAGTCGCCTGGCCACGAGCAAGCTGCCGCGGACCCCGGTGCGCGAGTGCATCGCCCTCGAGACCGCCGACCCACTCGAGGTGGCGCGCCGCCTCGCCCCGCTCGGCCTGCGGGACCAGCATCAGGGAGCGATCGTGACGATGTGGCTCGCCACGAAAGGTTCCGCCCCGATGGTGCCGGTGAGCCTCTATCGCGTGACGTCGGCGCGCGTGAAGCCCAGGGGAGATCGCGACCGCGTGTTCGCCGAGATGAAGAGTCGCCTCAGCGTGCAGGGGCCGACGTTCGCGAGCGCGACGAGGATCCTGGTGGTGCCGACGGCCGCGGGGATGACGGCGGACCAGCTGGAGAAGCTCGTCTGCCGGTAGGCGGCGCACCGCGTCGTCCTAGACCAAGCGACACAATGGAAAGCGAACCGGCAGCCTCGATCAGAGGGCGTACTGATCGAGGGCGACTCCGTCGGCGCCATCGCCACCCACGTTGCCAGCGACGCCCTGACCGCCGGTCCCGCCGTCGCCCGCCGTACCGGGGACGAGATTCGTCGTCGCCTGCACCGTCGCGCTTCCGCCCTGCGTGGTCGCAATCGGGAGGGAGTGACCTCCACGACCGCCGCTGCCGCTGCCGCCGTCTCCACCGGGACGTCCGGCCCGTCCTGCGCAGGAAGTCGCGTCGGGGTTCGTCCCACCAATGCCCGGCTCCTGCCCGGGCTGGCCCGCGGATCCATCGCCTCCAGCGCCGCCCGCTCCGGTGGCCACCTCGGTGCGAACGAGCGTCACGGCGCCGCCGACGACGGCGATCCCGATGCTCGCACCGCCGCCATCGCCGCCCGCGCCTACGGCACCTCCGCATCCGCCGGCGCCGCCGCCACCGCCCGAGGAGCCTGCGCGATCGGGATCGAAGCTGGTGCAGCCCTTCGCCCCGCCCCCGCCGCCGCCACCAGCACCGGGGCCGCCGGCTGCAGTCCCGTTGGAGCCGGCTGCGGCCACGAAGCCGCTCGCGGAAAGAACTCCGTTGCCGTCGGCCCCCACGGCGGGCGTCCCGAGCGTCGCCGCCGTGCCGAGTCCACCAATACTGCAGCCGCTCACCCCGCCGTCGTCGCCCACGCCGCCCGTGCCGCCAAGTCCCAGCGGAGCTCCCGGGGTGCCCGCTCCACCGGTGATCGTCGTGCCGCTGCCTCCGGAACCTCCACTAGTAGCGGTCCCACCGCATGAATTGAGTCCGCCGCTTGTTCCAGGGACGATTGCGGTGCTGAAGCACCCTGCGGTGCCCGGCACCCCATCCATGGTCGCGTGATCCGCGGGGACCGCAGCCACGAACATGGCGCTG
>JBKJLX010000070.1:0-2814 GCA_046596645.1 Polyangiaceae bacterium
TCGTGCGCTACCTCGCGCGCACCTACGGCGACGGGACGGTGCCGCTGCACCTGCGCTTCGGCGCGCTCAGCACCGCGCGCGCTGCGGTCGCCAGCCTGCCGCGCGGCCGCCAGAAGCTGGTCCCGTCGCGCGCGCCGGAGAAGCCGCTCATGCTGTGGAGCTTCGAGGCCTCGCCCTACTGCCGCATCGTTCGCGACGCGCTCTGCCGGCTCGAGCTGCCCTACCAGCTGCACAACGTCGCCAAGGGCAGCCGCCACCGCAGCGACTTCGTCGCGCGCTCGGGCAAGATGATGGTCCCTTACCTCGCCGACCCCAACACCGGGCGGGAGATGTTCGAGTCCGGCGAGATCGTCGCGTACCTCGAGTCGACCTACGGCGCGTGACGCAGCCGCTCGGCCCTGCGCTCACGCCGAGGAGACGCTCACTTGCACTTGCGCGTTGACGGGTCCCTCTTGCACGGGGGCTTCGACCCTCTCGAAGGCGCCCTGGGCGCCCTGGGCGCGCGCGGCCGCGCCGAAGCGCTGGTGGAGGTGGGGGGCGTGGCCCGCTGCGCCGAGCCGCTGGGGGTGGCCGACGCGCTGGGGACCTCCGACGCGGTGGCCGTGGGCGCCGCGACGGGCAGCTCCACGCTCGACGGTGGGGCGACGACGCCCGTCCCCTCGGGCACGGCGAGCGTGCCGGGGACGCTGGGCGAATCGCCCGCCGGCGATCGGGCGATCGTCCCGTAGGCGATCGCGCCGACAGCGAGCGCTGCGGCGCTGGCGACCGCCGCTGCAAACCCCACGCGCTGCACGCTGCGCTGGCGGTCGGAGCTCACCCGGGCTGCGCTGTAGCGCGCGGCCATCACCCTCGGCAGCGTGCCGGTGGGGAGGGAGTGGATGCCCCCGGCGGACTCGGCGAGGACGTCGCCCTGCGGTCTCCCGTTCCACAGGCGCGTGAGATCCGCCTCCGTCGCTGCGTCGGAGATGGCGGCCCCGGCGGGGGTACCGGATGGGAGCGTCGCGTGGTCCGTGGGGACGCCGATCTCGGTCGCGGCCCACCGCAGGTCGACCAGCATCTCCCGCGCGTCGGCGTAGCGGTCGGCCGCGGCAAAGGCGACCGCACGATCGACGACCCGCGCCAGCGCCGGCGGCAGCGAGGGATCGAGCGAGCGCAGCGGCCGCGCCGGCTGGGTGCAGACCTTCACCATCAGGTCGGCGAGGCTCGTCGAGTCATGGACCAGCTGCCCGGTGAGCAGCGTGAAGAGCGACGCCCCCACCGCGTACACGTCGCTGCGGGCGTCGACGTCGTCCCAGTTCGCGCGCGCTTGCTCGGGTGGCATGAACGCCGGCGTGCCCATCGGGCTGTCGGCCATCGTGAGCCGTACCTGCTGGGAGACCTCGCGCACGCGCGCCAGACCGAAGTCGAGGACCTTCACCGTGCCGTCGGGGAGGACCATGACGTTCTCGGGCTTCAGATCGCGGTGGACGATGCCCACCGCGTGCGCCGCCGCGACCACCTCGAGCCAGCCGAGCGCGTGGGTGATGGTGACGCTGACCGGCAGCTTGCCGCCGCTGGCCTCGGCCAGCGCGTCCAGCGAGTGGCCGTCGAGACGCTCCATGACCAGATAGACCAGCCCGTCGCGGCTCACGCCGTCGTCGAGGATCTGCACCGTCCCCGCGTGACCCACGCGGTTCGCCGCGTAGCCCTCGCGGAGGAAGCGCTTGCGCACCGTCTCGTCGCGCGCGACATCAGCGTGGAGGACCTTGATCGCGACCGGCCGTCCGTTGCGATCGTGCCTCGCCGCGTACACGGCGCCCATGCCGCCCTCGCCGAGCTGGCTCTCGATGCGCCACCTCTCGTCGACGAGAGTGCCGGCAGGCAGGCGCAGTGCACCGGTGACCACGAGGGCGAGAGCTTACCACCCGGCCTCGCCCTCCGATGTAGCCTCCGAGGATCCCGGACGCTCCGCTCCCTGCTCTCGCCGCGATGATCGATCGCCGAACCGGGCGCGCGCAGCTCGGCGAACCGTCCCGACTGGCACCGGACGGGAGACCTTGCTACGTCGATCGAGCCGAGGGGGCGCATGGCCGAACAGGACGACGACGAAAAGCCGACGCGCACCGCGACGTTCCTCGAGTCGCGCGCGCTCTTTCTCCACCAGGCTGCGGTCGATCTTCATGAGCGGCTGGAGCGTCACGCGGCCGATCTCGACCCCAACACACGACGGATCCCCCTCTCGGGTTCCGCCGACGCGTCGCCCACGGCCGTCGGGGAGGCGGAGACGGTGCGCATCACCGCCGCCCGCGCCAAGATGATGGCCGAGCTCTTCCGTCAGTGGGTCGCCGAGGGCACCGACCCGATGCAGCGCGAGACCGACATGGTCACCTGGCAGCGGGTGAAGGACGCCGCGCGCTCGCTGGGCCTGACGGTCGGCTGAAGGTGTGACCGAAAATGCTCCCGTCGCCTCGCTGCAGATGCGCCGCCATCCGCTGCGTTGTCGCTCCTCGACGGGCCTGGGGCCCGACTCGTCGCTCCGCCTTGCGGCTGACGACGCCTCTTTGCGAGGCTCGGTCCGCATTTCCGGTCACACCTTGAGCGTCGGTCCGGGCTGAGCGCGCACCGTGAGCGGTCGAGCGAACAAGAACCTCCCCCTGCGCGCCGCCAAGGCGAGCGGCCCCACCTCGTCGCGGTCCGCGATGCGGCCCTCCTCGCGGGCCTCCTCGCGACAAGGAGGCGGCCTGCCACCCTCGTCGCGGCGCGCGGTCGCGCGCGGTCGCAAGCGTCGCGCGGCGGCCATCGCCGTCGGGGTCGTGAGCACCGTCGCGGTGGTGT
>JBKJLX010000349.1:0-5525 GCA_046596645.1 Polyangiaceae bacterium
CGAGGCCGAGGCCCAGGCCTCCTTCCCCACCCCACTGCCATTGCGCATGCCCGTCGTCATCGGTCAGACCGGCACGACCATGTGCTTCTTCTTCGGACGCGCCTCGCGCTTGCCCTCCGCCCGCGCGAGCCGGATCGCGATCTCCCGACGGAGCACCTCCGGCTGCACAATCGCGTCGACGATCGTCTCGCTCGCGATCTTCACGAGGTCGATGTCTTCCTTGTACTCGGCGCGCAGCTTCTCCACGAGCGCATCACGCTCCGCGCCTTCAGGGGTCGCTTGGATCTTGTTGAAGAAGACCGCGTTGACGGCAGCGTTGGGTCCCATGACGCCGATCGAGGCGGACGGCAGGGCGATCGTTGCGTCCGGATCGAAGGCCGGGCCGCACATGGCGTAGAGCCCCGCTCCGTAGGCCTTGCGGATGACGACGCAGATCTTCGGTACGGTGGCTTCGCTGACGGCGGCGATCATCTTGGCGCCGGCGCGGATGATGCCTTGCTTCTCGACGATGGTGCCGATCATGAAGCCGGGCACGTCGGCGAGGTAGACGAGCGGCACGTTGAACGCGTCGCAGAGCCAGATGAAGCGCGCCGCCTTGTCCGCCGAGTCGACGAAGAGCACGCCGCCCTTCTGCTTCGGCTGGTTGGCGACGATGCCGACGGTGCGCCCCTCGATGCGGGCGAAGCCGGTCACGATCTCCTTGGCGAAGCGCTTCTTGATCTCGACGAAGCTGCCCTCGTCGATCAGGTGATCGACGACCTGCATGATGTCGAAGATCTTGTTCTCGTCCGGCGGGATCACCGAGCTGAGCGTGGGGAGCCCGGCCTTGACCGGCTTCGCCTCGGTCGCCGGCGGCTGATGATCGCAGTTCTGGGGGAGGAGCGCGACGTAGCGCTTCGCCCACTCGATCGCCTCCGGCTCGTCGGCCGCGAGCACGTCGCCGCAGCCGGAGGTGGAGCAGTGCATTCGCGCGCCGCCCAGCTCCTCCAGCGTGACCTTCTCGCCGATGACCATCTCTGCCATTCGCGGCGAGCCGAGGTACATGCTGGCGTTGCCGTCGACCATGACGACCACGTCGCAGAACGCCGGGATGTACGCGCCGCCCGCGGCGCTGGGCCCGAAGAGAAGGCAGATCTGCGGCACCACGCCGCTCATGCCGACCTGGTTGAAGAAGATGCGCCCGGCGCCGCGGCGCCCGGGGAACATCTCGATCTGGTCGGTGATGCGCGCCCCCGCCGAGTCGACCAGATAGAAGAGCGGGCAGCGCAGCCTCAGCGCCGTCTCCTGGATACGGAGGATCTTCTCCACCGTGCGCTTGCCCCACGATCCGGCCTTCACCGTGGAGTCGTTGGCCATGATGCACACCGGGCGCCCGGCGACGGCGGCGGTGCCGGTGATGACGCCGTCCGCCGGGAGGTCGGCCTCCACCCCGTTGGCGAGGAGAGCGTCCTCCACGAAGCTGCCGGCGTCGATCAGGCGCTCGATCCGCGTGCGCGCGAAGAGCTTGTTCTGCTTGGCGTTGGCCTCGTGGTACTTCGGCGCCCCGCCGGTGATCACGCGTGCCTCGAGCGCTGCGAACTCGTCCTCCAGGATCGACATGGCGCGCTCTCTACACCAACTGTCGCAGCGCAGGGCCGTTCAGGCGCCCTTCACCAGCCGGCGCGCCGCATCCTCCAGCTCGCGCGCGGTCCGCGCAGGCAGCACCTCGGTCGAGGCCGCCGCGTAGCGCGGCATCGCGCTGTCGCCGCTGCCCCATCGCGAGGGCGGCTCGGGGCACAGCCAGAGGACGCGCCCGGCCCGGTGGCGGAGGCGAGCCACCACCTCGGCCGCGTCGCCGTGGTGGTTGGTGCGACCGTCCCCCAGGAGGACCACCGTGGTGCGGCGATCGACGTCTCGGTGGACGTCGTCCCAGAAGCCGCGCAGCGCGCGCTCGTAATTGGAGTCGTGGGCCAGGCTGACCACCGCGCCCGAGGCGATCGCGCGCAGGGCCCCTTGCGTCGTCCCCTCGCGGAAGAGCTGCGTGGTCTCCGCCACCTCGCTGACGAAGACGAACGAGCGCGCGTCCGCCCACAGCTCCTGCACCGCCGCCACCAGCTCGAGCAGGAAGCGCGAGGCCGCGCGCACCGACTCCGAGACGTCGCACAGCATCACGATGCGCGGTCGGTCCCGGCGCCGCGCGCGACGCGCCGGCCGGAAGGGCACCCCGCCGGTGGCGAGCGCGCGGCGCAGTGTCCGACGGAGGTCGATCCGCCCGCGGTGAGCTCGCTTGCGGCGGACGCGATCGGCGCCGCGCAGCTTCTCGGCCAGGGAGCGCACCGCCTGGCGGACCGCGACAGCCTCCTCCGGCGTGAGCTCGCCGAAGGGGACGTCGCGTGGGCCGGGGCGCGGCGCGCCCTCCTCCGGCTGCTCCCGGCGCGCGGCGGCCTCGACCCGTGCGCGCACCCGAGCGTGGAGGCCAAGGACCTCCTCGGCGAGCGCCGACGCCAGCGCGCCACCGCGGTCCTCGCCCAGCGCCTCGCGAAGGACCCGGGCGACCCGGGCGTCGCCACTGGCTGCCCGCGGGATGCCGATCGCCTCGGCGACGCGATGGGCGACGAAGCCCACGGTGCGCGGCTGCACGCCGGCCATCACGCGGCGGACGCCGGCGGCCGCCAGCAGGTGGTCGAGCTCGCCTGGGTGCCCCGACAGCGCGCGCAGCGCCCCCGCGTCGCCGGCCTGACCGCTCCGCTCCCGCACCGCCTCCAGCAGCTCGCGCAGCGCACCGAGCTCGTCGGGCGTGAACCCGCGCGCCCGCAGGCGGTCGAACAGATCGCCCGGGTGCGCCCCATCGGCGCGAAAAAACGCGGCGAACACGCGGCGGAACCGGACGGCGTCGGCGCGGCTGGTGCAGACCGTCGCCACCAGCGCGTCGCGGAGCGCAGTCGGATCGTCCCACCCCACCAGGCGCGTCGCCTCGGCGGCGCGGAGCGCCTGCGAGGGGGCGATGGGGACGCCGTCGCGGCGCGCGGCCCACAGGAGCTCGGAGAGAACGCGGAGCACGCCGGGCCCGTCAGCGCGCCGGCGCGCCGGGTCGCGGCGCGGGCGGCGGCGGCGCAGCGCTCGGCGGTGTGCCCGGCAGCGACGTCGGCGGCGGTGCGGCCGGCGGCGGCGCGGCCGGCGATTGCGACGGCGCCGGCTCGGCCAGCAGGCGGACCACCAGCCGCTCCAGCTCTGCCGCGTGCGCGGGGTGAAAGCCGACCTTCACCTCGCGCACGACACCCTTCTTGTCGATGACGTACATCGTCGGGATGGCCCGGACGCCGTAGGCGATCGAGGCCTCGTTCGCCAACTCGACGCCCGTCGCATAGCGGATGCCCAGGCTTTGCGCGGAGCGCGCAGCGATCGCGGCCTCGTCGTTGGAGATCCCGACCACGGTCAGGCCTTGGGCCCCGAAGCGATCCTGCAGGCCGGAGAGCGTGGGCGCCACCAGCTTGCAGGGGCCGCACCAGCTCGCCCAGAAGTCGACGATGACGACGCGCCCGCGCGCGGCCTGGATCGACGCCGGCGGCGTGCCCGAGGTCGTCGTCAGCGTTCCCCACGACGGCGCGAAGGTGCCGACCCGGTCGCGACGGACCACCTCCTCGTCGCCGGGGTGCGCGACCAGCCTGGCGACCACGTTCGTCTCCACCCCGCCGCGGCGCACGCGCAGGCGCATCTCCTTGTCGGGCCCCAGCTCGGCGACCCGGGTGATCACCTCGCGCGGGACGTCGATCGGCTTGCCGTCGACGGCGACGATCTGGTCGCCGTCCTTCACGCCGGCGACGTCGGCCGGCGACGTCCGCGAGACGTGTCGGGCGAGGACGCCCCCCGCCGGGCCCCGCCCCAGCTCGATGCCCAGCCAGGTGCGTCGCGTCTGCCGCTGCTGCGCCGAGGCCTCTCGAGGCGAGATCCCGGGGGCAGAGCCGACGAGCGTGGCGAGGCCCAGCGTCGCGCCCGCGAGAGCGCGCGTGTATAGCGTCCGGCGGCGCGTGGCCCGATCGAGTCGCATCTGGATCCGATCATACTCCCGCGCGCCGGCCATCGCCGTCCTCGCCGGGAGCGTCGCCCTCGCGATGGCGGTGGCGTCGTGCGCGGACGAGGCGACGCCCCGGCGAGCGCGCAACCCGCGCCTCGACGCGCCCGGGGCACCCAGGCCGCGCGTCCGCTGGGACCACGTCGACGCCCTGCTCTCCCTGCGGATCGCGCGCGAGGCGATGCGTTCGAGCCACTTCGTCGGCGAGCCGGAGGCGACCATCCGCGCCAACGAGATCGCCGCCCGCTACGGCCGTCCCGGCCCCCCGCTGCCCGGGGGTTCGCTGATCGTCGTCACCCACGAACGGCAGGAGGGCATCGTCCACTTCGCCATGGCGCGCCCCGCCGCCCCCGCCGGGCAGCCCGCCCGCTGGGACTACGCGGTCATCGACGCCGCCGGCTGGGTGGTTGAGTCCGGCCGGATCCCCTTGTGCGTGCGCTGCCACGAGGAGGCCCCTGGCGACGAGCTGTTCGGCCCGGGAGCCACGCTTGACCCACCATGAAAACTTTTCGTGGTCGCGGCCGATGCGCGACAGCGATGCCTCGGCGGGTCCCGTGCTCTGCGCGGTCGCTGGCCTTTCCGGCCACCAGACCCGACGAAATGTCGCAGAGAAACGTCAGAATTGACACCTTGGCACGATAGCTGCTTATGTCATGGTTGAGACGCGCAGCGAGCGCGGCTCCTTAAGACTGCCGCTTCTTTCACTTCGCTGGCTTCCCTTCGGGGCTTCTTGACTTGCTGCCTACGGCGGCACCTAGACTTTCCGCTTAGACGAACCTGCATCACTTTCCTGGGCACCTGGCCCGGGCTTGGCATGGGGGGGCCTGCGCGCGCTCGGTGATCGACGACTCCGTCGAGGCCCGGGTGAAGCGACGCGGGCCTTTGCCCTTTTTGTCCTTCCATGCGTGCCATGCGCCCTCGACAGCGGCGCATCCGCCTTCGCTGCTGCAACCAGATGCTGCCGCCCATGACCTCGCGGCGAATCACCTTGACGGCCCCGGGGGTCACGTGGTCAATTCCCCGCGCTTTTGCCGCCCCGACAGGTGCCGCAGACAGCGTCGTTCCGAGCGCCCATAGCTCAGCTGGATAGAGCACAGGCCTACGAAGCCTGGTGTCGGAAGTTCGAATCTTCCTGGGCGCGCTGAGACCCTCCCCCGAGCCGGGGCTGCCGGCGATGTCGATGGTGTCCCCGCCGTTGTCAGAGCCGCTCCCGCAGTCGCCGCCCCCCGCGGCCTCATCGGCCGAGGAGAGGGCGGCAGACGATGCGTTCATGCGCGCCGCGCTGGAGGAGGCGGCCGCCGCTGGTGCCGCGGGGGACGTCCCCATCGGCTCGGTCGTGGTGCGTGACGGCGTGATCCTGGCGCGCGGCCGCAACCGGCGCGAGATCGACGGCGATCCCACCGCCCACGCGGAGGTGGTCGCGCTGCGCGAGGCAGCGCGCGTCACCGGGGGCTGGCGCCGAGGAGCCGCCAGC
>JBKJLX010000411.1:0-3291 GCA_046596645.1 Polyangiaceae bacterium
CTTCAAGGTCGCCCACGCCCTCCTCAAGCAACGCCCGAATCCAGTCTTCAAGCTCCGCGACCACCTCGACCTCGTCGCCGTCGGCACCGTGGCCGACATCGCGATCTACGACGGCTCGGACGCGCCGCTCCACGCGGCGGTGGTCGACGGCGCGACCGAGGGCGTCCACCTGCTCCTCCGCGGGGGCGAGCCGCTCTACGGCGACACCGCGATCCTCGACGAGCTGACCGACACGCCGGCCGGCTGCGAGCAGCCCTTTGACACCTGCATGGCGGGCAAGACCCTGTGCGTCGAGTCGGAGATCGGGATGAGCTACGCCGAGCTCCGCAGCGCGTCGGGCAACCTCTACGGACCGTACTTCTGCGACGCGCCGGCCGACGAGCCGACCTGCGTCCCCTACCGGAACCGCAGCGTCGACGGCAGCAACAACTACGCCGGGCTCATCACCGCCGGCGACGACGACGGCGACGGCATCGACGACGGCGACGACAACTGCCCCACCGTCTTCAACCCCATTCGCCCGCTCGACGACGGCGCGCAGGCCGACGGCGACGGGGACGGCGACGGCGACGCCTGCGACGTGTGCCCGCGCCAGGCGAACGTCGAGGACTGCACCGGCGTGAACCCTGCCGACGAGGACGACGACGGGATCCCCAGCTTCTACGACAACTGCCCGGGCGACGCGAACACCACCCAGGCCGACAACGACGAGGACGGCAAGGGCAACGCCTGCGACCAGTGCCCGGACGCCGCGAACCCCGGCGGCGCTCCGTGCGCGGTGACCATCTACGACGTGAAGAGCGGCTCGGCCTTCGGCACCGTCTTCCTCACCGACGTGCTGGTGACGGCGTGCGCCGAGGGCAACGGCTTCTTCGTCCAGCACAAGGAGGGCGACGACGCCTACGACGGCCCCGAGAACAGCGGTCTCTACGTCTACGATCCGGGCATCGTCTGCGGTGACGTCGTGGGCGAGGGCGACCGCGTCGACGTATCCGGCGAAGTGGACGAGTTTTTCCTCCAGATCCAGCTCGGCTTCGCCGACTACTCGGTGGTCGGACAGGACAGCGCGCCGGCGCCGGTGGTGCTGGACGCTGCCGCAGCGGGGGGCACCACGCCCGACGCGTTCGAGGGCGTCCTGGCGAGGGTCGAGGACGTGACGGTCACCGACGCCTCGCCCGAGCCCGGACCGGGCGACGATGCGAACGGCGAGTTCGTCGTCACCGGCTCGCTCCGGGTGGACAACCTCGTCTTCGAGGGGCTGACGGCGCCCAGCGAGGGGACCACCTTCGCGTCGATCACCGGCGTCCTCGTGTTCAAGAACGGCAACCAGAAGATGGAGCCGCGCAGTGCGGCCGACCTCGAGCAGTGACGCCTCGCTGAAGGTGCGCGCGCTCAACCTCCCCGCGACCGCGATCGCCCTCCTCGCCGCCGCATGCGGCGGCGCGGGGTACGACCGCGCCACGTCCGAGCGCCACCGGGCGCCTCCGCCGCCCCCCGCGGTGTCCGCGCCGGTGGATGTGGCCTCGGCGGCCCCCGCGGCCGCCCCTCTGCCCCCGGCCAGCCCCGCGGCGCCGCCCGCGGCTCCCCGCGCCGGGACGCAGACGCTCCCGCCGGCGGCCTTCCCACCGCCTCACGAGCGGACCGCGAGGCCGGGTGACGGCACCTGGCGCGCGCTCGCGGCGGCCGCCGGCAACCCGATCGACGAGGCCGCGCCGCTCCTCTTCACGACCACCGTCCACCCCGATCCGTACAAGGCGTTCGTCGAGGTCGCGATCGTCGCCCTCGACCTGTCGAGGCTCGACCTCGAGCTCGTGTCGGGCACGGAGGAGCCGGAGAACGCCGCCCTCGGCAGGGAGAAGCGACCGGGCGCGGTGGCGCCGGCGCACCTGCCGCAGCTGCTGCTCGCCACCAACGGCGGCTACAAGGCGCGCCACGGTCGCCATGGCATCAAGATCGGTGGCGACACGTTCGTGCCTCCCAACCCCGAGAGCTGCACCGTGGCGAGGCTGGCCGACGACCGCATCGTCATCGGCCCCTGGTCGCGGGTGCAGCCGCACGAGGCGACGCTGAAATGGATGCGGCAGGGTCCAGCGTGCCTCCTCGACGGGGGGGTGCCGCACGAGTCCCTGGCGAGCGAGCACGGCCGCAAGAAGTGGGGCGCGGCGGAGGACGGCAAGAAGGACATCCGCCGCTCGGCGTGGGCGCTCGGCCCGGGCGGGGCCGTCTACTTCGCCGTCGGCGAGTGGACGACCGCCGATCTGCTGACGAACGCCCTCCGTGCGGCCGGCGTGACCGACGCGGTGCAGATGGACATCAACTGGTCCTTCACCCGCTTCGTCCTCTATGGCCGCGACGACGCCGGCGCGCCCGTCGCCAGCTCGCCCATCCTGGAGAAGCTCAAGTTCGGCCCCCGCGAGTACTGGCAGAAGCCGTCGGAGCGCGACTTCTTCTATGCTTGGCGCGCGCGGTGACGCGGGCGGGTCGAGGACCCTCCGCTCAGCGCTTGCCGACCACGAGACGCTGGAGGACGCGCTGCAGCTCGTCCTCCGTCACCGGCACGTGCTCGGCGACGCGGCCGTGGAGCGTGGCGGTGGGCACGCTGCGGCCGGGGAACTCGGCCTGCAGCTCGCCCAGCTGCCAGAGCACGACCCGCTCGACGCGGGTCAGCCCGTCGCGCACGTCGGCGACGCCGTAAGGGCTGCCCCGCGGGACCGGGGGACGGCGACGGCGTGACGAGGGCGGCGACGACGGGGACGCCGCGGCGTGGGCCATGCGGGGAGGGCGTCGGGTGATCACGTGACGCCCCCGCGAGGCGGCTCATCGGGGCGGCGGCGCGCCTCGAGCTCGTCCTCGACCTCGTCGACCGGCTTGCGCGCCCAGTACGCAGAGACCTCGTCGTTCCAGCCAAAGGTGCGCGTCATCATGCGGTCGACGTAGAGCGTGCCCCGCAGATGATCGACCTCGTGCTGGAAGATGCGCGCCGGCCAGCCCGACGCGCGGTGCACCACCGGCTCGCCGTTCTCGTCGAGACCGCGCACCTCGACCTCGAGCGCACGCTCGACCAGCGCCGACCAGCCCTGCACGCTGAGGCAGCCCTCGAAGAAGGTCGCCTTGCCCTCGCCGATCACGGTCAGCTCGGGATTGAAGACGGTGGTCGTGGGCCAGGGGACGCGCCCGCGGAGCGCGCGCTCCTCCACCGACAGGCGCCCCATGAGGCGATCGTCGTCCTCCAGCACGATGACCTGGAGGCCCACGCCGATCTGCGGCGCGGCGAGACCGACGCCGGGTGCC
>JBKJLX010000430.1:0-3964 GCA_046596645.1 Polyangiaceae bacterium
TCGAGCAGCGCTGGACCGAGGTCGAGGCGTGGCAGGCCGTCCGCGACCGGGCCGATCGATCGCTCGGGAGCCACGCGTTGAGCGCGGCCGATGCGCTCCAGCTCGCCGCCGCCATCGTGCTCTCGAACGAGCGCCCGCGCGGTCGGGTCTTCATCACGGCGGACCAGCGCCTCGCCGACGCCGCCTCCGCCGAGGGCTTCGACGTCATCGTGCCCAGGTAGCGGTGCCGGCGTCGCGCGGCGGATCGACCGCCTGGAGCGGCCCGTGCCGCCGGTCGAGGAGCAGGCGGTTGTCACGATCACGACGTGCGCCTAGCTTGTCGCCATGGCACATCGGTTCAGCTATGCGCTCGCGCCGTTCCTGGTCGTTCTTGCCAACGGCTGTGCCGATGACAGCGGCACAACCGACGGGACGGGTGGCGCCGGCGGTGCGACATCCACCGCTTCGGTGACCTCGGGCGGCGCGTCGACCACGACCAGCGCCACCACGGCGGCCACGACGAGCGCCTCCAGCGCCTCCAGCGCCTCCAGCGCCTCCAGCAGCGGAGACGCCGCGTCGACCGGGACCGGCGGCACGGGGGGCACCGGCACAGGCGGCACCGGCACGGGCGGGGACGCCGCTGGCACGGGTGGCGGCGGCGGCAACGGTCCGGCCCAAGTGGTCGAGATCGACTTCGAGGGCGCGCTACCCGCGGAGGTCGACGCCGGCAGCGGCATCCTCACGGCTTCCGAGGGATACGCGCCGCTCGGCCCGGACGGAGACGTCTTTGGCGAGACGTTCCTCCGTTCACCGACGGGCAACACGGTCACCCTGACGGTGAACGATCTGCCGTCGCACACCTCGCTCTCGCTGGAGCTGCTGTTCGCGGCGATCGACTCCCTGGACGGTACCGGTAGCTTCCCCGCGGGCGACTTCATGGTCATCTCGATCGACGGAGTGGAGATCTTCCGCGAGTCCTTCGCCAACGCGACGCCGGACCAGGTGCAGAGCTACGACCCACCCGCGGAGGTCGTCCTCGCCCGGCACGAGGACCTCGGCTTCGCAGGCCCCGGCAGCTACTACACCGACAGCGCGTACGACTTCGGCGCCGACCCCGCGTTCCAGAACATCGCGCACTCCGCGTCGAGCGCGGTCCTCGTGTTCACTCTCGAGGGCGAGGGCGTGCAGACCCTGGAGGACGAGTCGTGGGCGATCGACAACGTGCGCCTCCTCGTCGGAGAGTGAGTCCTACTCCGCCTGGCCCGCGATCTCGACGATGAAGCCGTCCTGCGAGCCGGCGGTGGTGCCGGTCTTGCCGCCCGCCGCGATGTTCTGGAAGAACGTCCCCACCGCGTACACGCGCCCGCTCGCGGCGACGTCGAGCCCGCGCACCATCTGATCGCCGGTGCCGGCGATGCGGAGCGCCCACACCACGGTGGTGCCGTCGTACTCCGCGACGAAGCCGTCGCGGCCGTTGCTTGCCGTGAGCGAGATCGCCGTGCCCAGGACGTTCATGCCGAAGTCGATGCTGTTCTCGAACCAGCCCGCAACGTAGTGGTGGTCGTTGGTCGGGTGGTGCGCGAGGGCGAGGATGCGCTGGTCGCCGGGGCCGGCCAGCTCCTTCACCCCCTCGAACACGCCGTTCGCGTCGTAGATGCCGAACACGGCGTCCTCGCCCACCGTGGTATCGGAGCTCGTGGTGCCGCCGCCGACGTCGAACAGCCAGCTCCCCGCGCCCCAGCCACCCACCACCACCCGATCGTCGCTGAGGGCCTCGACCCGCGGCGCGACGAGCGTCGTGCCCCTCGCCCAGGTGCCGACGAGGTTGGTGCTGAAGCGCGCCACCAGGTTGCTGCCGAAGACGGTGTTGCTGCCGACGGTGATCGAGCCGTCCTGGTTGGCGCCGCTGACGAAGTAGAAGCTCGAAGCGCGGGCCAGATCGAAGACCCCCTCGTCGTTCGGGTCGTCGGGGCGGAGCTCGACGGCCGAGTTGCAGCCTCCGGGGCCGAGGATGGCGAGGTAGGACTGGAGTGCCGTGGGCATTCCGCTCAGGCCGCACACCGGGTTGGGTCCGGCGTTCGCGCCGCCAACGGCGACGGCGATGCCCGCGCTGGGCGCGAGCGCCGGGGCCGGCGAGTAGCCCGCCGACGCGTCACCGAGGCCGACCGCCGCCTGGTAGGTGCCGTCGGGGCGGAAGCCGGTCACCCATCCGCCGACCTGACCCGACTGATCGACGAACGCGTCGGGCGTGCCGTCGCCGCTGAAGTCGACGGCGCTCGACATGGCGCCGCTGGCGAAGAGCTGCGTGCCGTCGCCGCTCAGGCTCACGTCCCGCCCTCCGTCCTCGCCGGCGCCGCCGAACGTCCTGGTCCAGGTCGCGGAGAGGCTCGCCCGTGCGAAGCGCATCAGGAAGGCGTCGGTGCCCCCGGCGCTGAAGGGGCCGCCACTGTAGAGGACGCCGCTGAAGGTGCCCGCGACCATCAGGTCGCCCGAGCTCGGCTCGAGGACGACGCTGCTGGGGGCGGTGTCGGCGGCGTCGCCGAAGGTGCGCAGGGCGAGGACGCACGGCGGCGCTGCGCACAGCGAGCCGACGCAGATCTGCCCGCTGCCGCAGGTGAACCCGGATGCGCACTCGCTGATGGCGACGCACGAGGTGCGGCAGGTCGCCGAGGAGACGTCGCAGCCGAAGGGGGCGCAGGCGGTGCTCCCGCCATCGACGCAGTTGCCGAAGTCATCGCAGGCGTCGGCTCCGATCTGATCGGGGCCGCTGCAGGTCGCGGCGCCGCCGCCGCAGGTGGTGCCCACGCTCGAGACCTGGCAGGCCGCGCCTCCGCCGCAGTCGCCGGTGCGGCAGGGCCCGGGCTGACACTCGGTCTCGGGATCGGTCCCCGCGGTCGCGCTGTCGCACGTCCCGTCTCCGCACGCCTCGCACTCGTCGTTGCACGGGGCGTTGCAGCAAACCCTGTCATCGATGGGGCAGAAGCCGCTGCCGCACTCGCCGCCGTCGTCGCAGGCGTTGCCGTCCGGCCTCTTCGGCTTGCAGGTGCCGTCGTCCTCGTCGCAGTACGCCGAGCCGCCGCAGTCGGCGTCCATGACGCAGCGGGCGCACACCTGGTTGAAGCAATAGCCGCTCTTGCAGTCGCCTCCCGCGAGGCAGGTGTCGCCGTCCACGCACCCGGGACAGGTGATGCCGCCGCAGTCGACGTCGGTCTCGCCGGAGTCGCGGTCCCCGTTCTCGCAGGTGGGGACGATGTCGCAGCTCCCGCTCCGGCACACGCCGCCGTTGCAGGTGACGCCATCCTCAAGGGCCTCCTGCACACAGGCGCCGCGGTCGCAGACGAGCTCCTGGCAGTCCTCCTCGCTGGCCGGGCAGTGCACGGTGAGCAGGCACTTCACGCACGCTCCTGTCGCGTCGCACAGGCCGGCGTTGCCGCCGTCGATGCAGGTGGTGCCCGGGTCGTCGACCACCGTGCCGCAGGTGCCGTCGAGGCAGATCGCGGAGACGCAGGGCGGGCCGGGGGGATCGCAGTCGCTGACGTCGCGGCACTCCGCCGCCGCGCCGCCGCCGCCGTCCGCCGCGGTGCCGCCCGTCCCGCCGCCGTCGCCGGCGCCGCCCGCCGTCCCTGCATCGCCGCCGCCGTCGCTCGTGGTCGACGTGCTGGACGCGCTCGCGTCGGCGGTGCCGGTGGAGCCGGACGACGAGCTGGTGGTCGTCGTCGTGGTCGTCGCCGGTGCTCCGCCGCCGCTGCCGGCGTCGGTGAAGTCGTCGAGCCCGAGCAGCGAGCTGCACCCGCCGAGCAGGGCGCACGACGCGCCGAGAGCGATGCGCCCGCGGCTGCGGGGGACGTTCGGGGCGCGGAGGGAAGCCATGTCCCAAGGCTAGAGCGCGCCGACGGACGGAGGCCGAGAAAGGGTGGCGTCCCTGCGCGCGAACGGTCTTGACAGTCCAGCACCCCTGAGTAGGCTACGCCCCGTTCTGGGCGCC
>JBKJLX010000616.1:0-7070 GCA_046596645.1 Polyangiaceae bacterium
TTCGCCGCCATCGAGCGCGCGATCGAGCGCTCGCGCAACGCCAGCCGCGATCGCGAGCGGGGGCAGACCAGCCTGTTCGGCCTGTTCGAGGCCGCCGCCAAGGCCAGCGAGGCGACCGGTGCCAGCGCCGCGCGCGCGTCGTCGAGCGAGTACCCCCAGGTCGAGCCGTGGGATCTCCGCGAGACGCTGGTGCGAGAGAAGGAGGCGCTGGGCTTCTACGTCTCCGGCCATCCGCTCGATCGGTACGGGGTCGACCTGGGGCGATTCGACGTGCAGCCGACCAGCGGCCTCGCCGCGATGGACCCGTGGTCCAAGGTGCGCGTCGCGGGCGTGGTCGAGGGCTACCGCGTGCGCATCTTCAAGGGCGGCGGCGGCAAGGTCGCCTTCTTTACCCTGGAGGATCCGCAGGGCCGCATCGAGGTGAAGTGCCGCGAGAAGCACATCGATCTCTACGAGGCGGTGCTGGCCAACGGGGAGCCGGTGCTGGTGAGCGGCAAGCTCCAGTTTCCCCAGGTCGAGGAAGGGGAGGAGGACATCTCGGGCGGGCCGCGCGAGCCGACGCTGCTGCTGGACGAGGTGCACCCGCTGGCCGACGCCATCCGCGCGGCGACCCGCAGCGTCCACGTGAAGCTGCCGGCGGGGCGCACGAAGCGCGATCAGATCGAGCGGCTGCGCGCCGTGCTGGCGGAGAGCCCGGGGTCGTGTCCGGTCCAGCTGACCATCCTCCTCGACGACGGCGCCGAGGCGCTGTTCGCGCTGCCTTCGACGCGGGTCGAGCCCAGCGATCTGATGCTCGCCCGCCTGGAGAAGCTCTTCGGCGAGCGCGTGGTCGAGCTGCGCTGAGCGGGGGGCAGCCACTCGGGCTGCTCACGCCATGAGCGACGCCACCCTGGGCTCGACCGACTCCTTGTCGGACTGGTGCTTGAGCAACACCCCCAGCGTGTCGCGGGCGAGGTCGGCGTCGAGCTCGCGGGCGCCGAGGATCAGGAGAGCCCGCGCCCAGTCGATGGTCTCGCTGGTCGCCGGGCTCTTGCGGAGATCGAGCGCGCGCAGCTTCTGCACGAAGCCCACCAGCCGCTCGGCCAGCGCGCGATCGATGCCGGGGACGCGCCGCTCGAGGATGCGGATCTCCCGCTCCGGGGGCGGAAAATCGAGAAAGGCGTGGAAGCAGCGCCGCCGTAGGGCCTCGGTCATCTCCCGCGTGGCGTTGGTGGTCAGCATCACCAGCGGCAGGTGCCTGGCGTGGATGGTCCCGATCTCGGGGATGGTGATGGCCATGTCCGCCAGCATCTCCAGGAGGAACGCCTCGAACTCGGGGTCGGCGCGATCGATCTCGTCGATGAGCAGCACCACCGGCGCGTCGCTCTCCAGTGCGCGCAGCAGGGGGCGGGCGACCAGGAAGCGGCGGTCGAAGAGGTCGTCGACCTGGGTCGCGCCGCCGTCGCGGACCAGCTGCACGTGCAGCATCTGCTTGCCGTAGTCCCACTCGTAGAGCGCGCGCGCCTCGTCGAGCCCCTCGTAGCACTGGAGCCGGACCACGGTGCGCCCCAGCGCGGCGGCTGCGGCGTGGGCCAGCTCGGTCTTGCCGACGCCGGCCGGGCCCTCCAGGAGCAGCGGCCTGCCCAGGCGCACCGCGAGCCACAGCGCGAGCGCGGTCGGCGGGTCCGCCAGGTAGCCGGAGGTCGCCTCGAGCGCGGCCGCCAGCGCGTCCGCGCTGACGAGAGCCGCGGGAACCTCGGCCGAAACGGGCGGAACGGCCGCCTCGCGGGGGACGGTCGGCCTGCTCGGCGTCTCGGGGGCGGAGGGCGGGGGCGACATCGAACGACGGAAACTCCAGGGCGGATTCGGTTCTTGCTATACCAGGCGGAAGGATGAGCGAGGCGCGGAAGGATCTCGTCCGCATCGACTCCACGGGCACTGCCCACCCGGTCGGTCGCGTCGCAAGCCAGCAGCTGCGGGCACGAAAGGGCTCGTTTCGCCTGATGCCGGCGCCAGGGCACCTGGTCGTGATGCGCTACGTCGGCGAGGACGGCCTGCCCGACCAGGACGCCGGCGCGGTGTTCCGCCTCGCCGGCGAGATCACCACCGCCGGCGCGCTCTGCGACGTGGTCGGACTGGTCGGCCAGGCCTCCTGGAAGGGGGAGCTGGCGGTGCACGCGACCGCCGGCGGCGTCCGCAGCGTGTTCTTCGACGCCGGGCAGGTGGTGAGCGCGCAGTCCAACGTCGAGGGCGAGCGGCTAGGCGAGGTCCTCTACAACTACGGCGCGCTCACCGAGGAGCAGATCAAGACCGCGATGGGCGCCGTCACCAGCGAGGTCCGCTTCGGCGAGGCCGCGGTGAAGCTCGGCTACCTGACGCGCGAGAAGCTCTTCGCCATCATGGCCAAGCAGACGGAGGAGATCGTCTACAACCTGCTCCTGGTCGGGGACGGGATGTTTTACTTCCTGGACGGCTACGACGAGGCTCGCCTCCCGTCCCACCTCCACCTGCCGGTCAGCTCTCTCCTCATGGAGGGTGTGCGGCGGATGGATGAGACCAAGTACTTCCGCGACCGCATCCCCAGCGAGCACCACGTCCCGACGCGCGTCCCCGACAAGGCGCCGCCCGAGGGGGAGCTGCTGCGCAAGGTGTGGGACGCGGTCGACGGCGTTCGCTCCGTCGAGATCATCTGCCGCGCGGTCGGGCAGGGGGAGTTCGAGGTCACCCACGCCCTCTTCCAGCTGGTGCAGAACCGCCACCTCGTGATCCAGGCGCCGCGCCCCACCGGGCCGGAGGAGATCGTCGCTCGCTTCAACGAGGCGATCGCCCTCCTCCTCACCAACGCCGACGACATCGGCCTCGGCGGCGAGGTGCGGTCGCAGCTCTCGTCCTTCGGCACCGGCGCCGGCGTCTACGACCCGCTGTTCATCGGCGCCGGGCCGGCCCCCGACGGCACGCTGACGCCCTCGCGCCTGGTGGCCAACGCGCAGATGCTGGTGGGACCCCAGTGCGACGAGACGCTGGCGCAGTGGCTCCACGAGTACGCGAGCTTCGCCCTCTTCGTCCTCGAGCCCGCGCTGCGCACCGGCGGTCGGGAGGGCATCGCGCGCAAGGCCGCCGAGCTCATCGCCCCGCTGGCCGGCCGCTAGGACCCCGACCGTGCGCGCTCAGCTCTCTCCGCGGCGTATGCCGTAGGCGCGGATCTTCTTGTGGAGGTTGGTCCGCTCGACCCCCAGGACCTGCGCGGCGCGCGAGATGTTCCACTCCAGCGACGCGAGAACGTCGACGATGTAGCGGCGCTCGGCGCGATCGCGGAACTCGCGCAGCGTGAGCCGGCGCGCAGGATCGTCGCCCGCGCCGAGGGCCGCGTCGCCGCCCTCGGGGGCGTCGAGGGGCGGGGGCGCGTCGCTCTCCGCGTCGTCGAAGGGGCTGTGGTGCGGATCCTCGGGGAGATCGGCGACGGTGATGACGTCGCCGGAGAGGATGACGGCGCGCTCGACCACGTTCTTCAGCTCGCGCACGTTGCCCGGGTACTGGCGGCGACCGAGCGCGGTGAAGAACTCGGGCACCGCCCGCTTCGGACGCAGCCCGTTGTCGCGCGTGAACGCCGCCATGAAGACGTCGGCCAGCGCGCGCACGTCTTCGCGGCGATCGCGGAGGGACGGGGTGCGAATCGGGAAGACCGCCAGGCGGAAGTAAAGGTCCTCGCGGAAGCGGCCCGCCGTCACCTCGCGCTCCAGGTCCTTGTTGGTGGCGGCCAGCACCCGCACGTCGACGTGCAACATGGCCTCGCTGCCCAGGCGCGAGACCTCGCCGCTCTGCAGCGCCCGCAGCAGCTTGGCCTGCGCCGACAGGTCCATGTCGCCGATCTCGTCGAGGAACATGGTGCCGCCGTGGCCCTGCTCGAAGAGGCCGCGCTTGCGCTGGTGAGCCCCGGTGAAGGCGCCCTTCTCGTGGCCGAACAGCTCGCTCTCGATGAGCTCGCGGGGGATGGCGGCGCAGTTCACCTTCACGAAGGGTCCCGAGGCGCGCAGCGACAGGCGGTGGATGGCGCGCGAGACCAGCTCCTTGCCGGTGCCGCTCTCGCCGGTGATGAGCACGCTGGCCTTGGTGGGGGCGACGCGCTCGATCTCGTTGTAGAGCCGCTGCATCGCCGGGCTATCCCCGATCATCTCGTAGCGGGCGCCGAGCTCGACCGCGTAGTCGTCGACGCGCCGCTGCAGGCGCGACTTGTCGAGCGCGTTCCTGAGGCTGACCAGGATGCGCTCGCGGTTCAGCGGCTTCTCGAAGAAGTCGACCGCGCCCAGGCGGATCGCCTCCACCGCATCCTTCACCGTGGCGTGGCCGCTGATGACGATGACCGGCAGCTCCCGCGTCGTCTCGTCGGCCCGCAGCTTGCGGAGGAGATCGAGGCCGCTCATGCCCGGAAGCATCAGGTCGGCGACCACCAGGTCGACCGGGCTCCGCCCCAGGAGGTCGAGCGCCTGCTCCGCCGTCTCCGCCTCGCACACGTCGTAGCCGTCGCCGCGCAGGACGAGGTCGAGCATCCTCCGGATGTTCCGCACGTCGTCCACCACCAGGACGCGCGGCAGCGGCGCCCCCCCCGACGGCGCGCCGCTCCGGGGCCCACCGGACGCGGGCGGCCCGGCGGTGGGCTCGGCGGTGGGCATGGCGGGACCTTACAACGCTTTGGCCGCGGCGCCCGATGGGCTAAGAGCGCGCCGTGCTCCGCGCCCGGCTGCTCGCCTGCGTCGCCCTCGCCACCGTCGCCCTGGTCGGGGCGGGCGGCTGCGACGCGAGCTTCTCGACCACGGCCACCCCGACGCTCACCTACACCGAGGACGCGCGTAAGGCCTACGACGAGGCGATGGACTCCTTCCGCGAGAAGGACTGGGAGTCGGCGCGCGCGCTCTTCTCCGAGCTGAAGAAGCTCTTCCCGCAGAGCCGCTTCGCGCGGCTCGCCGAGCTGCGGCTGGCCGACATCGACTTCGCCCAGGAAAAGTTCACCGAGGCCATCGGCAGCTACCGGACGTTCGTCACCAACCACCGCCACGACCGCGAGGTCGAGTACGCCCGCTACCGGCTGGCCAAGGCGCTCTACTTCGACGTCGACGACACGGTCTTTCTCCCCCCGGCAGAGGAGCGCGATCAGGGCACGGCGTCCGAGGCGCACCGCGAGCTGCGGAGCTTCCTCAAGCAGTATCCGCGCAGCCGCTACCGGCGCGACGTGGACTACATGCTCGACGTCGTCACCGGCCGCCTGGTGCGCCACGAGCTCTACGTCGCCCGCTACTACCGCCGCCTCGACAACTTCGACGCCGCGCTCGCTCGCATCGACTACGCGACCAGGAACTTCCCCGAGAGCGGGCTGGACGCGGAGGCGCTGCTCCTCCGCGGCGAGACGCTCCTGATGATGAATCGCCGGCCCGAGGCGAGGAAGACCTTCGAGGTGGTGGTGCGCGAGCACGGCGCGCCATTCGCCGAGGCGGCGCGCCGGTTCCTCTTCGAGATCGACGCGCCCTCCCAGGCGCTCCCCACCGTCCGCCGCGACGTCGGCCCCGCGCGCAAGCCCCCCGGCCCGCTCGCTGCCGAGGGCGCGACCCCGGCGGCGCCGGCGCTGCCGCTCCCCTCCGGCGTCGAGGTGAAGGGCAGCTCGAGCCCCGAGCCTCCTCCACGGTGACCGTGGGCGACGCCGCCGACGACCTCACCCTGCGCCCCACGCGCGGCGCCCGCTACGCGGTCGATCTGGTCTCCTTCGAGGGGGGCCGCGCCGTCTATCGCGGCGCGGTGCACCTCCCCGAGGCGTCGTTCCCCCTGGAGGTGGTGGTGGACGACCGCGGCGCCGAGGCGCGGGTCGATGGCCCGACCGAGGCGACGGTGCACGCCAAGCCCGCGGCGGCGCTGGTGAAAGCGGCCGCAAAGCTCCCCCGTGGGGAGGGGGCGGGCCCGCCGCCGCGTCGGGTCGTCCGCTGGCGAGACCCGGGCGGAGCCGCGTCACCTCCCGGGTGACCGCCCGAGCGACTTGGCGGGTGGAGGTGGTTGGACTACCCATCATCTCGCCATGTCCGAGAAGGTTCCCATGACCCCCGAGGGTCAAGCTCGCCTGCGAGAGGAGCTGAAGCGACTGAAGGAGGTCGAGCTCCCTCAGATCTCGAAGGACATCGGCATCGCGCGCGAGCACGGCGACCTCAAGGAGAACGCCGAGTGGCACGCGGCGCGCGAGCGTCAGGGCATGCTGACCGCGCGCGCCTCCAACATCGAGCAGTCGCTCTCCCGCGCCGAGGTCATCGACCCCACCAAGATCCAGAGCTCGAAGGTCCAGTTCGGCGCCCGCCTGGTCCTCTCCAATACCGAGAACGGCGAGGAGGTCCGCTACCAGATCGTCGGGCCGGACGAGGCGAACATCGATGAGGGACGCATCAGCGTCGCATCGCCCCTCGCCCGCGCGATGCTCGGTCACGAGGTCGGCGAAGAGGTGAAGGTGAAGCTCCCCGCCGGCCAGCGCGTCTACGAGATCCTCGAGATCTCGTACGGCTGACCGCCTCCACCGCCGATGGCCCGAGGTGACGGGCGTCCCGGCGCGCGACCTTCGCGCGCACCCGCCGCGCCCGGCGAGCGCGTCGCCTCCCGCGGGGAGCGCGCGCGCCCGCTGCCCGCCGCCGCCCCCGCGAAGCCGCCGGGCGATGCGGCGTCCGTCGCGCGCCGCCTGGGGGACGCCTACCTCGCCCTGGTCGCGGGCCTGGTCGTCGAGCTGGTGGCCGTCGTCGTCGCCGCACGCCACGAGCTGATCCTCCCCACCGAGATCGGCCTCGCCGCGACGACGCTGCTGCCGATCGGGGCGCTCCTCGCGGGGCCGGCGGCGCTGGTCGCGGGGGGCGTCGTCGAGCTGCTCCGCCGCGGCGCACAGCGCGGCGCACGCGTCGGGGTGACCACGATGGCCGCGGCCTTCGGCGGCATGACGGCGTGGGGCGTGGGCGGCGGTCGCCAGGTCGCCGACCTCCGCGTGCCCTTTGCGCTGGGCGTCGCGGCGACGGCGGCGGTCCTCGCGTGGGTGCTCGCACCGCGCGTCGCGCACGCCGCGGCGTCGGAGC
>JBKJLX010000783.1:0-3412 GCA_046596645.1 Polyangiaceae bacterium
GCGAGATGCCGGGTCTCATGGCGCTCCGCAAGGAGTTCGGCGCGGCGAAGCCGCTCAAGGGCGCACGCGTCGCGGGCTGCCTCCACATGACGATCCAGACGGCGGTCCTCATCGAGACGCTCACCGCGCTCGGCGCGGAGGTCACCTGGACGTCGTGCAACATCTTCAGCACGCAGGATCACGCCGCTGCTGCCATTGCTGCCACGGGTGTCCCGGTCTTCGCCTGGAAGGGCGAGACCGAGGCGGGGTATGACCAGTGCATCGAGATGCAGCTCAAGGCGTTCAAGGGCGGCAAGGGCCCGAACATGATCCTCGACGACGGTGGTGACCTCACCGTCTGGCTCCACGACAAGCACCCCAAGCTCTTCGAGGGCACGGACCCGATCCGCGGCCTGTCCGAGGAGACGACCACCGGCGTGCACCGGCTCTACGAGATGGCCAAGCAGGGCAAGCTCAAGGTGCCAGCGATGAACGTCAACGACTCGGTCACCAAGAGCAAGTTCGACAACCTGTACGGCTGCCGCGAGTCGCTCGGCGACGCGATCAAGCGCGCGACCGACGTCATGTTCGCGGGCAAGGTCGCGGTCGTCTGCGGCTACGGCGACGTCGGCAAGGGCTCGGCGCAGTCGCTGCGCAGCATCGGCGCCCGCGTCATCATCACCGAGATCGATCCCATCTGCGCGCTGCAGGCGTCGATGGAGGGCTACGAGGTCAAGGCCCTGGAGACGGTCGCCCCCATCGGCGACATCTTCCTCACCGCCACCGCCTGCGACGGCGTCATCCGCGCCGAGCACATGAAGGCGATGAAGGACGAGGCCATCATCTGCAACATCGGCCACTTCGACAGCGAGATCCAGGTCGCCTGGCTCGAGTCGAACCCCGAGATCAAGCACGAGGAGGTCAAGCCGCTGGTCGACCAATACATCTTCCCCGACGGCAAGCGCATCACCCTGCTCGCCAAGGGCCGCCTGGTGAACCTCGGCTGCGCGACCGGTCACCCCTCGTTCGTCATGAGCTGCAGCTTCTCCAACCAGGTGCTGGCGCAGATCGCGCTCTTCACCGAGAAGTTCGCGCCCGGCGTGCACATCCTCCCCAAGAAGCTCGACGAGAAGGTCGCCCACTTCCACCTCGCCAAGCTCGGCGTCGAGCTGACCAAGCTCACCAAGGAGCAGGCGGGCTACCTCGGCGTGCCGGCGGAAGGACCCTTCAAGCCCGACCACTACCGCTACTGAGATCGTCGCGCCCGCGACGGGCGAGGGACGATCACGGAGCGCCGCTGGACCTCGTGTCGGCGGCGCTTCGCCGTGCGCTCACTCCCAGGTCGTGAAGCCCATCGCCTCGGCGGCCGCCGTCCTGCGGACGTCGTAGCTGGCGAGGGTCACCTCCTGCCCTTGCTCACGCAGGAAGTGGAGGGACGCGAGGTGAAGAGCATCCAGCGTGCGGACCGGCGCCGGGAAGGGCTCCAGCGCACGTGCCAGCACGGTCGGCGCGAGCTCGAGCAGGGCCACTCCGGCGAGCAGCGTTCGGACGAGCTCACCGTGGGACCGACTGAGGCTGCGGGCGTTCACCCGTGCCCACAGCTCGAACTGCAACAGGCGACTCGATACGAGCGACTCGGACCAGAGCTCGGGGGGTGGCGCGCGGTCCTCCCCAAGCAGGTGCGCGAGCGCGACCGACGTGTCGAGGTAGATCATCGACCGCGATCGTCCGCCAGCTCTCCGAGGATCTCGGCGGTCGTCGCCACTGGCAGGCGTCCCGGGGGGCCAGCGAGGCGCTGGAGGGGCGGGGACAGCCAGCCCTTCCGGACAGCCTCGGCCAGACGCGCATCGGCCAGGAGAGGGCTCCGGTCCGGACGTGGCGGGACGAGCTCGGCGACGACGCGATCGCGGTCGGTCACCAGCACCGTCTCCCCCGCGGCGGCCGCCCTCACGTACTCGCTCAGCTTGTTCTTGAGGATCTTGAGGCCGACACTTCGCACCTCACGAAAGTAGCTTCCAGAAGCTACCTGGTCAACGCCGCCGCGTCGATGAGACGCATGCGTCCTACCAGCGTGCTCCCCACGCGCAGCACGCCGGCCGGCCGTGTCGCGGCGCGCAGGAGCGGCGCCGACGCCGGCTCGAGCAGGACCGGCTCGCCCACCAGCAGCTCGCCGGCGCCAGCGGCGCGGCCCATCTGCTCGGCGACGTGCAGGGTGCGGCCGAAATAGTCGAGGCGACCGCCGATGGTGGTCATGCGCGCGGAGCCGGCGTGCAGGGCGATACCGGCCCGCGGCGCACTGCGCGAGAGATCCAGCGAGGCGCGCACCGCGGCGACGCGATCGGCGAACACCGCCATCACGCCGTCGCCCTGCAGGCGCACCACCGCGCCCCCCTCGCGCGCGGCCGAGGCCTGCACCTGCGAGGCGAGGTCGATGAGCTCGTGGTGGACCTGGGTCTCGTCGACCTCGTAGCGAGCCAGGGCATCGGCGACCTGGGCGAAGAGCACGGTCACGCTGGAGATGGCGACCAGGCGATCGGGCGCCAGGACCTGCTCGGGGAACAGCGCACGGAAGGTCGCGGAGCACGCCGCGTCGGCGGCAGTCACGGCGTCGGTGCGCTCGGCGGTACGCTCGACGCGGACCACCACCTCCTCGTCGAGGTCGTTCTCCAGCACGATCTGCAGGGCGCCGGGCGCGAGGGCGCGCGCTCCTTCGCCGGCGCCGCGGCGCAGCGCGACGTCCCACCGCGAGAGGGGTGCGCCCGGCGTCACCGCGAAGGCCCACGGCTGGGGCAGCCCGCGGCCGACCACCGCATAGCGCCCAGGCTCGAGCGCCACGTCGAGGCTGAAGTGCCCGTGCGGGGGGATGCGCAGCTGCGCGACCACGTGCGGCGAGTGGGCGGGGCCGCCGATGCAGTAGACCCCCACGTCCGCCGGGCGGATCGCGGGGTTCACCCGGAAGACGAGCTCGACCGAGCGCGCCATGTCGAGCTCGAAGTCGAGGTTGCAGGCCTCGCAGCGACCGTGGCTCTCCAGCGCTCGGAGCGAGTCCGCGATCGAGCTGGGGATGCGGCAGGTGGGACAGATGAGGTCCCACAGCATCTCCAGCAGGCCCTGCGACGCCGCCAACAACATGGCCTCGGTCGCGACGGCGTCGTCGAACCCGCGCTCGCGCGCCCAGGCGCGGGGGCGGATGCGCGCCAGGGTGGGGCTGGGCGCGGAGCGCACGTCGGCGCCGATGGCCTGCGCCGCGAGCGGATCGGCGCCGGACGCGATCATCCGGCTCACCCGCACCTCGATCCGCTCGCGCAGGGCGGCCGACGACGACGCCGGATCCTCGAACGGATCGGGCGGCGGGGACGACGCACTGCGGCCGCGAGCGAGGACGCTCGCGGCGTCGATGTGGCGGTAGACCCGCTCCAGGGCGAGCCGGAGG
>JBKJLX010000875.1:0-14252 GCA_046596645.1 Polyangiaceae bacterium
CTGGACCGTCCACGTCGGCCCCGCCGCCTTCACGCGGCGCGTGAGCCCGGCGTCGCCGGGAGGGAGCAGCTCCCAGCCGGCAGGTACGGTCAGCGTCGCGCCCGCCTCGTCGAGGACGGTGAGGGGAGCGGCTCCTGCCCGGACGGCGAGGGTCTCGGTCGGCATCGAGGTTTCAGAGGAACGTCGCCGGCCCTTGGCGTCCACTGCTTCGGAGCGGGGGCACGGCTCTTCGGCGCCCTCCATCGATACGCTGGTTGCCGATGCCAACGCATCTTGCTCCGATGCGCTCTGGGGGTTCTTCATGCGCCGTCTCCTGCCCTGGCTCACGTCGGTCGTCACCGCCACGGGCGCGCTGACGCTGGGACCCGCTCAGGCTCGCGCCATCGGCGAGAGCGACGCGCAGGGCTTCCCCAGCTGGAGCGAGCGCGTGCAGCACGAGCTCGCCAACCGGGCGCGCGTCGCCCCGGACATCGAGATGACGGCCTGCGGCAACGCCTGTCCTGACGCCGGTTGCTACGAGGTGATGCCGCCGCTCTACTACGATCGGAAGCTCAACCGCGCGGCGCGCTTCCACGCCGCGCACCAGGCGCTGAACGGGTTCTTCGCCCACACCACGCCGTGCGATCTGGTCGACGACATCGGCACCACCTACCCCGACCCGTGCGCGGGGGCCGCTTCCTGCTCGTGCGAGGGCGGCGCGCTCAACGGCGGGACCACGAGCTTCGGCGCGCGGGTGTCGCTGTTCGGGGCCTCGGCCAGCGGCGAGATCATCGCCAGCGGCAACGGCATGGGCGGCTTCTACCAGTGGCTGCACGAGTTCACCGACGACCCGCAGTGCAACTTCACCCAGGAGAACGGGCACCGCTGGTTGCTCCTGACGAGCACCAGCTCGATCGGCTTTGGCGCCGAGGGGATCTCGGTGGGTGACTTCGGCAGCGGGGGTGCGGCCGAGGTTCACGTCATCCCCTCCGGATCGCACTGGCCGAAAGAGGGGTCGGCCGTCGAGGCGTGGGCCAACTGGCACGCCGAGGCAGCGCCGTCGTCGGCGCTGATCAACGTGGACGGCACCTGCACCGCGATGACGTTGAACCGCGGCACCGGCACCAGCGGCGCGTACCGCGCCGACCTCTCCGGACTCGCCGGCTGCAGCCGCTACTTCTTCCTCTTCGAGGACGCGGCCGGCGGACTGGCCACATTCCCCACCACCGGCTCGCTCGGCATCGGCGGCGACGACTGCCCGGACTGGAGCGCGGAGCGACCGCCGACGGGGATCACCTGCAACTGCGAGCCGACGTGCGAGGGCAAGACCTGCGGCGACGACGCGTGTGGCGGCTCGTGCGGCAACTGCGACGCCGGGTCGTCGTGTAGCGACGGCGGTCAGTGCGTGAGCGACGCGACGACGGCCGCCGGCACCGGCGGCGGATCGGCCGTAGGATCTGGCGGCGCGGATGCGGGCGCAGGCGGCGGTGGCCCGTCCGGGCCCAGTGCCGGTGGGGGCGACGACACCGGAAGCGGATCGGGCAGCGGCAGCGGCAGCGGCGCCGGAAGCGCAAGCGGAAGTGGCTCCGGCAGCGGTGACGCGGCCGGGCCGGCCGCGGGGCCGGGGAGCGGCAGCGGGCCGCCCGCGGGAGCCGGGGGCGGGGGCGACACCGCCGAGGACGGCGACCTCAGCGGCTCCTGCGACTGCACGACCGCCGGCACACCCTCGAGCGGGCGCGGCGCTTGGTCCGCGTTCGCGGCGTGGGTGGCGATCGCCCTCGCGTTGCAACGACGCCGGCGATCCGCCTAGCAGTCGGACCCTGGAGCCGGCGGGACCGGCGAGCCGGCAGGCAACGCAACCGCCCTGTTGTCGCCGATCCAGATCCAGGTTGGAAAAACGACGAAGCGGCCGCGTCGCCGCGGCCGCTTCGATCGTCGCGCGAGCTCGGCTGGAGCTCGCGCGTGGCTCAAGGAGCTTCCTCGAACTCGGCGTCGATCACGCCGTCCTTCCCCTTGCCTGGTGCGGCGCCGGGGGTGGGGCCGGCACCCGCCGCGCTGCCGCCGTTCGCGTCGCCGTCACCCGGCGGACCGCCAGGCGCGCCGCCCTGCGGACCCGCGCCCTGGTACATGACGCTGGCGATGCGGTGCGCCTCCTTCTCGAGCTTCTCGAGCGAGGCGGTGATGGCCTCGTCGTCCTGCTTCTCGATGGCCTTGCGCGCCTCGGCGACCGTCTCCTCCAGGGTCTTTCGGTCGGCCTCGGGGATCTTCTCCTTGTTGTCGGAGATGGTCTTTTCGATGGTGTAACAGAGGTTGTCGAGCTTGTTGCGGCGCTCGATCTCCTCGCGCTTCTTCTTGTCCTCGGCCTCGTGCTCCTGGGCATCCTTCACCATCTTCTCGATCTCGTCCTCCTTCAGGCCCGAGTTCGCGGTGATGGTGATCTTCTGGTCCTTGCCGGTGGCGAGGTCCTTGGCGTTGACGGAGAGGATGCCGTTGGCGTCGATGTCGAAGGTCACCTCGACCTTGGGCACGCCGCGCGGGGCGGGCATGATCCCGTCCAGGCTGAAGAGACCGAGGCGACGGTTGTAGCGGGCCTCGGTGCGCTCACCCTGCAGCACGTTGATCTCGACCGACGGCTGGCTGTCGCTGGCCGTCGAGAAGATCTCCTTCTTCTGCGTGGGGATGGTGGTGTTGCGCGAGATCATGACGGTCATCACGCCGCCCAGCGTCTCCACCCCGAGGGAGAGCGGGGTCACATCGAGGAGGACCAGGTCCTTCACGTCGCCGCTGAGCACGCCCGCCTGGACCGCAGCGCCGATGGCCACGACCTCGTCCGGGTTCACGCCGCGGTGCGGCTCCTTGCCGAAGAACTTCTTCACCATCTCGCCGACCAGCGGGATGCGGGTCGAGCCGCCGACCAGGACCACCTCCTGGATCTGCTCCGGCGTCTTCTTCGCGTCGGCCATGGCCTTCTTGACGGGCTCCATGGTCCGCTCGATGAGCGGTCGAATCATCTGCTCGAGCTTGGCGCGGCTGAGCTGCTTCTGGAGGTGCTTGGGGCCGGTCGCGTCGGCGGTGAGGAAGGGCAGGTTGATCGTCGTCTCCTGCACGTTGGATAGCTCGATCTTCGCCTGCTCCGCCGCGTCCTTCAGGCGCTGGATCACCATCTTGTCGGCGGAAACGTCCATCCCCGTGTCCTTCTTGAACTCGGCGACGAGCCAGTCCATGACGACGTGGTCGACATCGTCACCGCCGAGGTGGGTGTCGCCGTTGGTCGAGATGACCTGCACGACGTTGTCGCCGACCTCGAGGATCGAGATGTCGAAGGTGCCGCCGCCGAAGTCGTAGACGGCGATGACCTCGTCGCTCTTCTTGTCGAGGCCGTAGGCGAGCGCCGCCGCGGTCGGCTCGTTGACGATGCGCTTGACCTCGAGGCCGGCGATCTTCCCGGCGTCCTTCGTGGCCTGGCGCTGGGCATCGTTGAAGTACGCGGGGACGGTGATGACCGCCTCGGTGACCTTCTCCCCCAGGTAGTCCTCGGCGGCCTGCTTCAGCTTCTGCAGGACCTTCGCCGCGACCTCGGGGGGCGCCATCTGCTTGCCGCGCACGTCGATGGAGACGTCGCCGTTCTTCCCCTTCACGACCTTGTAGGGGACGCGCTTGATCTCCTCGGTCACCTCGTCGAACCGGCGGCCGATGAAGCGCTTCGCCGAATACACGGTGTTGGTGGGGTTGGTGACCGCCTGACGCTTCGCGATCTGGCCGACCAGGACCTCACCCTTGTCGTCCCACGCGACGACGGACGGCGTGATGCGCGAGCCTTCCGCGTTGACGATGACCTTGGGCTCCTTGCCCTCCATCACGGCGACGACGCTGTTGGTCGTCCCGAGGTCGATGCCGATGATCTTGCCCATGGCTTGTGCTCTCTTCCCCTGATCTTTCCGTCGAGGCCGCGTCCTGCTGGGCCCGTCGAGGTCGGGGCGAACCTAACCACCTGCCCTCATGCGTCAACGGCGCGTCACGCTCGTTGGCACGGAACAGGCAAGGCGCGACCGTGGCGAGTCGACACACTGCCCGGGTGGTGGGCTTGCACGGGCCGAGGTCGTGAATTATAAGCCTCGACCCCCCTATCCCCGAGCGCGTCTGCGCTCGGCACCGCGGGGCCGAGAGGACGTCATCATGAAGGCCGCCATCCACCCCGTGTATCCCCAGGCGACGATCAACTGCGCCTGCGGTTCCTCCGTCGTCACCCACTCCACCCGTGGGAACTTCACGACGGACGTCTGCTCGGCGTGCCACCCGTTCTACACCGGCAAGAGCAAGCTGATGGACGTGCAGGGCCGCGTCGACCGCTTCCGCAGGAAGTACGGTCCGACGGTCGGCGTCCCTGCCGCCAAGCCGGAGGAGTGAGCTCTCCGTCCCGGCCTCCCGACCTTCCTCTCCTCGAGGGGCGGCCGTTCGCGAGGCCCGGGGCGTTTCTGCTGCTAGAGTGGGCTTTCGTATGAGCAGCACCGAGCGCGACGAGGCCCCGTCCCCCACCAACGTGGGAGGCCAGGCCGTGATCGAGGGCGTGATGATGCGCGCCCCGGGAGCCCTGACCATCGTCGTACGTCGCCAGAGCGACGGCGGCCTGGTCGTGCGCGAGCGCGCGGTGCCATCGGCGACGTCGGGCCCCCGCACCTGGCCGCTGATTCGAGGCGTGGGGGTCCTCGTCTCCTCGCTGAGGATGGGGTCGCAGGCGCTGCGCTGGTCGGCCGACATCTACGAGAAGGACCTCGACGAGCAGGACCGGCTGAAGGCTGCCAGCGCAGGCCAGGCCGCGCCGGCCTCATCGCCTCGGCCCGATGGCTCGACCAAGCACGCCGCCGTGATCAAGGCCGAGGTGGTCGACAAGATCGCGTCCCCGCCGACGTTCAGCGCGCTGATGGCCATCTCGCTGATGTCGCTGCTGTCGACCACCGGCACCGAGAGCGCAGACGGCAAGAGCGGGGGCAGCAAGGCCCTCGCCATCCTGCCCATCGTCTTCGCGATCGGCCTCTTCGTGGCACTGCCGCAGCTCGCCGCCGAGGGTCTCAACGCCCTCTTCGGGCTGGGCCTCAGCGTCACCTCGCCCGGCTACCAGGTCATCACCGGCGCATCGAAGCTGGTGATCGTCGTCGGCTACCTCGCTGCCATCCGTCAGATGGATGAGGTGCGACGGGTTTTTCAGTATCACGGCGCGGAACACAAGGCGATCAGCACCTACGAGGCGGGCCACGACCTCACCGTCGAGCACGCCAAGCCGACGAGCGCGCTCCACGCGCGCTGCGGGACGACGTTTCTCGTCATGGTCGCCATGGTCAGCGTCGTGCTGTTCTCGGCGGTGGGCGCGTTCCTGCCCCCCCTGCCCGGCAACCGCGCGGTGCAGGGCATCGGCTTCTTCCTGATGAAGCTCCCGCTCTTGCCCGTGGTCGCCGCGATCACGTACGAGATCCAGCGGGTGTTCGCGAAGTACTGCACGACGGGCCCGCTGCGGGTCCTCCTGTGGCCGGGCTTCCTGGTGCAGAAGATCACCACCGCCGAGCCGGACGACGATCAGCTCGAGGTGGCGCTCGCCTCCCTCCGCACCGCGCTGGCCCTGGCGACCCTCAAGCCTGCTGCCGTGGCGGAGGAGGACAAGCAGTACGCGTCCTATGACGTTCTCGCCGATGCCATCCCGGTCGCGCTCGGTGGCTCGGCGCTGGGCGAGCCGGCGATGGCTGGCCGCATCGCCGTCTCCTGACGGGAAGGACGGGCGTCGGTGCTCCCGGTCGAGAAGCTCGCGGCCATCGAGCGGCGAAAGAACGAGCTGGAGAACCTGCTCTGCAGCCCAGCGGTCCTCTCCAGCCCGGGGCAGATGCAGAAGCTCAACAAGGAGCTGGCCCAGGTCACGCCCGTGGTCGAGGGGTGGGTCCGCCTGCGCGACGTGGAGAAGCGCATCGCCGAGGACCGGGAGATCCTCGACGCCGGTGACGCCGAGATGGCCGAGCTCGCTCAGGCAGAGCTGCCGGAGCTGGAAGCGGAGCGCGCCAAGCTGGAGGCAGAGCTGGGCCTGCTGCTGCTCCCCCGCGACCCCAACGAGGATCGCAACGTCATCGTCGAGATTCGCAGCGGGGAGGGAGGGGAGGAGGCCGCGCTCTTCGCCGCCGACCTCTATCGGATGATCGTCCGCTACGCCGAGCGCCACCGGTGGAACGTCGAGGTGCTGAGCCTCAGCGAGGCCTCCGCCGGCGGCTACAAGGAGGTCGTGCTGCTGGTGACGGGCAGCGGCGTGTACTCGCACCTGCGCTACGAGGCGGGCGTGCACCGAGTGCAGCGCGTACCGCAGACGGAGACCCAGGGCCGGATCCACACCTCGACCGCGACCGTGGCCATCCTCCCCGAGGCGGAGGAGGTCGACGTGCACATCGACGACAAGGATCTCGAGATCTCGATCGCCGCCAGTGGCGGGCCCGGTGGGCAGGGCGTCAACACCACCAACAGCGCGGTGCAGCTCCGGCACATCCCGACCGGTCTCATCGTTAAATGCCAGGACGAGCGCTCGCAGCTGAAGAACAAGGCGCGGGCGATGAAGGTGCTGCGCTCGCGCCTGCTCGACCTCGAGCAACAAAAGGCGGATGACGCGATGAGCGCCGAGCGGCGCAGCATGGTGGGCTCCGCCGAGCGCTCGGCCAAGGTGCGCACCTACAACGTGCCGCAGAACCGGGTCACCGATCATCGAATCGGCATGACGCTGCACCGGATCGACGCAGTGCTGGGCGGCGATCTCGACGAGCTCATCGCGGCGCTCCGCCAGCATCGCCAGGCCGAGCTTCTCAAGGGCCCGCGCCAGGACGGGCTGGGGAGCTGAGGGTGCCGGGCGCCGGGAGCGAGCGGCCGGCGAAGGCGGGGCCGGCGACGCCCGATCTCGACGCGCTGCTCTGCGCCCTGGTGCTGGCGCCCGACACCTGGTCGCGCAACCGCTTCTACCGGATGTTCGAGGACCCTGCGGCACGGCGCGCCCGGCGGCGCGCGTTCCACGTGCGCAGCGTCATCGGGCACCTGAAGCGTCGCGGCGGCGAGCTGGGCGAGGTGCTGCTGGACCCGGTGGACGGAGGTGAGGACGCGCTGATCGCCTTCGAGGTCGCCGCGCTGGGGCTCACCCGGCGCGCTCGGCTGGCGCCGCTCGAGCTCTCCCTCGTGCGCTACGTGCTGGCGGTCGGCGACGAGGCGGCGCGCGACCGCGACCGCGACCGGGTCGAGCAAGCGCTGGCGCGGCTCCTCGGCTCCCACCCCTCTTAAACGCGCGAACCTGGCGAGCGGTAGGGAGGGACCGGAGGGCGCAGACCGTAAGAGTCGTCTACCCGGGGTGGGTGAGGTGCCCCCCCCGCTCCTGCGCCCCTCACCCTCACCTCACCGCCGCGCTTGCCCTTTTCCCAAGGAGATCGACGCCATGCAGAACCGTTCACTGATCGCCGCCACCTTCCTCACCCTCCTCTCCGCCTGCACCGGCGAGTGCTCCTGCGGCACGACCGGCAGCGACGACGACGGGTCGGGGGGCACCACCAGCAACACCACCTCGCCGAGCAGCACCGCCGCCGGCACGGGCGGTGACGGCGCGGGCACCGGCGGCGACTCCGCCGCGGGCACCGGCGGGGCGGCTGGCACCGGCGGGGTCGCGGGCACGGGCGGCGCAACCACCACGGGCACCGGCGGCGCCGCTGGCACCGGCGGCGGCAGCACCGCGGGAGGCTACTGCATCGCCTCGTGCGAGGAGGCGATCGACTGCTGCGCCGGGGCGCCCGACTGCCCGAGCGATGCGTACCCGTACAACTGGACCTGCGATGAGGGCCTCTGCAGCAACGCCGGTTGCGCGGTGGACGAGGAGTGCACGTTCGGCGGAGCACTGCCCGACTACGCCTGCTTCCCCGGCGCCTTCTGCGCGGAGACGTGCGCGGTCGACGAGGACTGCGACCTGGTCGAGGGCGGGACCTGCACCGGCGTGACCGAGGACGGCAACTACTGTGAGTACCCGACGCCGGGCTGCGCGACCGACGAGGACTGCGGCGGCTTCGGCACCTGCCAGGAGGACGGCTCGTGCTCGTGCGCCGGCGACGAGGAGTGCACCACCGCGGGCTACGTCTGCAGCGAGTGATCGCGCAGCGTCGCTAGTCCGCTGAAGAGGGGCGGGTCGACTATGCTCCGCGCATGAACGAGCGCGGCGCGAGCCGGACCGCCCTTCTCGTTTCCGCCTACCGCGCGCGCGCGGCGCGGCGGCCGTCGCCCATCGCGAGAGACACCTGGGCCGAGCACCTCGCCGGTGAGGAGGGCGAGGCGCTCTGCGCCCGGGTCGACGCCTTTCTGGCCGATCGCGAGCTGTGGATGGCGGTGCGCACTGCTTACCTCGACGAGGAGGTGCGGCACTGGTCGCGGGAGGAGCCCGGCCTGCACCAGGTGGTGATCCTGGGCGCTGGCCTCGACACGCGCGCCGCGCGGCTGGCGCACCCGGGCGTCCGCTTCTTCGAGGTCGACCACCCGGCGAGCCAGGCCGACAAGCTGGCGCGCCTCGATCGCGCCCCCGGCTACCCGAAGGAAGCGGCGACCTACGTCAGCTGCGACTTCGAGCGCGACGACTTCGTGGAGCGGCTCGCTGCGGGCGGGCTCGATCTGTCCCGGCCCTCGGTGGTGCTGTGGGAGGGCGTCTCTTACTACCTGCCGGAGGAGGCGGTGCGGGCCACGCTGCGCAAGGTGGCGACGGCGTTCGAGCCGCGGTCGATCCTTCTGTTCGACCACTTCCTCAAGAAGTTCGTCGACGCGAAGAGCCGCAGCCGCAAGGACGACGCGGCCGCCGACTTCGTCGAGGGTTTGGGCGAGCGATTCGTCTGGGGCTCCAACGATCCGCTCCCTCTGCTGTTCGAGGAGGGCTTCCGCCACGTGCGCAGCGTGTCCTTCGACGAGATCGCGCTGTCGCTGACCGGCAGCTACGAGCGAGGTCGCGAGTTCCGCTTCCAGCGCATCGTCACCGCGAGCTGCACGCGGCCGCAAACGCGCTGACGTCGCCCCACCGGTCGTCGAGGCCGGAGCGTCGTCCCGGGCCGACGCTCAGGGGCAGGCGTAGTACTCCTCGTCCTTCTGGCAGATCTCCTGGCCGCAGGCGAGGGTCCCGTCCGGCAGATCGATCCCGAACAAACCTACGTCGATCGCGCGACGAACTTCGCGGACGCGGTACCAGGAAGCCCGAGGACATTTCCTCACTCCAGCCGCACCTCCATCGGCACGCCGACCGCCAGGGTGGCGGCGCCGATGCCGAGCTCGCCGTATCCGTTCGATCCGAAGCAGTAGATGCGATCGGTTTCGTCGATGGCGCAGGTGTGGCCACGCCCGCACTCGACCTCGACCCACCCGGCCTGGTCACCGACACGGCTGGGCTGGCTGGTCCCGGCGCTGGGCGCCGCGCCGAGCTGCCCCAGCGCGTTGCTACCCCAGCAGTGGAGCGTGCCATCGGCGCGCACCCCGCAGGCATGTGTTCCGCCCGACGACACGTCGATCCAGTCGGCGGCGTCGCCGACGCGCGTGGGCTGCGACGCGCCGCCCGCGAAGCCCAGCTGTCCCAGGTCGCCGCGTCCCCAGCACCACAAAGATCCATCGCTGCGGAGGCCGCACGACGACTCGCCACCCGCGGCGACACGCGCCCATTCCGAAGGCTCGGCGTCGACGAGCGCAGGGGGTGCATTCGCTCCCTCGCGGCCCAGCGCGCCGTAACCGCTGGCGCCCCAGCACCACAAGGACGTGTCGACGCGGAGCGCGCACGCATGCGTGAACGTCAGGGTGACGGCCGCCCAGTCGGAGAGCGCGTCCACCATGATGGGAACGCTCGAGCCCTCGAGCCCGGGGATTCCCAGGCGGTCATCTCCGTTCCACCCCCAGCACCAGAGCGAGCCCGCGCCGCGCGTGCCGCACGTCGAAGCGCGGCCGACCCCGATCGTCCGCCAGTCGGCACCGTCGCCCACGCGGACCGGCGTCCGCGTGGCATCCGTGGAGCCCGTGCCAAGCTGACCGTCGCCGTTGCCCCCCCAGCACCAGAGCGAGCCGTCCGTGCGCGCGCCGCAGCCGTGCCCGCTGCCTTCTCCCCCGAGCGCCACGCGCGACCAGCCGTCCGACACCCGCGCGGGGCGGGAGACCTCCGGCGCGTCGCCGAGCGCGAGCTGCCCCGCGCCGTTGTTGCCCCACGCCCAGAGTGCGCCCGTCGCGTCGACAGCGAGCGTCGCGCCGTCGCCGAGCGCGAGCGACACGTTCGCCGCCGTCGCGACGCATCGGCCTGCGCGGCAGCTGCTCGTCGGCTCGAGACAGACCTCGCAGCTCGCGCCGCCGACGCCGCACGCCGCCGGAGTGTCGCCCGCGAGACAGGCGCCGTCGTCCCGGCACCCGCCGCATTCTGCGCCGCCGCCTGCACCATCGCCGCCGCCGGATCCGCTGCCGCCGGCGCCCTCGAGCCGGCCGGGGTCAAAGGCGAGGAGGCACGCGCCCAGCGTACACAGAGACACGCACAGGCAGGCGCGCAGTGCGCCTCGAGCGACGGGGCTCCTGTCGTGTCGCATGGGCGCTGAGCATAGCGGGCCCGGCCCCTCTACTGCGTCGCGAGGAAGTAGAGCCCGGCGACCGCGGACGGCTGATACGCGTAGCCGCCCAGCGCCGGGAGGTACTGGAAGAGCGTGTGCACCCCGTTGATCGCCGACGGCGGCACTTCCCCTGTCGTGGGCGCCGGCACCGCATCGAAGGTCGTCGCGTCGACGAAGAACACGTCCCCCAGCGCGTTGGTCTTCACGGCGAACGCCCCGGCGCAGACGTCGTAGTAGGCCATCGCCTGACCGTCCGGTGCGCTGACGGCGGGCGCCCCCTCCCCAGAGAACGGCTGGACCGACCAGGTGCCCGCGGCGAGGTCGTAGAGGCGCGCCGCGCCCGGGTTCGCACCATCGGAGAAGAAGACGAGCCGCCCTGCGACCGGATCGACCGCCGATGCAGCCTTGTAGACGTCCCAGTGGGAACCGCTCCCGCCCGGGGCATCGCCGAGATCGAGCGCGGTGTCGGTCGCCGCGTACCAGGCGCGCAGGTGATTGTTGTTCTGGAACTGGTAGACGTCGCCGGTGAGGATGTTCTTCGCCGTCGGGATCTCCACGCCGGGCGCAGGGCCCATGTCGGGGTGGGTGCCCGCGGGGTCCCAGTCCCTGGTGATGGGGTCCCAGGAATCGATGTGCGAAGAGCCCCCGTTCCCGGTGCCCCAGCTGGCGGCGCCTGCGAAGCGGAAGACCTTCCGCCGCGCCTCGATGAACCACGACGTGTAGTAGGTGTGCGTGGGCGAGGGCCGCCCGTCCGCGTAGTAGGCCTGGTCGATCGTGTAGTCCGAGGGCGGGGTGGGCTCGTTCTCGAGCACCCATTGCGGCAAGTCCGCCTTGAGATCGATCGAATAGACCTCGTTGCCGGCGTAATCGCCGTGGCCACCGGCGGCGGCGAGGTACATCACGCTGCTCGTGGTGTCGGCGCAGAAGCCGTTCCACGCATCGATGCGACCCCCGTAGTGACCGCCGGGCTGCACCGTCGGCGTCACGCTGTCGAGGTCCACGCTGCTCAGCCGCTTCCACTCGAGGACCTGCATGCCCTGACGCCACGCCGGGAGCGTGGCGTGGTCGACGCACGTCGGCGGAGCGACGTCGTCGGCGCTGCCCTCGCCGTCCCCGCCGGTACCCGTTCCCGCCCCTGCCCCAGGCCCCTCCCCGGCCCCGGCCCCGCCGCTCCCGTCGGTCGAGCTGCTGGTTTCACCCGTGCCCTGGCCCGAGGGGCTACCGCCGGCGGATGCGCTGCCGCCCGTTCCGGACGCGCTCGGCCCGCCCGCCGTGCCGGTCGCGCCCCCCCCGGTGCCGGGGCGGCTGGCGTCGTCGTCGCACGCAGCGGCGGTAGCGAGGAACGCGAGAACGGCGATCGAGGTGCGCGCAGACATGGCGTGATTCATCTCAGTGCCCCGTGATGAGCGCAGCGCGCTCGGCCAGATAGATCTCGATGTGGGCGTAGCCGCCGGGTGCGATCGCCGCCGAGTCTGCTCCGTCTTGGGGGTCGAGCCCTCGCTCGACCTCCCAGCTGTCGGGCAGGCCGTCGGCGTCGCCGTCCGCGGCTGCAGGAGGACCGTCGACGATCAATGCATCATCGATCGCGCCGAGCTGACCGGCGCCCGCCTCGACCTCGTCGATGGTGCGCACGTTCATCGCGTCGCGAGGCCACGCGCCGACCCAGCGCAGCACGTCGCCGCGAGCGACGGTAGCCGATGAGGTCGTCACCGCCGGGAACTCGAACGGAGCGTCGTGCTGGGTGCCCTCGAAGTACGGCGTGAGGATCATCGACTGCCCCTCGTAGACGTTGTCGGCGAGGTGGATGTCGCCCCACACGCCGAACATCATCGACTCGGCCGGCGTGGCGGGCCCACTGCGGGCGAAGTTGCCGACCAGGTTGAACCGGATGCCGGTGGTGGGTATCCCCTCGGCGCGCAAGAGCTGCTGCGAGCCGCAGTTGTGCAGGACGTTGTTGCGAAAATCGAGCGTCGCCCCGCCCTCGGGCGGCTCCCCCTCTCCGGCCCAGTGCATCTGCGCGGCGCAGCGCCCGGCATGATTCGCCATGAGATTGTGGTGGATCGAGATGTTGGTCGTCGGCATGTACGCGATGAGCGCGCCGTAGCCTTGCGAACCCGGCCCGCCGGTGCTGTTGCTGATCGTCGACCACGAGATGGTGAAATCGCGCGACGCCGTCATGTCGAACGTCTCGTCGGTGGCGCCCGAGAAGTCCATGTGGTCGATGACGATGTTGGAGACGGTGGCGAACGAGAGGTTGTCTGCGTTGCTGGTCCCCCGCACGCGGAGGAAGCGAAATACCGCATCGTGAAAGCCGGAGTGATACGAGCTCAAGGTCACGTTGCGCAGCGTGATGCCGCCCGGCGAGCTCTGCCCCGCAACGGTGACGAACGACTGCGCTTCGGTGAGCTCGATCGAGGCGCCCGCGAAGTCGATCACGCCCGAGACGGCGAAGACGATGACGCGGGGGCCCGCGGTGAGGAGGGCCTCGGTGAGCGACCCCGGTCCGTCGGGGGCCAAGGTGTCGACGACGATCACCTGGCCGCCGCGGCCTCCCGGAGTCGCCGTGCCGAAGCCCTCGGCTCCCGGAAATGCGCACGCGGTGTCGGTGCAGCTCGAGATCGGCTGGCCGCCGCCTGCATCGCCAGCGCCCGTCCCGGTCGTGGTCCCGCTGCCGCCGCCCCCGGGACCGCCGCTACCGCTGGCGCCTGACGCTGGCGTGTCGCCACCACCCCCGGCGACGGTGCTCGTGCCGCTGCTCCCGGGCGGAGAGCCCGACGAGGTCCACCCCGAGGCTGACGAGCTCGATCCGCCCTCGCCCCGGTCGCGGGCGCCATCGTCATCGCAGGCCGCGAGGGCCATCAACGTGAGACACGCGCGGAACGCTCGGGGTTGCATCGCCTCCGTCTCAGCAACGCTCGTGCCGCCGGGAGATCACGCAGATTCCGACTGTCGCCTGCTGGTTCCTCCGACCGCTGGAGGGGTAGAGCCGACCCGTGGCGGGGTGGAGCCCACCGCCGACGCGGGCGGACCCCGCCTACCAGCGGAGCTGGGCCGCGCTCGGTGCCGGTGGTCCGGCCCCGGGCGCGACGAACACCAGGTCGATCGCGACGACCACCACGCCGATCACGGCGACGCCCAGCGCCGCATTGGCGAGGTTGCGCGCCGCCACGCCGTCATCGAGGCCCTGTCGCGTGGGCGCGCGCTCGTATTCCTCGTGGAGTGCCTCGGCGTGCAGCCCGAATCCGACGACGCCGGCGACGCCGACGACGCCCACGCTCGCGCCCGTCCAGGTGAGCCACCCGGGCTCGTAGCTCGGCCGGAAGACGACCGCGGCGCGCGGGGGAGCAGCCGGCGCCTCCGCTGCGACGACGACCTCCTCGCCGGCGCGCGCGTCGATGCGCAGGGTGAGCGGAAGCGGTCGGCCGGGGAGCGTGACGTCGTGGGTCCCCGGGTCGACCTCGATCCGGCACGGTGCCGTGCAGCGCGCGCGACCGTCGAGGCTGACCACCCCACCGGCGCCGCCGTCGACGCGGACGATGCCGACACGCCGACTTGCAGCCTGCACGCCACGCTCGGCTCGCGCGCGCTCGTCGGTCGACAGGATCCGGCTCGCGGCCGCAGCGCGGTATTGAGCCAGTGCCTCGGCGTGCAGGCTGCAAG
>JBKJLX010000003.1:0-22446 GCA_046596645.1 Polyangiaceae bacterium
CCTCCGGCTCCGCGCCGACCTTCTTCGCGTCGCCCGCGCCATGGCACTTGCCGAAGGTGTGGCCGCCGGCGATGAGCGCGACGGTCTCCTCGTCGTTCATCGCCATCCGCCGAAACGTCTCGCGGATGTCGCGCGCCGACGCCGCCGGATCGGGCTTCCCGTTGGGGCCCTCGGGGTTCACGTAGATGAGGCCCATCTGCACGGCGCCCAGCGAGCCGCAAAGCTCGCGGTCGCCGCTGTAGCGCTCGACGCCGAGCCAGCTGTCCTCCGTCCCCCAGAAGATCTCCTGCGGCTCCCACACGTCGGGCCGCCCGAAGGCAAAGCCGAAGGTCTGGAGGCCCATCGAGTCGAGGGCGACGTTCCCGGCGTAGACCAGGAGGTCGGCCCACGAGAGCGCGCGGCCGTACTTCTGCTTGATCGGCCAGAGCAGCCGCCGCGCCTTGTCGAGGTTCGCGTTGTCGGGCCAGCTGTTGAGCGGCGCGTAGCGCTGGGCGCCGTCGCCGGCCCCACCGCGCCCGTCCTCGATCCGGTAGGTGCCGGCGGCGTGCCAGCTCAAGCGGATGAAGAACGGACCGTAGTGGCCGTAGTCGGCGGGCCACCAGTCCTGCGACGCCGTCATCGCCTGGGTGACATCCTTCTTCAGCGCCTCCACGTCGAGCCTGGCGAAGTCCTTCGCGTACGCGAAGTCGTCGCCCAGAGGACTCGAGCGCGGCGAGGTCGGACGGAGGACCGAGAGGTCGAGCTGGTCGGGCCACCAGTCCCGGTTGGTCCTCGGCCTCGTGGTCTTCGGCGTCGGCGACGGGATCGCGGGGTTCTCGGTCTCGCTCTTGCTCTGCGTCACTTGCACACTCTCCTGGCGCGGCTCCGCAGCTCTGCGCGAGCGCGAGAGGATAGGCCTGGCCCCGACGTCGGCAACTGGCCGCGCGTCACCCGGCCATCTGAATCACGTCACGGCTTCAAGTGCTCGAGGAGGGCGAGGCGCCGGAGCTGGCGGCGGTGAACGCGGCGCGCGGCATGGTGCGCGCGCTCGCCGAGCTCAACGCCGGGGGAAGCTTCGGCGAGCGACCGCTCGCCGTCGGCATCGGCTCAACTGCGGCGACGCCGTCGCCGGCAGCTCCTGGCCAGCCCGCCCGCTGCGGGCTGAACCGGCGTGGCGCACCTCGTGAAGTGATCGCGCGGCGGGTCGCCTGCGCCGCGCATCAGCTCGCGCTCTTCTTCTCCCCGCTCTTCTTCGGAAGGAGGCGCTTCACCGCGGTCTGCAGCGCGACCAGGATGCCGCCGGCGAAGACGCCGGCGAGCGCGTTGGCGAGGTTGGGCACCAGCAGGCTGGCCCCGGGAAAGCCCGCGTCCTCCTCCGCGTCGTGCACCCACCCCTCGGCGCCAGGGATCCCGTGGAGGAGGATGCCGCCGCCCACCAGGAACATCGCCGCGGTGCCGGCGAAGGAGAGGCCCTTCATCAACCACGGCGCCCCGAGGATCAGGCCCGCGCCGAGCATCCTCGCCGGGCCGCGCCGCTTCTGCAGCCAGAGCCCCGCGTCGTCGAGCTTCACGATCCCGGCGACCAGGCCGTAGACGCCGATGGTCATGAGGACCGAGATGGCGATCAGCGCGGCGACGCGCGTGCCGAAGGAGGCGGCGGCGATGGCGCCCATCGAGATGACGATGATCTCGGCGCTGAGGATGAAGTCGGTGCGCACCGCGCCCCGGATCTTCTCCTTCTCGAAGGCCACCATGTCGACCTCGGGCGCCGCCACCGCGGCCACCAGCTCGGCGTGGTGGGACTGGTCCTCCGTCGGGGAGTGCAGCAGCTTGTGGGCGACCTTCTCGAAGCCCTCGAAGCACAGGAAGGCGCCGCCGATCATCAGGAGCGGCGTCACCGCCCACGGCGCGACCGCGCTGATGGCCAGCGCGGCCGGCACCAGGATCAGCTTGTTCTTCGCGCTGCCCTTGGCCACCGCCCACACCACGGGGAGCTCGCGGTTGGCGTCGATGCCGGTGACCTGCTCGGCATTGAGCGCGAGGTCGTCGCCGAGGACGCCCGCCGTCTTCTTGGTCGCGACCTTGGTGAGGACGGCGACGTCGTCGAGCAGCGAGGCGATGTCGTCGAGGAGGGAGAGGAGACTCGCGCCGGCCATGCCCTCGCCTAGCACGAACCCGACCGGCGATCTGCCGGCAGGTGCCGGGCGTCACTCGGTGTAGACGCTGTAGCCGTTCGCGCCGAAGCGCAGGACCGGCTCGAACGTGGTGTCCGTCGTGTCGAACACGCCGGGTGCGTAGTCAGGCTCGTCGAGGTCGCGCCAGCGAAAGCTCTCGAACATGTTGACCTCGAGGACCACGTCCACGTCCTCGGTCACGTCGGGGCTCAGCGGGAGCAGGACCGGAAACTGGTAGGTCCACGCGCCGTCCTCGACGGTGACCGAGAAGCCACCCGTGTTGGACCACTCCGGCACCGGCGCATCGTCGCCGGTGGCGGGGAACTCCTGGCCTCCGGTGACGAAGACGTACTCGTACCAGCCGGCCTGGCGCAGCACGCCGTCGAGCATCGTGCCGTTCGACAGGACCTGCACGTTGTCGAGCTCGCCGGGCAGGTCGAGGCCCTGGTAGTGCAGCGTCGCCGCGATCCGGTAGCGGACGTGGCTGTGGACCACGCGCGCCAGGGTGTACGTGCCCGCCGGCAGCTCGGCGGCCGGCAGGCTGTGCGCGATGACGTCCGCACCGTCCGCGTAATCGACCTCGACGAAGTCCTGGCCGAGATCGAAGACGACGAAGGGGTCCGGATCCGACGCGTCCTTCAGCAGCTCGAGCCGGCGCACCCCGCTGACGTGCTCGAGCGGCGTCTGCCCCGAGAGTTCGTCGTCGTGCGAGAACGGCTCGGTGGTGGCCCGCATGTGGATATGGATCTGCGGGCCGCCCGGTGAGGCTCCACCCTCCGCGGCGGTGCCGCCCTCTCCCCCGGCTCCGACCTGTGTGTCGCTACCGCCCTGCGAGCTGGAGCTCGCCTGCGGATCCGAGGCGCCGCCGGCGCCGCCGCTACCCGCAGTTCGGGTGCCGTCGTCGCTGCAGCCACCGAGCACGGCGAGGAGCGCCAGCGCGGCGAGCCTCGCTGCATCGGTCCGGTCGATCGTCGAGCGAGTCATGCAGGGCTTCGCGCTCATCTCGGACTCCCGCAGCGATGGTACGCCCGAAGCGGTGGGGTGGGAGGTTGGTGTGGTGCTCGGACGATCCATGGCGATGCGTCGGCCTGCCCGCGGTCCCCGGATCCCCAGCTCTTCGGCGGCCGGTGGGGCTGGCATGGGCCGTGCCTATCGGTCGTCGCACATGCGACCGACCCACCTCCTCCACGTCCTCGCCGCGAGCGCCATTCTCGTCGGTTCCTGGGGTTGCGACGGGGGCGAATCGGAGGAGTCGACCGAGGTCGAGTCGCAGAGCGAAGACGTCGTCGAGGGGCGAATCGCCCATGGCCACGCGGAGGCCGTCCTCATCAACCTGGCCGACGAGTACGGGCCCGCCGGCGTCTGCTCCGGCGCGCTCGTGGCGCCGACCGTGGTGCTCACCGCTGGACACTGCGTCGACGGCTTCCGCTCGTGGGCCGTCGTCGCCCCCTTCGCCGAGCGCCAGTGGACCCGTGCCACACGCGCCGAGGTCCTCGACTGGGACGTCGGGATGGACGCCGACCTCGACCTGAACGACGTCGCGGTGATCTTGCTCGACGAGCCGATCGTCATCGACGCCTACCCGACCCTCGCGAGCGAGCCCGTCGAGCACGGCAGCGAGGCGGTGGTCGTCGGGCGCACGCTGGAGGGCAGGCCGTCGGACGACTGGCTCTTCGAGAGCAACCCCATCGTCCTCCTCCACCGGCTGGCGGGGACCGAGAACCACCCGCTCTACTACGTCGCGCCGGAGAAGATGATCCAGCCGGGTGACTCCGGCGGGCCGGTCTACGCCGTCGACGACGCCGAGGACGAGGGGCCGCGCGAGATCATCGGTGTCGTGTCGGCGACCCACTACGTCTACCGGGTGGAGCGACAGCGCGCCTGGGTGCAGACGTTCATCGACGACGCCCTCCGCTGATCGCCCTGGGAAAACCCCACCGCTGGAGCCCGCGGCGGAGAGGCGCCCGGGGGCCCGGTCTGCCCCTGGCCGGTCGAAGGTTCGTGGTGCGCCGGCGGCGATGCTCTATGTGTTCGCGGCATCCCCCGCGACGCACGGCGATCATCCGCCAGCGTGGCGAGCGGGCCAGAAATAGGACCCCGCGCGACCTGGTTGAGGCCGCGGCGAAAGTCCGCCAGAGGAGCTTCGAATGGCCACAGCGCAGACCAAGGACCGAGACGAGGACGACGACGACGACGACGCTTCGGAGCCGTCCGACCCGCCGGAGACCGGCGACGACGAACCGGCCGATGAGGACCGGGACGACGAGCGGGACGAGGAGGACGGGGACGGGGACGACGAGGACGGGGACGACGAGAAGGAGGAGGAGGCACCGAAGGCTGCGCCGCGAGCCGCCGCCCGACCGGCTCCGGCCGCCGCCCGGCCCCCCGCTGGCCCGCCCGCGAGCAAGGGTTGGCCGCGCGAGGTCGTCGTCCTGGGGATGGTCCTGTCCGCCGTCGCCGGCGCTCTGGCCTTCAGCACCCTCCCGTCGTGGAACCCCGGCCTGGCGGCCAGGCTGGGCAAGGGTCAGACGGTCGAGCTCACCCTGGTCGCGGCCGACCGCGACAACCTCGCCTGTGGCTCGGCGACCGTCATCGACGGCCTGCGCTGCGGCTTCGACGGGGAGGGCAAGCCGTGGCCTGCCGGCGCCGCACCGAGCGGGCCGGGTACCACGCTGCAGCCCTACACCACGACCGATCGGAAGACGGTCCTGGCCGCCGGCGTGTGGGACGACCCGGCGCTGGAGAAGTCGAAGCTGCCGGCGAAGCGCTTCAAGGTGCGCTGCGACTTCTCCCCCGTCGGCGAGGCGGTCTCGCCCAAGGTCCGCTGGGCCAAGGGTCCCTTCAAGGACGCCACCGGCTCGTGGCGCGTCGGCCGCGTCTCGAAGTGCGCCGTGCTCGACGGCTGAGGCAGCCACGATGCCGTGGTCACCGCAGGCCTTTCCGAACCTCGATCGCGGCGGCTTCACGCTGACCGGGCCGAGGACGGACAGGTACAACTGCTTCGCCTGGGCGGCGGGTGACGATGGGAGATGGTGGTGGCCGGTCCCCATCCCGGACACCGAGACGTACTGGCCGCCGGGCGCCCCGCGCGAGGCGACGGCGGCCGCGTTCGTCGCCGCGTTCGAGTGCGTCGGCTACGTGGTGTGTGACGGCGGCGATCTGGAGTCGGGCGTGGAGAAGATCGCGCTCTACCACGCGGCGCGAACCCCGGTGCCGACGCACGCTTCGCGTCAGCTGGCGGACGGGCGGTGGACCAGCAAGCTCGGGGTGGAGGAGGACATCACCCACGAGCTCGACGGGATCGACGGCCCCGCTTACGGCGCCATCGTCACGTTCATGGCGCGACCGCTCGCGGTCGACGAGTCCTGAGGGCGCCAGCGCGGCGGAGCCCCTCGCGTCACGCGGTGACGCGGGGTGCTACACATCGCCGAATGTTCGCCTTCGACAACTCCTACGCGCGCCTGCCCGAGCGCTTTCACGCGCGCGTCGCCCCCACGCGGGTCCGGGCGCCGAAGCTGATCCAGGTGAACCGGGCGCTGGCGGCGCAGCTGGGGGTGGACCCCGACCGCCTCGCCTCGCCGGAGGGCGCCCAGGTGCTCGCCGGCAACGCCGTTCCCGAGGGAGCCGATCCGATCGCGCTGGCGTACGCGGGCCACCAGTTCGGGAGCTTCGTCCAGCGGCTCGGCGACGGCCGGGCCATCCTCCTCGGCGAGGTTGTCGACCGCGATGGCCGGCGCCGCGACATCCAGCTCAAGGGGGCGGGTCGCACGCCGTTCTCGCGCGGCGGCGACGGTCGCGCGGCGCTGGGGCCCGTGCTCCGCGAGTACGTGGTCAGCGAGGCCATGGCCGCGCTCGGCATCCCCACCACGCGCGCCCTGGCGGCCGTGACCACCGGCGAGGCGGTGGTTCGCGAGAACGTCCTCCCGGGGGCGATCCTCACCCGCGTCGCAGCAAGCCACATCCGCGTGGGGACCTTCGAGTACTTCGCCGTGCGCGACGACCGCGAGGGCCTCGCCACGCTCGCGTCGTACGCGCTGGAGCGTCACCGCCCCGACGCGCAGGGCTCGGGCAACGACGCGCTCGCGCTGCTCGATCACGTCGCCGAGGTGCAGGCGAAGCTCATCGCGGAGTGGCTGGGCGTCGGCTTCATTCACGGCGTCATGAACACCGACAACAGCTCGATCTCGGGCGAGACCATCGACTACGGGCCGTGCGCCTTCCTCGACGAGCACGACCCGAAGAAGAAGCTGAGCGCCATCGACCACGGCGGGCGCTACGCCTTCGGCAACCAGCCGCGCATCGCCCAGTGGAACCTGGCGCGTCTCGCCGAGGCGCTCCTCCCGCTGCTGGCCGCCGACCCGGAGGAGGCGGTGCGCGTCGCCACCGCCCGCGTCGGCCGCTTCTCCGAGCGCTTCGAGGCGGAGCACACCCGCGTCCTCCGCGCGAAGATCGGCCTGCTGCGGGAGGAGGACGGCGATCTCGAGATCGGTCGCGACATCCTCGAGCGGCTGGCGTCGAACGCCGTCGACCACACCCTCTTCTTCCGGCGCCTCTGCGCCTCGGCCGCCGACTCGGGCGACGATCGCGAGACCGCGGCGCTGTTCGAGCACCCGGGCGCGTTTCACGCCTGGGCCGAGACGTGGCGGCAGCGTCTCGCCGTCGAGACCGCCACCGCCGAGGAGCGTGCCACCGCGATGCGCCGCGCGAACCCCGCCTTCATCCCGCGCAATCACCGCGTCGAGGAGGTGATCGAGGCCGCAGTGCAGCGCGCCGATCTCGCGCCGTTCGAGCGGCTGCTCGAGGTCCTCGGTCGCCCCTACGACGACCAGCCCGCCCACGCCGAGCTGGCCGCGCCGCCGGAGGAGAGCGAGCGCGTCCGCGCGACCTTCTGCGGGACCTGACCTGACGTACCCTCCGGCCGTGAAGCCCACCGCACCCGTCCTCACCCGCCCGCGACGGGTGGAGATCTACGACCGTCAGGCCTCGCCCACGGTGTCGTGGGTGATCGATGTCGAGCTGCCGCGGCCGATGCACCGCGACCGCTTCATGCCGCTCTTTCCGTCGACGTGGCGGCTGGAGAACGACGTCTCGCTCCACGCGTTCTGCCCCGACACCGCGGAGTGGACCTACCCCGAGACCTCTGGCGTGCCGGAGCGGTACACGCGGCTCCAGCTGGCGGTGGCGCTGGCGGGCATCGACGTCGAGCGCGAGGGCGAGGACCTGACCGCGATCCTGGACGAGGTGCGGACACGTCTCGACGGCGCCGGCATCACGGCGATCTCCACGCGGCCTTCGCTGGAGGAGGCCGTCGCCCGCGCCGCCATCATCGACGATCTCCTGGAGGACCTGGAGGAGGCCTGGGCCGGCGTCCTGGTCGAGGCGCCCGAGGGCCAGCCCTTCGCGCTCGACGACGTCCGTCGCATGGCGAAGGACCTCCGCCTGGCCGAAGGCGACCTGGAGGACGGCTTCGCGTGGCTGAACGACGAGGACGCCCCGGGGGACGAGGCGCTGTTCACGATGATCCCCGAGGTCGACCGCGGCGAGCGGGTGAGGGCCCTGCGCATCGCGCTCCACGTGGCGCGCACCGCAGACCCGCTGGTCATCCTCGAGCCGCTCCTCCTCGCCGCTGGGTACATGCGCGACACGCTCGGCGGCGCGCTGGTGGGGCTGGAGGGAGAGCCCTTCGACGCGGAGCAGCTCCGCGGGTGGGTGGAGAAGGTCGTGGCCCGGCTCCGCGCGGCGGATCTGGAGCCCGGCGCGTACCACACGATGACGGTGTTCTGACCCGTCGGACCGGCCGCTCGATGCCTCGTCGTTGAGGCAAACCGCGACCGGTGCACCATGTCGCCACATTTGCGCGACGCTCTCTCGCGCGATACTCCGCGACGGGCGAGTCATGTTCTCGAGCCCCACCCACCGATGAGCACAGCCGAGGACCACGGCGTCTTCGCAGGCGCCGGAGAAATGGCAGCGCTGATGCGGGCGCGGGACTGGTCGGACACGCCGCTCGGTCCACCCGACGCATGGTCGCCGAGCCTGAAGACCGTGATCAGGCTCATGCTCGGCTCGCGCTACGCGATGTGGATGGGGTGGGGGCCCGACCTCCTCTTCTTCTACAACGACGCCTACCGCCAGCCGACGCTGGGCACCAAGCACCCGCGGGCGCTCGGCAAGCCGGCGCGCGAGGTGTGGGCTGAGATCTGGGACGCGGTCGGTCCGCGGATCGATCACGTCCTCTCCACCGGCGAGGGCACCCTCGACGACGGCCTTCTCCTCTTCCTCCAGCGCAACGGCTACCGCGAGGAGACATACTTCTCGTTCTCCTACAGCGTGGTGCCCGGCGACGACGGTGGGCGCGCCGGTCTCTTCTGCGTGGTCGTCGAGGAGACCGAGCGCATCCTCGGTGAGCGCCGCATCTCGCTGCTGCGCGACCTCGCGTCCCTGCTCGCGGGGGCGCGCACGCGCGCCGAGGCCTTCGCAGCGCTCGAGCCCTGCCTCCGCGACGGCAGGCTCCTCCCGTTCGCCATCGCCTACGCGGTGGTGGAGGACCGCCGCGTGAACCGGGTGGCGCTGTCGGGGCTCGACGTCGATCACGCTGGCGCGCCGGGGTCGATCGATCTCGACGTGCCCGAGGTCCCGTGGCCGATCCGCCGGGTGCTCGACGAGGGCCAGCCGCTGATTGCGGCGCTGCCTCCCGACATGGAGTGGCCCCGGTCCGACGACCGCGACCCGCCCACGCAAGCGTTGATCCTCCCCCTCCTCCAGCAGGGCGATGAGGGCGCGCCGGGCGTCCTCATCGCGGGCATCAACCCCAACCGCCCCTTCGACCAGGCCGCCGAGGACTTCCTGGGCCTCCTGGTGGGCCAGCTCGCGGCCGCGGTCGCAGCGGCCGACGCCTACGCTGCGGCGCAGGAGCGCGCCCAGGGCCTGATCGAGCTCGATCGCGCGAAGACGGCGTTCTTCTCCAACGTGAGCCACGAGTTCCGGACGCCACTCACCCTGATGCTGGGCCCGACCGAGAGCGCGCTGGCGAGCCCCGAGCGTGCCCTCCGCGGCGAGGACCTGAAGACCGTCCACCGCAATGCGCTGCGGTTGCTGAAGCTGGTCAACACGCTGCTGTCCTTCTCTCGCATCGAGGCGGGGCGAGCCGAGGCGAGCTTCACGCCCACCGACCTCGCCGCCTTGACCGCCGACCTGGCGAGCGCGTTCCGGTCGGCGATGCAGAGCGCCGGTCTCGCCTTCGAGGTCGAGTGCGAGGGGAGCGGCGAGCTCGCGCTGATCGATCGCGACATGTGGGAGAAGATCGTCCTCAATCTCCTCTCCAACGCGTTCAAGTTCACGCTGACGGGGTCGGTGCGCCTCTCGCTGCGGCGGGAGGACGACCGCATCGTCCTGGTGGTGAGCGATACCGGCGTCGGCATCCCCACGCACGAGTTGACCCGCGTCTTCGAGCGTTTCCACCGCATCGAGGGAACGCGGGGTCGCAGCCACGAGGGCTCCGGCATCGGCCTGGCGCTGGTGCGCGATCTGGTGCGTATGCACCAGGGCGACATCACGGTGGAGAGCGAGCTGGGTCTGGGGACGACGTTCCGGGTGTGGATCCCGGTGTCTGCGCCGCCCAGCGTCGGGGCTGCCGCCCCGCCGGCCACCGTCGTCACCGAGTCCGGCTCCACCCACGCGGCCGCTTTCGTCGCCGAGGCGATGCGGTGGCTCCCGGGCTCCGAGGTGGAGGCGACCCCCGGGGCCGACTCCACCTGGTCGACCAGCCCGCTCACCCCCCGGGCGACGGTCCTGGTGGTCGACGACAATGCCGACATGCGCGACTACGTCGCGCGGTTGCTGCGTCGCCACTGGACGGTGGAGACGGCGACCGACGGCGTGGACGCGCTCGAGCGCATCGCGGAGACGGTGCCTGATCTCGTCATCGCCGACGTGATGATGCCGCGCATGGACGGCTCGGAGCTGGTGCGACGTCTGCGCGAAAATCTGCGCACCGCGACCCTGCCGATCCTGCTGCTCTCGGCCCGCGCCGGCGAGGAGGCCATCGCGGAGGGGCTGCGCACCGGCGCCGACGACTACCTGGTGAAGCCGTTCGCGGCGAGCGCGCTGCTGGTCCGGGTGGAGACGCAGCTGGTCCTGGCCCAGGCGCGGAAGGAGGCGCGCATCGCGGTGGAGACCGAGCGCGCGCGGCTGTTCTCGATGTTCGTCGAGGCACCGGCCGCCATCTGCATGATCGCCGGCGACGACCTGGTGGTCGAGCTGGCGAACCCTGCCTGCCTGAAGGCGTGGGGCAAGGACGCGAGCATCATCGGTCTGCCGCTCCTCGCCGGGCTCCCCGAGCTGGAGGGCCAGGGGTTCGACGAGCTCCTCCGCGAGGTGATGCGCAGCGGCAAGACGTTCCGGTCGAGCGAGGCCAGGGCCACCATCCTGCGGCCGGGCGCCGACGCGCCGGTCGACGTCTATTTCGACTACGCCTACGTGCCCATCCACGAGGTCGACGGCCGCGTCACCGGTGTCTTCGTGTTCGCCTACGACGTCACCGCGCTGGTCGCGGCGCGAAAGGACGCCGAGACCTCGGCACGCGACGCCGAGCGCGCCCGTGGCGAGGCGGAGGCGACCAATCGCATCAAGGACGAGTTTCTCGCCACCACCAGCCACGAGCTGCGCACGCCGCTCAACGCGATCCTCGGCTGGGCATCGCTGGCGCGGAGCAACCTCGATAACCGGGTCATGGTGACGCGCGGCCTGGAGACCATCGAGCGAAACGCGCGGACGCAGGCGCGCCTGGTGGAGGACGTGCTCGAGGTCTCCCGCATCATCACCGGCAAGCTCCTGCTCGAGATCGGTCGCGTCGAGCTGGCGGTCGTCCTCCACGCGGCGGTCGACGTGGTGCGGCCGGCCGCCGAGGCCAAGCTCATCGACCTGTCGCTCGATCTCGACGAGGAGCTGGGGGCGGTCGCCGGCGACGCCGGGCGCCTGCAGCAGGTGGTGTGGAACCTCCTCAGCAATGCAGTGAAGTTCACGCCGGCGCGCGGGCACGTCCACCTCTCCGCCCATCGTGTCGACGGCGAGGTGGTCATCCTGGTGCGCGATGACGGCGTCGGCATCCCCGCCGAGCACCTCCCGCACGTGTTCGAGCGATTCCGTCAGGTAGACGGCTCCACCACCCGGCGTCACGGCGGGCTCGGCCTCGGCCTCGCCATCGTTCGCCACCTGGCGGAGATGCACGGCGGGTCGGTGCGCGTCGCCAGCGAGGGGGAGGGCAGGGGCGCCACCTTCCACGTGCACCTGCCGGTGCGCGCGGTGGCCGCCTCCGCGGTGCCGCCGGCGCTGCCCGGCCCGGCGCAAAGGCCGCGCAGCGTGGCGGAGCCCGTCCGGGTGCTCGCCGGCCTACGGATCCTGGTGGTGGACGACGACGAGGACTCGAGGCAGGTGGTCGTCACCTCGCTGGAGGCCGCGGGCGCTCGCGTCGAGGCGGCATCGAGCGCGGCGGCCGCTCTGGAGGTGGTCGCGCTGGGGGGTCTCGACCTGCTCATCACCGACATCGGCATGCCCGACGTCGACGGCTTCTCGCTGCTGCGGCAGGTGCGTGCGCTGCACGCCGACCTGGGAGGGACCACGCCGGCGATCGCCCTCACCGCCTATGCGCGCCGCACGGACGAGGAGGCCAGCCTGGCGGCCGGCTTCCAGCACCACCTGGCGAAGCCGGTCGACCCCCGGACGCTGGTCGAGGTGGCGATGTCCGTCGCTCGCCCCCGGTGACCCACTCGAGTGGATCGCCATCCAGTTCGAGGTCTCCTCTGACATGCTCCCATCCGTGACCGAGGGGACACTCTACCGGCGTCCGCTGCCCGCCGACGCGGTAGCGTTCTCCTCACCCGAGGGTCGTCGCCTCTTCGCGGAGGCGCTGGCGAGCGGCGGACTCGACGGGTACTTCCCGCTCGCCGAGCAGTTCCACACCCAGGCTGACCCCGCCTTCTGTGGCCTGGGTTCGCTGGTGGTCGCGCTCAACGCGCTGGCGATCGATCCCGGACGTCTGTGGAAGGGGCCGTGGCGCTGGTTCGGCGAGGAGATGCTCGACTGCTGCGTTCCCCTGGAGCAGGTGCGTGCCCGCGGCGTGTCGATCGACGAGCTGGCCTGCCTCGCACGCTGCAACGGCGCCGAGGTGGCGCTGCACCGCGCGGACCCGGAAGGTCTCGGGTCGTGGCGCGACGCCCTCGGCATCGCGGCGCGCGGCGACGCGGTGGTGATCGCCGCCTACGATCGCGCGTCGGTCGGGCAGACCGGGTCCGGGCATTTCTCCCCGATCGGGGGCTTCCACGCGGCGCGTGGCCTGGCGCTGGTCCTCGACGTCGCTCGCTTCAAGTACCCCCCGCACTGGGTGCCCGCCGAGCTGCTGTGGCGCGCGATGTTGCCGTCGGATCCGGCGACCGGGCGGGCGCGCGGCTGGCTCGTGGTGCGGCCGCGACCCCAGGGCACGGCGCTGGGGTTCACCGTCACCTGCGACGAGACCAGCTGGCGCGAACTGGCCGCTCGAATGGAGGACCTGGTCGCCGCGGTGGCCGCCGCGCGCGACGTCGCGGGCCTCGCGCGCGCCGTGCAGCCGCTGGCACGCCACGTCGAGCTGCGGACGCCCGCCGCGGAGGCTCACCGCGAGGCGCTGGCCGTCGCGCGTGCCGCCCTGCACGCGCTGCCCCTCACCGGCCGCGTCGCAGCCGCCGTCGGCGAGGCCGACGCGGAGGTGGTGGCGATGCTGCTGCTGTCGGTCGTCGATCTCCTCGCCGTCGACCGCCAGGCGGAGCTCGCGGCGATGGTGGGCGAGGTGCCAACCGGCAGCGCGCTTGCCGGTGAGCGGGTCGGCCTGCGCTCCCAGATCGCCGCGCTCTGGCGTCACGCGCGCGAGAACGGTTGAGCGTCAAGGCGCGCGGAGCCACGGCAGGAGCGGCGCGGCCGCCCTCTCGCCGGTCGGCCAGCTCGCGATCGCCGCCTCGAACGCACGCTGCGCCTCGGCCACGCCGGGCAGCGTCGCGCCCGCCAGGCCGACGCGCTGCTGCCATCTCTGCCAAGTTGACAGCTCTCTTGCGTGCTTCCCGTCCGCGGTGTGTACCTGGGTGCTCATGACCAGGAGTCGCTTCTCCAGCTGATCGACTGCGCGCCCGACCACGCGGCCGTCGCCGCTCTCGCGCAGGCGGTCGGTTCGAGTGAAGCCTGCCTCCTTCACCCGCGAGAGGAGGTCGCGAGCCTCGCCGGGCATACCGTGCGTCTGCCAGGCATCCTCGCTCCGCCCCACGGCGATGAGCGCCGGCCACAGGTGTCGGTGGACCAGGGTGACCTTGCCGCGGACGAGCTTGGGCCACGCCACCTCGTCGTCCAGGTCGTCGAGGACCTTGTAGATGAGGGACCCGCTGGGGTGACCCCACCACGAGCCGGCGATCGACCCGCCAGCGATCGCGGTGGTGACCGATGGCAAGGCGGCGTCGTGCTGCATCAGCACCGGCTGCGTACGCAACATGTCGCGGATCCGGTCGACCGCGCCGGCGACCGCTTCCGCCGTCGCCGCGACACGATCGCGCGCCTTCACCTTCCTGCGACCTGTCACCGCGAGATCAGGTCGGCCACCAGCATCCGGCGGAGTATCGCAGGTTTCGTACGGCTACAGGATCGACACCGACTTGGTGACGGTGACCGGGTTGCCGCTGAATGCGGGCACCGAGAGCGTCCGGAACGAACGGGCGATGCAGCTGCCGGTCATCGTTCCCGCGAACGGGGCGCCGTTGACCGTGGCCTGCGTCACGCGTCCGGACGGCGCGAACGTGACGGCCACCTGCGCCACGCCCGACGGATCGTCCCCCGCGCGGCACGCCGAGGCCGTGGACACGGCCGCCGTGAGAGCGCTCGACGCAGCGCTGCGGTCGAAAGCAGCCACCGTCGGTACGTCAGGATCGGCGGCCGGGGCCGGGGTGATGGACCGTCGGTCGGTGGAGGGCGTGGTGATCGACGGGGTCGTGGTCGACGGCGCGGTGGTCGACGGCGCGGTGGTCGACAGGGGTTCGGTCGCGACGGTCGGCGGCGCGACGACGGGCGACGCCGCGGCAGGGGGCTCGACCTGAGGCTGGACGGCAGGCGGAGCGTCGGTGGTGGACGGCTCGGCCATCGAGGGCGCCACGCTCGACGGGGACTCTGCGGCTGCCGCCTCCTGGAGTGCCGCGTCCTCGGCCTGCTCGGTGGCGTCCAGCTCCGCGTCGGTCATCGCTTCCACTGGCAGGCGGAGGTCGTGCGAGGCGCCGGCGGAGGGCTCACCGTCGCGCGGCGTCCAGGGATCGGCAGGCGCGGCGACGATCGGCGTCGCCGCGGGAGAGATGACGTCGCGGCGGGTGAGCGCGCGCTCCACGGGATCGTGGGCGAACACGCCGACGGCGAGCCCGGTGATCGCGGCCAGCGTCGCCCACAACGCCGTTCGACCGCCGCGCCGCTCGACCCGGACCGGCTCCTCGACGGTCATCACCGGCGGCGCGAAGGTGCTGAGCGGCCTGTGCTCCTCGAACAGCCTGTGCTCCTCGAACAGCCTGTGCTCCTCGGCCCGGTACGCCGAAGGGGTCGGGGGAACCTGCACGTCGTACTCGGGGACCGGCGGCTGGAACGCGTGCCACTCGTCCCCCACGACGGGCACGCTCCGGCGCGTGGGTCGCGGCGGCGCCGGCGGCCTCAGCGTGCTGGTTCGCACCGGCAGGGGCGGCGGCAGTCGCCGCGTCAGCGGCAGGGGCGGGGAAAGCGGCTCCGGACGTCCGAACATGCGGCGCAGGGTGATCGGCGCAGACCGGTTGGGTGCAGGGACTGCGTCGCTCACGACCGCCCCGTCCGTGGCCGGATGGCTCAGGTCCGCGAATGACTGCTCCTCCAGGGTGGCCCCGGAAGGCAGCCGAGGAGGACGGGGAAACGAATCCTTGCGCGCCGAGTTGCCCATGATGATTCACACCAGAGCAAGCGGCGCGCCTGCGAGCTCGACGGGCTGGCGTCACGCCTCGGGGATGCACGCGGCCGCGGCGGTGCTGGTCACCACGCCGGGATCGGGCTCGATGCGGACGACCGCGACCTTGCCGTGGTCGATGAGCAGCGACGCCCGCTGGCAGCGAAGCCCCATGCCGAATGGAGCGGCGTCGAGCTCGAGGCCGAGGGCGCGCGTCAGCTCGCCGTTGCCGTCGGGCAGCAGGTCGACCAGCCCCACTGCGCCGTGCTGCTCCGCCCACGCGTGCATCACCCAGGGGTCGTTCACTGCCATGCACACGACGCCGAGGTTCTGCGCGCGCAGACGCTGCGCCATCCTCACGTACCCCGGGAGGTGCTCGCGGGAGCAGGTGGGGGTGAACGCGCCCGGCATGCAGACCATCAGCACGCGCTTGCCCGCGAAGAAGTCCTGGGTCGAGACGCGCGTCAGCTCGCCGCCGTGCCACACCTGGATCTCCACCGAGGGGATGCGCTCGCCGACGCCGATGCTCATCTCCCCAGTGTAGAGCGGGGGACGAGGCTAGGATGCGCGGCATGTACGAAGCGATGTTCCGTCAGATGAAGAAGCAGCTGGGCCAGATCGACGGCTGGCTCGACGCCGCCACCCAGCACGCCGAGGCGAAGAAGTTCGCCCCCGACCTCTTCGTGGACTTCCGCCTCGCGCCCGATCAGTTCGCGTTCGCCAGGCAGGTGCAGCTCACCTGCGACACCGCGAAGCTCGCCGCGGCCCGCCTGACCGGCAAGGAGGCGCCTCCCCACCCTGACACCGAGCGAACCTTGGACGAGCTGCGCGCTCGCGTGCGTTCAGTCGTCGGCTGGCTCGAGGGGCTCGGAGCCAAGGACTTCGAGGCCGCCGCCACCCGATCCATCACGCAGCCTCGGTGGGAGGGGAAGACGATGACGGGGCACGACTACTTCCTCGAGCACGCCGTACCGAACTTCTATTTCCACCTCGCGCACACGTACGCGATCCTTCGCCACAACGGCGTGCCGGTGGGCAAGCGCGACTACCTGGGCGCGCTCACGCAGAAGCTGCCCTGATGCCGTGATCCCTGAGCGCGTCAGCTGCTCGCCGCCTGATTCTCCTCGACCACGCCCTCGCCCTGGGGGTGCAGCAGCGGCTCGGCCGCGTCGGCGGCGCGGGCGGTCGTCTCCCCCGCCGTGGGCTCGGCGCGTTCGGAGCAGCCGACCACGAGGCAACCCATGGAAGTGGGAGCGACGGCGAGGGCGGCCAGTGCGAGCACGGTACGCAGCGGGTTCATGCTCCAAACGAACTGCAGCTTTCGCGCCAAGGCGTGAGCGCCTTGCACCTATCCTGTGGAGATGGCTTCCTCTCCACGAATCGGGTCCCGACTGGCGGCGCTGACGGTCGCGGCGTCGATGCTCGCCGCGGGCGCATGTGGCGATGATGGCGGCGGGGCGGGGGGCGGTGGCCCCTCGACGTGCCAGGTCGCCGCTCAGTGCGATGACGGGGATCCCTGCAGCATCGACCGCTGTGGCGACGAGGGTCTGTGCGCGGCCGACCCGGCGCCGACCGGCGTCGCGCCGGAGCAGGAGGTCGGCGACTGCCAGCAGGTGTTCTGCGAGGACGGCCGGGCCAGGTACGTCGAGGACACCTTCGATGTCGAGGACGACCTCGAGTCCTGCACCATCGACCGCTGCGACGGCGACCGCGTCGTCCACACCCCGCTCGACGAGGGCGCGTCCTGCGAGGTAGGCCGCGGCAGCGGCACCTGCCAGGACGAGACGTGCATCGTTCCCTGCACCGCCACCACCGCGGCGACGGCCTGCGACGACCTCAACCCCTGCACCCAGGACGGCTGCATCGGCGAGGGACCCACCGGCGTCTGCAAGCACGGCGTCTTCAGCGGACCCACGCCGGGGGCGAACCAGAACGTCGGCAACTGCCACGAGCAGCGCTGCGTCGAGGGCGTCGACACCGACGTCGTCGACGACTTCGACGTGCCCGACGACGGCAACGACTGCACCCAGGACTCCTGCGTCGCCGGCACGCCCCTGATCGAGCCCGCCTCCGCAGGGACGAGCTGTGAAGGCGACTACGTCTGCGACGGCGACGGCATCTGCGTGCAGTGCCTCTCGGTCGCCGACTGCCCGGCCCTCGGCGCGGGCTCCACTTGCTACGTGCCTGCCTGCGAGCAGGGCCAGTGCATCCAGGGCTACGCCGAGCTGGGCACGCCCCTTCCGCCGGACTACCAGTACGAGGGCGATTGCGCCTTCAACGTGTGCGACGGGTTCGGCAGCACGACCGGGCAGCCCGAGCCCGACGACCTGCCGAACGATCAGAACCCGTGCACGGCGGACAGCTGCTCCGGCGCCTCCCCGCTGTACGAGCTGCTCGACCCCGGCACTCCCTGCGGCTCGGGCCGCGTCTGCGACGAGCTGGGCTCCTGCTGCCAGCCGTACGACTGCGACCAGTTCGGCGCCGAGTGCGGCACCATCGACAACGGCTGCGGCGAGACCATCCAGTGCGGCGGCTGCGACGGCACCGACACCTGCGAGGGCAACGTCTGCTGCGGCGCCCCGCGCACCTGCGACGAGATGGGCAAGAACTGCGGGCCGTTCACCGGCTGCGGGCAGGACCTCGACTGCGGCGAGTGCGACGCGGGCGACACATGCGGCGTCTCGGTCGCCAACGAGTGCGGCTGCACCGACGGGATCCAGAACCAGGGCGAGACCGGCGTCGACTGCGGCGGCCCCTGCCTGCAAGGCTGCGGAGAGGGCTCCCCCTGTGGCCTGAGCGGCGAGTGCGCGAGCGGATTCTGCTTCGACAGCGTCTGCTGCGACGTCGACTGCAGCGGGACTTGCCGCGCCTGCGTGGAGTCCAAGACCGGCTCGCCCGACGGCACCTGCGACGCCGTCACCACCGGCAGCGATCCCGACGCCGAGTGCACCGCGGATCCCGTCCCCTCCTGCGACCGCACCGGCTTCTGCGAGGCCGGCGCCTGCCAGCTCCAGCCCGCGGCGACCGAGTGCGGCCCCTCGAGCTGCGTCGGGAACCTCGAGGTCTCCGCCGACGCATGCAACGGGACCGGCACCTGCGTGGACAGCGGCTCGGTCACCTGTGGCGGGACGTACATCTGCGCCGGCGACAGCTGCCAGAGCTGCTCCGACAATGTGATCAACGGCACCGAGGTCGACGTCGACTGTGGCGGGGGCGCCCCCTGCGCGGGCTGCGGGCCCGGCAGTCCCTGCCCCAATGGCGGTACCGACTGCGCCAATGGTCTGTGCGTCGACGGTGTCTGCTGCGAGAGCACGTGCACGGGCCTCTGCGTCAGCTGCGGCCTCGCCGGGACCGAGGGCACCTGCAGCCCGCGGCCACCCGGCGCCGACCCCGACGCCGAGTGCCCCGGCAACCAGAGCTGCAACGGGAGCGGATCATGCAACTGAGCATGCGACCGACGGCTGCCATGCGCCTCGCCCTTGCGAGCGTGCTCGTCCTCGCCGGCGTCGGCTGCGGCGACGACACCGGCGGCTCCGGCGGCGGCCGCCCGACGACCTGTAACACCGATGCCGATTGCAACGACGACGACCCCTGCACCACCGAGACCTGCGTCAAGACCGCCTGCGCCTACGAGGAGGCGCCCGACGGCGACGCCGTGGCCGCCGACCAGATCGCCGGCGATTGCAGCAAGATCGTCTGCCAGGGTGGCCGCGGCCTCCGCGCCGACGACGACGGGGACATCGAGGACGATCACGAGCCGTGCACCCTCGACATCTGCGAGAACGGCGGCCCGACCCACGTCGCGCAGATCGACCAGATCCCCTGCCAGGTCGGCGTGGGGTCGGGGACCTGCTCGGACGGTGTGTGCATCGTGCCCTGCACCTCGGCCGACGAGCAGTCGGTCTGTGACGACCAGCGCCCGTGCACCGAGGACGCCTGCCTGGCTGGCAGCTGCGGGCACCGGCCGATCGAGGGCCTCGCCCCCGACGTGTACCAGTACGTCGGCGACTGCATCGAGCTCTTCTGCGTCGACGGCGAGGAAGTGCCGCAGCCCGACGACGACGACGCGCCGGAGACCAGCAACCCCTGCCTGAACGCCTCCTGCTCCAGCGGCGAGGTCTTCGAGGAGTACGTGGCGGAGGGGCAGCTGTCAGCGAACGACCCCTACCCGGGCGACTGCATGGGCTACGCGTGCGACGGCAACGGCGGCCCCACCAGCGCGGTCGACGACTCCGACACCCCGGACGACGAGAACACCTGCACCATCGACGCCTGCGAGGACGGCTACCCCGCTTACTCCTACGCTCCACCGGACACCGGCTGCGGCCCCGGCGACGTCTGCGACGGGTACGGCACCTGCTGCACGCCGATCACCTGCGACGACGTGACGGTCGAGTGCGGCCAGGTCTCCAATCAGTGCAATGGCACGATCACCTGCGGCGGCTGCGAGGCGCCCTCGTATTGCGGAGCCGACGGCAGCTCCAACACCTGCGGCTGCAGCCCCTTCGGCCTGTTCGGGGCCGGCCCCGGCACCGGCGCCGACGACGGCTCGGTGGGCGACGTGGCGTGGGACGTCCCCACCAACATCGTCAGCGGGGACGGCGCGACGGCGGTCGTGGAGAGCCTCGGCCCCGACCAGCAATCGCACTGGCTCCGCGCGTCCGGCTTCGGCCTGCAGGTGCCGTCCTTCGCGACCATCACCGGCATCCAGGTGACCTGGTACCGCTACGGGGACAGCGAGATGGTCGACCGGGGAGTGCGCATGGCCCGCCGCGGAGCCCTGGTGGGGACCGACAAGGCGGTCGGTACCCCGTGGAACGGCGAGAGCGCGGGCATCTACGGCGGAGCCGACGACCTGTGGGGCACCACCTGGACGCCGGAGGACGTGAACGATCCCGGCTTCGGGACCGCGCTCTCCGTCGGATGGGGAGACGAGTCCGGGGCCGGCTCCGCCTACGCCGACACCGCGGTCATCAGCGTCTATTTCGAGGTCGCGTGCGAGTGATCGCCGTGGCCTGACCGCCGCTCACGCTCGCGGCGGGGGCAGCGAGCGGGCGGCGGCGCGAGCAGCGATCGTCTCGTGGACGAACCGCAGCTTCCCCACCGCGGGCGGGGGGAGGACGAAGGGGTAGGCGTCATCGTTCCCCAGCCCGCGGTTCAGGTTGTTGAGGACGTAGGTGAGGGCGGCCCAGCCGTCGATCATGCGCTCGAAGGAGACCTGCACGTCCCCCACCGGGTCGGGCACCCGGCCCAGGCGCGGCTCGCGGCTCCGCGGTGGGTCGATCGACAGGCCGCAGGCGGCGGCCATCTCCAGCGTGTCCGCCATGTGGAGGTAATGGGCCCAGGTCTCCGCCCAGTCTTCCCAGGGGTGCATCGTGGCGTAGGCGCTGATGTAGCGATCCTGCCAGGGGCCAGGGCCGGCGTCGTAATGGCGTCGCAGGGCGGCCTCGTAGTCGTCACGCTCGTCGCCGAACAGCGAGCGAAACGCCTCCAGCCGATCGCCGCCCTGCACCAGACGGTCCCAGAAGTAATGGCCGGACTCGTGGCGGAAGTGGCCCAGCAGGGTCCGATAGGGCTCGTTCAGAGCCACCCGACGGCGCACGCGCTCCGCGTCGTCCGCCTCCACCACGTTGACCGTGATCGTGCCCTCGTTGTGCCCGGTCAGGACCGGCGCGGCGACGCTGCCGGGCTCCGGGTCCTCCAGGAACTCGAAGGCGATGCCACCGACGGGGTCTTCGGCCCGGCTCCGGAGGGGGAGGCCCAGCTGATCGAGCGTGTAGACCAGGCGACGCTTCGCGACCTCCAGCTTGTACCAGAGCCTCGCATTGCCGGGCCGAGACAGGTTCGGAATGGTCTGGGTCAGGCGGCACGAGCGGCACAGCTCCTCCGCCGAGTCGGCGGCGAAGGCCCAGTTGCAGACGTCGTTCCGGGCATAGTTGAGGCAGAGGCGCAGCTCGCCGCGCGTGAGCGGCGAGCGCCAGCGCCCGGCGCCCGGCGCAGTGGCGGGGACGGCGTCGAGAGAGGCGATCGTCGACAGGTCGGGCACGTAAGCCACCGTGCGCCCGCAGGACATGCAGGCGACGTTCTCGAAGAACAGCAGCTGCCCGCAGTGACCGCAGTGGAAGACCTTCATTATCCGGCGCTCGTGGTAGCCTCCCGCCCGGCCGATGTCCATCCAGGTCGCCCTTCATCACCGCACGAGCTATCGCTACGATCGGCCGGTGATCCTGGGGCCGCAGAGCGTGCGGCTGCGCCCGGCGCCGCACTGCCGCTCGCGCGTCCTCTCCTATTCGCTGCGGGTCTCCCCCGAGAAGCACTTCGTCAACTGGCAGCAGGACCCGCAGGCGAACCACATCGCGCGCCTGGTCTTCCCGGAGCCGACCACCACGCTCGACATCGAGGTCGATCTCGTCGTCGAGATGGCGTCGATGAATCCGTTCGACTTCTTCCTCGAGCCGTACGTCGAGAAGTGGCCGTTCGAATACGACGAATCCCTGCGCGACGAGCTGGCGCCGTACAGGAAGACGCTGCCGCCCACGCCGCTGGTCGACGCGTTCCTCGCCCGCATCCCGCGCGACGAGCGCTCCACCAACGATTTCCTGGTCAGCCTCAACCAGCAGCTGTCGCAGCACATCGTCTACGGCGTGCGGCTGGAGCCCGGCCTGCAGTCGCCGGAGGAGACGCTGGAGAAGCGCGGCGGCTCATGCCGCGACACCGGCTGGCTCCTGGTGCAGATCCTCCGCCGGCTCGGCTTCGCCGCGCGCTTCGTCTCCGGCTACCTGGTGCAGCTCACCGCCGACGAGAAATCGCTCGACGGTCCCTCCGGCCCCGATGCGGACTTCGTCGACCTCCACGCGTGGTGTGAGGTGTACCTCCCCGGCGCCGGGTGGATCGGCCTCGACCCGACCTCGGGCCTGCTCGCCGGCGAGGGGCACCTGCCGCTCGCCTGCACGGCGGAGCCGGCGCTGGCGGCGCCCGTGAGCGGCCTGGTCGAGCGCTGCGAGACCACGTTCGAGCACCTGATGAAGGTGACCCGCATCCTCGAGGTGCCGCGGGTGACCCGCCCCTACGCCGAGGAGCAATGGCAGGAGATCGTGCGCGTCGGCCACGACGTCGACGCTGCCCTCGCCCGCGGCGACGTCCGGCTCACGATGGGCGGCGAGCCGACGTTCGTCTCCATCGACGACCCCGACGGCGAGGAGTGGAACACCGCGGCGCTGGGACCGAAGAAGAAGAAGCTCGCCTCCGACGTGTTCTACCGCCTGCGCGAGCGCTGGGCCCCCGATGGCCTGGTGCATTTCGGACAGGGCAAGTGGTACCCGGGCG
>JBKJLX010000235.1:0-5113 GCA_046596645.1 Polyangiaceae bacterium
GGGTCGACCGCGCCGCTGGCTCCAGTCGCCTGCCCGCGCCACAGCGTGCGCAGGCGATGATCGGGATCGGCGGCTCGGGCGCGCGCCTGCTCGGCCGCGGTGGTGCGCGCCTCGCGCAGCGACGCCTCCGCGATCTCGCCGCGCGACAGCGCCGCCAGCGCCACGTTGACGGCCGCGAGGGCCTCCTCGGCACGCTCGGGCGAGACGCGCACGTCGAGCGCGACGCCCGCGTCGCCAAAGCGCGTGGCGCGTGCGCTGCCCCCGACCGTGGCGGCGGCGCGCGCGACGGGCCCGTCGGGGGCGCCGAGCAGCGCCGTCGCGACGTCAGCGGCCGCCGCGCTGCTGGTCGTGGCGAGACCAAAGGCGATCTGCGCGAAGGGCTCGTCGGCTGGGACCCGTACGTCGGCGCGGCCGGGCGTGGGCGCCGAGGTGGCGCCGGGGGCGCAGCCGAGCGCGGCGATCGGCGGCAGGTGGTCCTCGAACGCGGTGAACGCGACGTCGGCCTGCGCGGCGTCGACGTTGGCGATCGCCGCGGCACGCAGGGGACCGCGGAGTAGTGCGGCGAGGCGCGCCCGCGCGCCCTCGGCGTCGGCGCGCACCAGCGGGATCTCGAGGCCCAGCGGCGCCATCAGCGTCGGCCGGCCCGGCGCCAGGGCGTGGGAGAGCGCGTCCGCGCCCTCGGCGTGGCCGAAGGAGCGGCTGGCGTGCTCGACCAGCCGGAAGCGCGCGTCGGCCAGATCGGAGGCCGACGGCGGATCGGCGGCGAGCGCGCGGGCGAGGGCGCGCGCCACCCGGGTCGCGAGCTCCTGCGGCGACTCGCCGGCGCGTGCGTCGGCGCGCGCGGACAGGCCGGCGGAGGAGCCCTCGAGGAACGGAGCGAGCTCGATGCCGCGCTCGGCGGTGCGGCGCGCCGCGGCGACCAGCGCGATCGCCGTCTCCGCCGCGGCGACATCGCCATCGATCGCCGGCGCGCAGGGCGTCGCGACAAGCATGCGAAAGGCACCTTGCCCTGCCTCGACGCGGGCGCGGCGCTCCAGGCGGGGCGCCGCCGCAGCGGTGGTCGCGCGCCCCGCAGCGCGGAGCAGCTCCGCCCGCGTCGACTCCACCTGGGCGGTGGGTGCGATCCCGAGCGCAAGCGAGGTGGTCGCCTGCGTGGTGCGCGGCGCGTCGGCGGTGGTCGCCCACCACGCGGCGCGCGTCGCGGCCTCGCGTGGGTCCGCGGCTTCCAGGATGCTGCGGGCCGCGATCTCCTGCTCGCCGGGCGAAGGTGCGTCGCCGCCCAGGGCGCGGCGCACCACGTCCGCGGCCAGCGCGGCGGAGGTCGCGTCGAGCGCGTCCGGGCGGGTCGCGACGAGATCGAGGCGGAGGCAGCTCCCGCCGCCGCCGGCGCGCGCCGTGCCGCTGACTGCGCGGATCGCGAGCTCCGGCGGCAGCACGCGCAACCGGCTCGCCAGCGCGGCGCCGGGCGTGGCGATCGAGCGCGCCAGCGCGGGCGCCGCGGCTGCGCGCGGGAGCGCCACCGCCACCACCAGATCGCGCGGGCGCTCTCGATCCGACGCACCCTGCACGGCGAAGACCTCAGCGGCCGGCATGGCGTCCGCGGCCGGAGCGAGCCGGGCGCCCGGCGTCCACGCGCTGGCGGATGCGAGCGCGTCGAGGGCGATCTCGACCGCGTCTGCCCTGCCGACCACGGCGATCGACGCGCGAGCCGCGGTCGCCGACGCCGCGCGGAGGCGCTCCACCTCGGCCGCACCCGCCGGCGTGGCGAGATCGATGGGACGGGACGTCGCGGTGGGGGCTCGGGCTTCCACCGCCCAGCCCGCGCAGCGCGCGACGCCTTCCATCCCTGGCGGCGGCGTCGGCCCGGCGATGGCGGCCGCGCGTCGACCGACCCCGGCGAGCGCATCGCCCGCGAGCGGCCGCACCGTCGCAGTCAGCGCCGCTCGCAGCTGCGACACCGTCCGCGCCACGCCCCGGGGGTCGAGATCGGCCGCGACGATGATGGCGCTCCGCGCGATCCGTGCCTCGGCCGCCGCGCCGTCGCGCCGCAGCCGCTCCTCCAGCAGCGCGGCGAGGAGCGGCGCCTCCGGCGCGGAGGCGTCCTCCACCAGGAGCACCACCGCGATGGCGGAGGTGGGATCGCCATTGCGGACCACAGCCGCCACGGGCGGCGCACCGGCCTGCCGCACGACCTCGATCCGCGCCGCGGCGCCCGGGGGCGCGACCAGCCGATCATGGGCGGCGGTCTCCGCGGGGGTGCTGGACCCGCCGCAAGACGTCGCGACGAGCGCGAGCAGCGCGGCGGCGCTCGCGGAGCGGAGCACTCGGGGGCTGCGCGGTGGACGAGCGGAGAGGCCTGCGCCGGGAAGCCGGATCAGGCTGGCGCGCGGAGCCCGCGCGGACATGGGCTCACTGGACGAAGTCCGCCGCCGATCGCGGGGCGATCTTGAAGGCGTAGAAATAGGTCACGACGCCGGTGATCGATGTGAAGACCTCGCCCTCGGGGATGGCGGGACCGAAGCTTTCGATGTCGTAGAGCTCGTTCGAGATCTTCACCTGGTCCGAGACGCCGATGCCGCCGCCCACGTCGATCGGCACCTCGATGGCGCCCTTGTTCTCGCTCAGGATGGTGAGCGGGACGTTCTCCAGCCGGACCAGCATCCCGATGTAGGGGCGCAGCGCGGAGTAGCTCTTCAGCACCGCGAAACGATCGACGTCGGGCGGGGCCGAGGCCGGCACCAGGAGGTAGGGCTCGATCAGCGCGCCGTCGAAGCGGTAGGTGACCGTGCCCTCCATCTGCGGCAGCGTCTTGCACTGGCCGAACAGGCTGGCCGAGGGCGGGCCCAGGAACTCGACGTAGTTGCCGGAGACGTCGACCACCATCCCGGGGAAGACGCGCAGGTCGGGCGGGGAGAAGCCGGGGGTGCGCAGCGTCATCCCGTCGTAGGGCTGCAGGCCGTTCTTCCCCGGCGTCTGCACGGTGTAGACGTTGCCGCTGCGGCCGTCGGCGATCTCGTCGAAATTGTCGACGGCGACGACGGTGAGTCCCGTCATCCGCGTGCGGTCCGGCTCGGGCGAGGTGCAGCCGATGCTGTCGGCGTTGGCCGGGTCGAACCAGTCGGCGGGCCCGAAGACCTCGGAGACGCGCTCGCCGTCGCCGTAGAGGCTCGAGTCGGCCTCGCTCGGCGGGTCGCCGGTGCCACCGTCGCCGGTGCCGCTGCAGCCGACCGCCGCGCAGCACGCCGTGAGGGCGGCGCCGAGGACCTTCTGGGAGCGCAGAAACGACATCGCCCGAGCCTTATCACGGCTCGGGCAGGGCTCGCAGCGCCGGATGCGCGGGCCGCGGGCCCGCGTGGGGCTCACGCGGCGGCGCGGAAGCCGGCGAGCATCGTCTCCAGGCGACTCCGGATCTTGTGCTTCTTCGAGTAGACGGTCTTCACGCTGATGTTCATGCGCTCGGCGATCTGCTCCGGCTCCAGCCCCTCGCCGTAATAGAGGGTGACGAACTCGCGGTCCTTCGCGCTGAAGTGGGCGAGGACGTCGCCGACGCGCGCCGCGCGCTCGCGGTGGAGGGCGACGTCGAGCGGGGAGGGGAGATCGCAGGACAGCGTCTCCGCCTCGGCCATCGGCGCGCGGTTGGGCTCGCGGCGGATCTGGCGGAGGTAGTCGTAGGCGGCGTTGATGGCGAGCAGGCCGATCCAGGAGCCGAGGCGGTTGCCGCGGGCGGGGTCGAAGCTGCGGAGCTTGTGCATGTCGTTCGAGAGCAGCTGAACGACGAGCGTCGCGTAGATCTCGCGGATGTCGTCCTGGGTCAGCAAAGAAGCGAAGCGGCCGGTCACCTTGGTGATGCAGCGGAAGATCAAACGGTCGTAGCGCGCGTGGAACTGTCGCCAGTGCCGCTCGCTACCAGTCAGCATCCCCTGGACCAGGAGGAATTCGTCGGCCGCGGTCTCGGTGGTGTCGGGCTTGAGCGGCGCGGCGGAGGTGGTGACGGTGACGGCGTGCATGGCGACCCCCTTCGCAGCCGCCGTGCCACGCCCGTGGCGAGCTGCCTCAGTCAGCGCATTCACGGAATTCCGGGGGCCGGGCCTCCGTGCCACCCACCCTCGCGACCGGAACCGGCGTAACTACCGTGCCCGCAACCGTCACAGGTGACGGTCGCTGTGACGGTCGATCGCCACGTGCTTGCCGCGACGCGCCAACCCGCGTCACACTCGACGGGATGGCCGGAGGTCCCCCCGAATCGCCGCTCGGAGCGCCGGCTGCCGACCCGCTCCCCGGGCTTTCCGACGCCGGTCTGGCTCCCTCCGGTCTGGCTCCCTCCGGTCTGGCCACCTCCGGTCTGGCTCCCTCGGGTCTGGCGGCCACCGATCCCGGCCCGGCCACGGCGCCCTACGGCTGGGCGCGACGCACCTTCCAGGGCCGCGCCCTGGCCATCTTCGTCCTCGCCATCGCGCTGGTGCGGGTGCTCGCGCTCCGGGCGATGAACGCCAAGACCGGGTTGCGCCTGTTCCGCGAGAACTACGACGCCGACCGACTGCCCCCGGTCGACGCCGACGAGCGCGAGGCGATGACGGCCTTCTCGCGCTGCTTCGCCTGCGGCCGCTGCGACGTCGGCGAGTCGGCGCGCATCCGCGCGTCGGGCGGGGCCTACCCGGGCCTGATGCAGGTCGTGCTGGCCTCGTCGCGCAGCATGCCGGACCACGACGCGGCGGCGCGCGCGCTCTCCTTCGTGCCCGACGACGTGCTGCGCGAGAAGGAGGCGATCTGCCCGGCCGGTGTGCCGTTTCTACGCCTCGCGCGCTTCGTCCGCCGCAACGCCGCCGTCCGCCTGCCGGTCGTCGGCTGAGTCAGGTCTCGGCGGCAGGGGTGGGGGCGGGGGCCGGCGCTGCCTTGCGGCTCCGAACCTTGCGCAGCAGCTCGAGCAGGTCCTTCGACGTCTTGCGGGCGAGGAGCAGCGCGCACGGCACGTAGACGGCGCCGCCGACCGCGACCTCCACCAGCAAGAGGGCGGTGGAGGGGAGGTGCGGCCCGAGGAGGCTGCGGACGCCCCACACCGCCCCCGCCATCGGCAGCGAGGCGGCGATGGGTCCAAGCATGGGGCTGGTCATGG
>JBKJLX010000450.1:0-4714 GCA_046596645.1 Polyangiaceae bacterium
GTGATCCGGACTGCGTAGGCGGGCCGAGCGACATCAACCCGGTGTGGGTCATGGACCCCCGCGATCCGGACTGCGTAGGCGGGCCGAGCGACATCAACCTCTGCGGCTTCGGCCACCCCGAGGGCGGGCCCCAGATCGTGGAGGAGGCGGCCGAGCACGCGGGGCTGCTCGCCGAGCGCTTCGGCGATCGGGTCGACGAGTGGGGGACGGTCAACGAGCCGGTCAACTACCTGCTCGCCGGCTACGGCATCGGCTACTTCCCGCCGGGCAAGCAGACCATCCTGAGCCAGGCCTCGATGATCGAGGAGTTCCTGCCCGCGGTGCGCGACTACCTGCGCCTGCACGCCGGGATCTACCGGGCGATCCACGCGGGGGACACCATCGACGCCGACGGCGACGGCGCACCGGCCGACGTGGGGCTCACCCTGTCGGTGGCCGCGTGGGCGCCGGCCCAGCAGAACGCGCCCAGCGACGCACCGCAGGACGTGGAGGCGGCGGCGCGCGTGGAGGGCTTCTACCACCACCTCTTCGTCGACGCCGTCCGCGAGGGGCGCTTCGACGGCGATCCCGACGGCACGCTCGAGGAGGAGATGCCCGAGATCGCCGGGACCATCGACTGGCTCGGGGTGCAGTACTACTTCCGCGCCGGCGTGAGCGGCACCACCCTCGCCGGCGAGCCGGGCGGGGTGCTGCCGGTGGTCGACGTCACGCCCTGCTTCCCGCCCTTCGACTTCGGCGCCTGCCTCCCGCTGGAGGACCCCACCAAGTGCATCCCGGCGATGCGCTACGAGTACTGGGAGCCGGGCCTGTACGAGGTGCTGGTCGACTTCGCGGCGCGCTGGCCCGATCTGCCGCTGATCGTCTCCGAGAGCGGCCTCGCCACCGAGGTCGGGCGTCGCCGCGCCCAGCACGTGGTCCGCTCGCTGGAGCAGATCGCGCGCGCGCGGGACGAGGGCGCCGACGTGCGCGGCTACTACCACTGGAGCCTGTTCGACAACTTCGAGTGGGCCGAAGGCTTCGCCCCGCGCTTCGGCCTCTACCAAATCGACTACGCCACCTACGCGCGCACCCCCACCGAGGGAGCGACGGTCCTGGGGGAGATCGCCTCGACGCGCGCGATCTCCAAGGCGCAGCGCGCCGACCTCGGCGGCCTGGGGCCCATGGAGCCCGAAGGTGACGGGTCGGCCTGTCCCTGACCTCGCGCTATGCTCGCGCGCCATGAGCGAACGCGAGCTCGACGTCGTCGTCTACGGTGCCACCGGGTACACGGGGCGCCTCGTCGTCGACTACCTGGCGACGAGCGGCCCGATCGACCTGCGATGGGCGGTCGCCGGGCGCAGCGCCGCGCGCCTGTCCGACGTTGCCCACGGCGCGAAGAACGCGCGCGGAGATGCGCCGCGCATCATCGTCGCCAGCGCCGAGGATACCACCTCGCTGCGGGAGATGGCGGCGCGCGCCCGTGTCGTCCTCAGCACCGTCGGCCCCTACGCGAAGTACGGGCTGCCCCTGGTCGAGGCCTGCGTGGCGGAGAAGACCGACTACGTCGATCTCACCGGTGAGCCAGGCTTCGTGCACGAGGTGGTGGCCCGGTTCGACGTTGCCGCGCGCGAGGGCAAGGTCCGCCTGGTGTCTTGCTGCGGTCTCGACAGCATCCCCCACGACGTGGGCGTGCTGCATGCGGTGCGGGCCCTGCGGCCGCACGCGCCCATCGCCTCGGCCATGACCGTGCGCGGCTACTTCCGCGGGACCGGCGGGCTCTCCGGAGGTACCTGGCACTCCGCCCTCAACGCCATGGCGCAGGGCGAGCGTGGGCGGTCGCCGCGCGAGCCGCGGCACGAGCCGAACGGGCGCGTCATCCGCAAGCTGGACCTGGGTGCCCACCACGAGCCGGTGGTGCAGTCCTGGGCGGTGCCAACCCCCATGCTCGACCCGTGGATCGTGCGCCGAACCGCGCGCGCCCTCGACGAGTACGGGCCGCAGTTCTCCAACGGGCACTACGTCTGCACCGGCAACCTGGCGAAGACGGCCGCGGTGCTGGGCGGCGGCGCCGCCTTCTTCGGCCTCGCGAAGCTCGGTCCCACCCGCGCCCTCCTGGGGCGGATGAAGGCCCCGGGGGACGGGCCGACCCCCGAGCAGCGCGCGCGCGCGCGCTTCAGCATCACCTTCATCGCCGAGGGGGCGGGCAAGCGCGTCGTCACCCGCGTCTCCGGCGGCGACCCCGGCTACGGGGAGACGGCGAAGATGATCTCGGAGGCGGCGCTCGCCCTGGCGCGCGACCGCGATCTGCTCCCTCCGCGCTACGGCGCGCTCACGCCCGCGTTCGCCCTGGGGGAGCGCCTGCTGGTGCGCCTGCCGGCGGCCGGCATCCCGTTCGAGATCGTCGAGGCGCCATGATCCGCGTCCAGCCCCACCCGCTCCTCGCCGTGACCGCCTTCGAGTCGGTGCTCCCGCGGCCGCTCGCCGATCTCCCGGCGCCCCCACCGCTGCTCGCGCTCCTCGCGGCGGACGCTGCCGCCCCGGTCGCCGCGGACGCCGAGCTGCGCGAGCGCGTGCGGAAGATGCTGCGCCACGGGGGCTACAAGCCGTCGGGCCGCGGCAAGCCGGCGTCGGAGTACCTGGTCCGCGCCGCGGGCGAGGGCACCCTCGCCGCCATCAACGGCGCCGTCGACGCGTGCAACGCCGCGAGCCTGCACTCCGGCTTTCCCATCAGTGTCGTCGATCGCGATCGCCTCGAGGGCGCCCCCGGGGTGCGACTGGGGCGCGCCGGCGAGTCCTACGTCTTCAACGCCTCGGGGCAGACCATCGACGTCGAGGGGCTGGTCGTTCTCCACGACGACGCCGGCCCCACCGCCAACGCGGTGAAGGACGCGCAGCGCACCAAGACCGGGCCCACCACCACCCGGACGCTCTCCATCGTCTGGGGCACCGCCGCCGATCGCGACCGCCTGGAGGCGGCGACCGCGTGGTACCGCGCGCTGGTCGAGGAGCACCTGGGGGCCAGGGTCGAGCGAAAAGCGGTGGAGACGGCGTCGTGACCGGCTCCCCCGAGATCCCGCCGCAGGGTCGCAATCAGGACGAGCTGCTCGCCGAGCTCGAGTCGATGCGCGACGGCGACGCGCGCTGGAAGGACGGCCGCGTCTTCAGCCTCGTCTACCACGCCGGCGACGAGTTCTCTGACTTCCTCAAGCGCGCGCACAACACATTCTTCTCGGAGAACGCGCTCAACCCGATGGCGTTCCCCAGCCTCCGCCGAATGGAGCGCGACGTCGTCCGCATGACGGCCAGCATGCTGCGCGGTGGGCCCGACGTGGTGGGCACCATGACCTCGGGCGGCACGGAGTCGATCCTCCTCGCCGTGAAGACCTACCGCGATCGCGCGCGGGCGCGCCGCGGCCACCGCGCGAAGCGCGCGAACATGGTCCTGCCGCGCACGGCGCACGTCGCCTTCGACAAGGCCGCGCACTATTTCGACGTCGAGCCGCGCTTCGCCCCGGTCGACTCGCGCTTCCGCGCCGACGTCGACGCCATGCGCGCCCTCTGCGACCGCGACACGGTGATGCTGGTCGGCTCCGCCCCCCAGTACCCGCACGGGGTGGTCGACCCCATCGACAGCATCGCCGAGCTCGCCCAGGGCCGCGGCCTGCCTCTGCACGTCGACGCGTGCATCGGCGGGTTCGTCCTCCCCTGGGTCGAGCGGCTCGGTCACCCCCTGCCGCGGTGGGACTTCCGGGTGGAGGGCGTCACCTCGATCAGCGCCGACGTTCACAAGTACGGCTTCGCCGCGAAGGGCGCGAGCACCATCCTTTACCGATCGATGGACTACCTCCGCCACCAGTTCTTCGTCGCGACCGACTGGCCGGGCGGCATCTACGCCTCGGCGACCATGCCCGGCACCCGCTCCGGCGGCGTCATCGCCGCGGCCTGGGCGGCGATGAACGCCATGGGCGAGGAGGGCTACCTCGATCACACGCGCCGGGCGCTGGAGGCCATGCAGATCGTTCGCGACGCGGTCGCCGCGCGAGGGGACCTCTACGTCCTCGGCGATCCCCACGCCACCATCCTCGCGTGGACGACCCGCGACCCTCGCACCAGCGTCTACGCAATCGCCGACCGGCTGGAGACCCGCGGCTGGAGCCTCGACCGACAGCAGCGCCCTGCCTGCGTGCACCACACCTTCACCTCGAATCACCTTCCCATCGCGCAGACCTTCGTCGCCGATCTCGCCACCTCGTGCGACGAGGTGGCCGCCGATCCGTCGCTCGCCGCCAGCGGACAGGCGCCGATGTACGGCCTCATGGCCAAGGTCCCGCTGCGCGGCATGGTGAAGAGCTCGGTGCTCAAGGTGATGGAGGCGCTGCACGGCCCCACGGGTGAGCCGCCCGATCTGACCCGTCTCCCGGCGGACGCGGGGGTCGTCGATCGTCTGGTGCATCGCTTCGGCGCGCCCGCCGTCGAGGCCATGGGCCGCGTCGAGGCGCTGCGCGACGCGGTCCGCGATCGGCTGCGCGGCCGCCACTGACCACCTCGATGCCACTTGCCCTGCCGACCACCGCCTGGCTGTCGCTGGCGGTGTTCGTGCTGATCGGCTTCGGCACCGAGGCCGCGCTCGGCTTCGGCGCCATCGTGATCTCGGTGGCGCTGGGCGCGCAGATCGCGCCGCTCGAGCGGCTGCTCCCGGTGCTCGTCCCGCTCAACCTCGGCCTCTCGCTCTACA
>JBKJLX010000017.1:0-7943 GCA_046596645.1 Polyangiaceae bacterium
GAGGACGCGAGGCGCGCGAGGGCGGGGATCCGGGGGCCCGGATCCGGGATCCGGTTCCGGTTCCGGTTCCGGTTCCGGTTCCGGTCTCCGGTTCCGGTTCCGGTTCCGGTTCCGGTCTCCGGTTCCGGCCTCCGGTTCCGGTTCCGGTTCCGGTTCCGGTTCCGGTTCCGGCATCCGGTTGCCGGCTCAGCCCGGCACGGCCACCGCCTCCTTGAAGAAGGCGTTGGTGCTGGGGTCGTTGAACTTCTGGTAGTCGATGGCCATCGGCGCCACCTGGGCGATGCCGCCCTCGAGCTTGATCGTCATCGCCATCGGCGTCACCTGGCGGTAGCTCGAGTCCTCGGGGAGATCGTCGTTCGTCGCGCCGCCGGCGGAGAAGAGGGTGATGAGGCGCGCGTCGGGCAGGTCGATGACCTGCTTGAAGCCCGACGTCTCCCGCTCATGACCGCGCACCATGGTGGTCATGCCGATGCGCTGCATGAAGCGCTGGAACTGGCGCCTGCCGAAGCCGAAGCGCGCCGACTGCTTCTGCAGCTCGAGCGGCACGACGTCGGCCTCGCTGGGGTCGCTCCACATCATCTGGAAGCGGATGTCCCAGTCGTTGAGGCTCGACAGGTCCTTCCACTTCTCGGCCTGCGTGTCCTCCCGCGGGATGCCGGCGTGCACGAAGAAGAACTTGTCGAACGCGCACGAGGTGGGGAGCGCGTCGAAGAGCTTCATGTAGGACGCGAACATCTCCGCCGGGGCGACGGAGAGGAGGTCGTCCATCGCCTCGCTGGGCCGCACCGCGCCGTAGATGCGGCCCTTCATCTCCACGTAGTACTCGTGGTTGCCGCGCAGGGGGACGACGTGGTCCGGCACCGCGAGGTAGAGCTGCATCACCGTGCGGAGCACGCCGTTGTAGCTGAAGCGGCCGCGGTCGATGTAGTCCCCGAGGAGCACCACCAGCGGGTAGGGGTGCTGTGTCGGATCGTCGTGGTAGCGCTGCGTCTTCTCGAAGAAGTCGACCTGGAGCAGCGCGGCCTTGAGGCAGGAATAGCAGCCGTGCAGATCGCCCAGGACGAGCACGTCGTAGTCGCGGCCGGGGTGCGGCGGGTGCACCACGACGTGGCCGTCGAGGAACGGCGCCTGGCCGGCAAAGGCGCCGAACTCGGAGACGCCGGAGAGCTTGCCCTTGCCGGCTTCGCGTCGGCGGTCGAGCTCGGCCATGGTCCGCTCGATGAGGTCGATGTCGGGGCGCGCGTCCTTCACGAAGGTCGCCTTGTCGTCGCGCGACCAGTCCCACTCGGTGCGCTGGAAGAAGGGGTGATCGAGCTTGGCTGGGTCGGGCCGCCGCGGCACCGCGTCCACCACCACCGCGCCGGCGCCCAGCTCCTCCGCCTCCAGGTGATCGAGATCGACCGGCGCCTCGAGCAGTGCCGCCAGCTCGCTGCGGAACCGCTGCTCCTCGGGGTGGGCCTGGCCGTCGGCGGCAGCCAGCTCGTCGACGGTTCCCAGCAGCGCGGCGCGCGAGTCCTCGTCGAACTCCCGGAAGAGCTCGAAGCAGCGCAGCTTCATCTTGGAGAGGGCGTACCTGCGCGGCTCCTCCCCCTCGGAGACCACCTCCTCCAGGAGATCGACGATCTGGGTGTCGATGCCGTCCGCCACCTCGTGGAAGTGCTTGGTCCACTTGCCGACCAGGTCGCGGAGAATGGCGGGGTCGCCGTCGGGCATCGCGTCGTGGGCGCGGCGGTCGACCAGCCGCCCGATGTAGTCGCGGACGAAGCGCTTCTCGGCCCGATCGAAGCTGCCGTCCACGTGGCCGAAGGCGGTGAGGTAGTAGATGATCGCATGCATCTGCCCCTCGGCGACGGCGGGATCGGAGCTGAAGCTGAGCATCGGTCGTGTCTCCATCGCGCGGTGCGTGTCGCCCGCGCATCATTCGGGTTGCCGTCAGCGGCTCTCGCCGCGCCAGCTCTTGGCGCCGGCCGGCGCGGGCGCGGGCGCGGCATCATGGGGGAGGCTGCCCCGGGGCGAGCGCAGGTAGACGTACGGCGTCGCCAGGGCGAAGTTCGACACCCGCGAGGTGTAGACGTCGGCGCTGCGCTCGATCTGCCGCGCGAAGTGACTCTTGTCGTTGCCGGCCCACATGACCGGCCCCCACAGCGGGCTGCCGACCTCGCTGGCGCGCTTGGCCAGCGGGGCGAGCGCCTCGTCCGCCTTCTGGATGCCGACGCGCAGGCGCGCCATGGCCTCGTTCACCTGGGCTTCGCCGCCCTCGGGGGCGGTCCCGTAGCCGGCCTTGCGCCGCGCGATCCCGAGACGGAGCAGGTTGTACCGACGCTCCAGCGACTCCTTGAGAGCCATCAGTCGGGGCAGATCGTCGAGCTCGGGGCGTGACACCTCGGTGGCGGCGATCTCCTCCTCCAGCTCGCGGACGATGAGCGCCGTCCTCCAGCGGAGGATGGTCTTCGACACCCGCACGTCCCCGTAGACGTGGTCGCCGACGTAGAGGATGTCGTCGCCCGACACCTCGAGGTACTCCTCGACCTGGGCAGCGTTGCCGCCGTGGTAGACGCCGCCGCGCTTGAGCTTGCCCACCACCGGGCGGAGCAGGCCGTCGTCGCTCACCACCTCGTAGAAGGGCGCGCGGGCGGAGAAGAACCAGGGCTTGGCCGCGGCCACCACCACCAGGTCGAAGAGGTCGCGCCAGACCATCCCCTTGGGGAGATAACGCTCGAACGCGTACTTCATCATCGCGTCGGTGTAAGTCCACTCGGAGTTGGTCACGAGGAGGACCTGCTTGCCGGCCGCGCGCTGGTCGAGGAGGGCGAGGGCGGTCTCCTCGTCGAGCTCGACCAGCGGCTCCGGGTGGGCAGCCACCTCGGCCTTGAGCTGCCCCTCGGCGTGCGTGGCGTCGATGGACTTCCGGGCGCGCTCGTAGAGGTCGGCGTACCCCAGGACGCCGGGGAGCTTCCCGTCGTCGAAGCGATCGACGAGCTGCCCGTAGAGGCACGCCTCGCTGATCGAGAAGTGGGTGTTGAGGAAGACCCAGCGCTTGTCGGCGAGGTCGACGATGGTGCGGCCGTAGGTCTTGCGCAGGTCGTCGAACGACATCGGCCGCGTGCCGTGGACGGCGCGCTTCACGTAGCCGAAGCGGTTCGGCTTGCAGAGATTCCCCAGCTCCGCGTCGATGACCAGTCCGCGGATGATCGCCTCCGGGCTGAAGACCAGGTCCTCCACCGGGAAGCCCTGCGCGGCCAGGCGCTGGCGCGCGTGGTCGTAGGCCAGCTTCTCCCACTTCACCACGTGGTACTGGACCAGCGTGTAATCCATGTCGTAGCCCACGGCGCGGATCGCCCGCATGTTCAGCGTGCGGTTGCAGAACAGCCCGCGGACGTGGGGGACGGCGCGTGGAGCGCCCTCTCGTGCCTGGTCGGTCTCGATCTCTTCCATGGGCGCTCGTGGTCGGGACGCCCGAAGCTACACTTCGGGCACGGAGTCGGCGCGCGGGCGGGTGTCGACCGGCAGCCGCACGACGAAGCTGGGTCGCGCCCCCTCCGGCGACAGCTCGACCGAGCCGCCCTGGTTTTCCACCAGGGCTCGCGCCGTGGCGAGCCCCAGAGCCACGTCGAGCGGCTTGGGCGAGCTCGGCACGGGCGGCTCGCTGGGCGGCGACAGCGCATCGATCTCGAACTGCCGCGAGCCGGCCGACTCGTCGACGATCGACACCTCGACCACCGACGCGTCGAGCCGGCCGCGCACGCTGACCACGCCGTGCGCGCCCGCCGCCTCGACCGCGCTGCGCAGCAGGTTGGCCAGCGCACGCACCACCTGCTCCTCGTCCACCAGCACCGCCGGCAGCTCCAGATCGTGCTCGGTCACCTCGACGCCCTCCGGGATGCGCATCGCGAAGAGGGCGCGCGCCACCAGCTCCGCCGGGCGCGCCCGGCCGCGCACCGCCGGCCGGATGCGCGCGTAGTCCAGCAGGTCACCGATGATGCGGTTGGCGCGCCACGCCTCCTCGTGGACGATGGCGATGGCGCGCGCGACGTTCGGATCGGGGTGATCGGCGAGCGCCCGCGACAGGATGTAGGACGCGTTGGAGATGGCGCCCAGCGGATTGCGGATCTGGTGGGCCAGCGCGCTCGCCAGCTCGCCCACGACCGCCAGCCGCTCCTTGCGCAAGAGCACCGCCTGGGTGCGCTCGAGCTCCTGCGTGCGGTCGCGCACGCGCTCCTCCAGCGCGTGGTTGATGGTGCGGAGCGACTCCTCCGCCCGCTTGAGATCGGTGATGTCGTGGACGACGCCGACCAGGTGCGTCGCTTCACCGCCGGCGTCGCGCAGCGGGACCCTGGTGGTGGCGAGGACGCGGCGTTTGCCGAGCACGTCGACGTAGATCTCGTCCTCGACCAGCACCTCGGCGCCCGACGCGAAGAGCGCCTGGTCGCGCTCGCGATAGAAGGTGGCGACGTTCTCCGGGAAGACGTCGAAGTCGGTCTTGCCCTCCAGCGCGTGCTCGGGGTCGCCGGCCACCGCGCGGAGCGCGTCGTTGGCCAGGAGGTAGTGAAAGGAGCGGTCCTTGACGAAGAGGGCCAGCGGAACGCAGCCGATCACGCGCGAGAGGAACGTCGCGTCGAGGGCATCGCGCCCGTCCTCGCCGTCGGCCATCCGCCGCGCATGCTAACCCGGACGGGGGCCGTGGCGGGCTCGATCACGAGGTGACGGAGAAGGGCTCGCGCGCCAGGACGCGTCCGTCCGCGTCGCGGACGACCGCGGTCCACTCGCCGGCCTGCTCGATGGCGCGCGAGAAGGCCCAGGTTCGCCAGCGGGGCGAGGCGCCCACGGTGAGCCGGACGTTGCCGACGGCAGCGCCGGAGGGGGACTCGAAGGTGACCACGACCTCGCCGGGCAAGCGCTCCGGGTTCTCCACCTCGAGAAAGGCGAAGACCTTGTCGACTTCGCCCCCATCGAAACTGCGGCTCGCGCGCACCGGCTCGCGACCCTCGACGCCCTCGGCCAGGACCAGGCGGCGAACGCGCAGGCTGGTGGCGGCGGGCAGGTCGGCGGCGGACGATGCGCTCGGGCGGGACGCCGCCGAGGGCGAGCGGGCGGGGGGCGCCGCGGCGTCGGGTGCCGGCGTTGGAGTCGCGGCAGCCGGCAGGTCCGGCCGCGGCGCGCTGGTCGGCAGGGCGACGGCCGCGGCGGCGGGCTCGGGCACGCAGGCCGTCGTTTCGGCGGGACGGTCGCAGCCGCCGACGGCGAGGGCGGCAGCGGTGACGAGGACGGCGAAGAGGCAGCGCGAGACGCGGGGCAGGGGCATGACGGTGAGGACCTCCGGGCGAAGGCCTTAGCAAGCGCCCGGCCTCGGCCCACTTCCCGCGCAAACGCCTGGAATTGCTGGCGTCGACTCGGCCGAGGACGCCGGCGCCGTGTTCGGCTGACCGCGCCTCGCGGACGGCTGCACACACACGGATCGCGCGAGCGCCCCGTGCGACGTGCGATAAGCCGGCGCATGGACCTGAGCCCTGCCCGGCCCTCCTCCCGTGCCTCTTTCTCTCTCTCGCTGGTGCTGCCGCTGACCCTCGTGGCGACCCAGCCCGCCGCCGGCTGCGGCGACGACACCGGTGGGAGTGGCGGCGCGTCCGCCGGCCAGGGCGGCGAGGGTGGGGTCGACGATGGCAAGGTCCACCCCGATCCTAGCGGGGTCGCGATCGACGAGGCCACCGCCTGCGGGGCGGTGCTCTCCGCCTTCCAGGATCGCATCACCGCCCTCGGCTGCACCGGGACGTCGCCGTCGTGCCCCGGCCTCATCCAGGCACCGAGTGGCGCACCCGCCTGCTCGCAGTACGACGAGGGCACGGCCGATGGCTGCGCCACCTACGTGACCGAGGGCGCCGACTGCGACGAAGTCCGCATCAGGCTCGCTGATTGCATCGTCGCGCCGATCGAGGGGTCGGAGCCCGCAGGCTGCCCGTGAGCGACCGCCACCCGAGGGTCCGCGCCCTCGGGTGCGGACGGATCAATTGCTTGGAGGTCCAATGAGCTCGCTCGTCCGCATCGCCTTGCCGCTGGTCGCACTCGCCATGATCTCCGGCGCGAGCGACGCCGCCGCGCAGGCGCCTCCGCCGGCGGCGTCGGCGACCGTCCCGACCCCGCCGCCCGTCGCCCCGCCGGCGACGCCCCCGGCCGCTCCTGGCACGCCGGCAGCGCCCGGCCCGGCGACGCCCGCGGCCGGCGCGCCCGGCTCCGCGCCGGCCGTCGCCCCACCGGTGGCTCCGGTGCAGCCGGCGCCACCCCCATACGGTCAGCCCGGCGCTGGGCAGCCGGCCTACGGCCAGCCGGCTTACGGGCAGCCGCAGGGATATGGACAGCCGCAGGGCTACGGCCAGCCGGGCTACGGCCAGCCGGGCTACGGCCAGCCGCAGGGCTACGGCAGCGACCCCGCCCGCGGGCGGGGACCGGACGACGACGACAGGAAGAAGAAGACGTCGAAGGGCGTGACCGAGGACAACATCCCCCTGACCGAGCGCGGGGGCGTCATCATCGAGTCCTCGGTGTTCCGGTCTGGCGAGCTCGACCTCGCCGGCGGCTCGATCGCCGTCGAGGGTCGGCTCCACGTGGGTCGGCGCGTCTACGTCGACGCCCGGCTGCCGCTGGGGCTGGCGAACGCCGTCGTCGTCGGCAACCCCACCATCGAGGTCCGAGGGATCGTGCCTCTCGGTCGGGGCCGTCACTTCGTCATCCTCGCCGGCGGCCTCGGCGCCCCTGTCCTCGACACCGACAACCAGTTCGACGGGGCCGCGTTGACCGGCGCGCTGGCCAACGCCTTCTGGGACCTCCACGAGATGACGCCGTGGACGGTGCCGCTGATCGGCCGCTTCGGCACCGAGCACCACCTGGGGGCGATCGCGATCCTTCGCACCCATCTCGACCCCATCCTCTTCATCCCCTACGGCGAGAACGACCAGCCCGAGGTGACGGTGCAGGTCGCGGGCGAGGCCCAGATCGGTCAGAAGATCGGCGGTGGCCTCCGGCTGCAGGCGGTGGTCATGCCCACCTGGGACGACGCGGACAACGACCTCGACGTGGATGGCGACCTGGCGCAGCTCGCCCTCGAGCCCTTCTTCTCGATGGAGGGCGAGCAGCTGGGCGCGCGCCTGGGCCTGCTGCTCCCCGTCGACGAGATCGCCGGCCCGCCCCTGGAGGGCGCGTGGGGGCTGCGCTTCTCGTTCGGCGTCCGGCTGGACTGACCGCCGGCCGGCCAGCCGCCGTCAGCGGGCGGATCAGCGCATGCGCTTGAGCTTGCCCTCGAGCACCACGTCCCAGAAGCCGAACGTCACGGCGACGACGTGGTCGAGCTGCCAGGTGCCGCTGTTGATCGCCTCGGCGCGCATCGTCCTCGGGATGGGTCGCAGCTCCGCCCCGGGCAGGCAGTACGCGGCGAGGTGCGACGCCTGGAGCAGGTGCAGCACGCCGTCGGAGAAGCCGGAGCCGGCGTAGGCGACCACCGCGGGCATGCGCATCGCTTCCAGGTCCTGCAGGGCGTAGGGAATCTTCTCGTCCACCGTGCCCGACGAGTCCTGGTACTTGCACTCGAGCGCCAGCGATTTGCCGGTCGAGCGCTGGAGCACCAGGAGATCGGTCCGGCGCGGCTTGCCCAGCATCGACGTGCCGATCGTCACCTCGTCGTACACCTCGAGCCCACGCTCCTCGTAGGTGGCGACGAGGTAGCGCCCGACGAGATCGCGGTACTCGTTGCCTCTCAAGATGCACCGCCCCTCAAGGTGCAGCCGACCCGTCGACGCCCGACCCGTCACCAGGCGGCAGCATGGCGGGCTGGACCGCGCCCAGCCGCTCGGTGGCGACTGCCATCGCGGTGGCCGAGAGGTCGCCGCCGAGGAAGCGGCGGCCTTGGCGCAGCGCCGCGACGCCCACCGAGCCCGAGCCACAGAAGGGGTCGA
>JBKJLX010000214.1:0-26955 GCA_046596645.1 Polyangiaceae bacterium
GCGGGCAAGCTCGCCGACGGGCGCCCCTGGGTGGTGACCCCGCAGCTCGAGGGGAGGACGCTGCGCGAGGAGCTGAGGGTGCTCGGTACCCTGCCGCCGCTCGAGGCATGGACGATCGCGCGGGCCCTGCTCGACGCGCTGAGCGCGGCGCACCCCCTGGGGCTCGTCCACCGCGACGTGAGCCCGGACAGCGTCTTCCTGGAGAAGTCGACGACCGCGGCCGTCCCCCGCCTCGACGACTTCGGTCTGCCGCGAGGCGCGAGCGTGGAGGGCGACGACGCCGCCGCACAGGCCGCCGCGTTTGCCGCCCCCGAGCAGCTGGCGGGGGATGGCGTCCTCGACGGCCGGGTCGACCTGTACGGCGTCGGCGCGACGCTCTACGCGATGCTCGTCGGCCGTGCGCCGTTCGCGGGCACGTCGGAGGCGCAGGTGATCGAGGCTGTGCTCCACGAGCCCCCGCCCTCGCCCCGCGCGGGGGGCGCCGCGGTGGGCGCAGGGGTGGACGTCTTTGTGCGGCGCCTGCTCGCCAAGGATCCGGCCGACCGCTACCCCAACGCCTGGGCTGCGCGCAGCGCGGGAGACAACGCCTTTGGTCGAGAGGCGGCTGCCGTGGTCGCCACCATGTCAGCTGCTGGACAGACAGCAATCGCGGGGCCCGCCGCCACCGCAGCGCCCGGAGTCGCCCTCGCGTCGGCGCAGCGGACCTCGACGTGGTCGCCAACGGCCGCGCGGAGGTACGTGCCGCGGTACCTCGCGACGCATGCCCTCGTGGTCGCCAGTGGCAGCGCCGCGGTCGTCGGGCTCGGCTACGCCGGCCCTGCTCCGCGCGACGTCATCGGCTGGCTGCGAGATGGCGGCTGGACGATGGTCCCCATCCTCGTCGGCTTCCTCGCCGCCGTGGGCCTGGTCCCGGTGCTCGGTGCCGCCCGCGGGACGCGGGGCGAGGCGGGCCACCGCGCCTTTGCCCTCGCGGCCTTGCCCGTCATCCTGGCCACGCTCGGCACCTGGCTCGCGTGGGTGGCGCTGCGTCCGCGCCTCCAGGCGGCGGACGCCGGCCGTGCGTTCGCCGACCTTCAGCGTGGCCTGATCCAGGCGTACCTCCCTCGCTTCGTCGGGCTCGCGCTGGGCGCGGTCGCGTTCGCCACCGTCGCGGCGATCCCCACCCGGCGCTTCCGCGAGCGGCGGTTCGAAGCGTGGCGCACGGTGGACGTCGCAGCGGCCGTGCTCGGCGCGACCACGGTGGCGGCGGCCACGGCGGGCGCCTGGTCGGGAGCATTCGCCGCCCTGGTCGCCACCGGAGTGACCTTCGTCGGGCGCGGCCTCTCGACGGTCCCCACGAGGATCCGCTTCAGCGAGGCCATCGATCACGCCGTCGCGTCGGTCGCCGCGACGCTGCTCGCGCTCGCTGCCGCCTTTGCGCGGCTCGATGCCCGTGCCGCCGCAGGGTTCGGGAACACGACGTCGACCCGCGCCGAGCGGGTGGTCGCCATCCTCGCCGCTGCGGACGAGCGCGACGCCTCGCGCTGGGTGGCGGCGATCGCGATCGCGATCGTCGTCGGCATGGCGGCGGCGCGCGTGGCGCTTGTCCGGCCGACCGAGCGCCGTCTGCGGCTGCCGCGCGCGACGTCCCTGCTACTGCTCGGTCTGCCCGCCTTCTTCGCGGTCGACGCCCTGCAGGGCGGCGCGGTGGGCTCGAGCCGCGACGCGATCACCTCGGCGATCGCGACGCGCCTCGCGCTGGAGGCCACGCTCGACCCCCCGCCGGCCACCGTCGGCAGCGCCCTCGGCCCTCCCGCCGCCGCGGTCATGCTGCAAGCGACGCCGGCCGCGATCGCCGTCGACGGTCGTCCGGTGGCGCGCACCGACGATCTGGCGTCGGAGCCGGCGCGCGACGCGATCGTCGAGGATCTGGCGCGCGCCCTCGCCGCGTCGACTGCGGCCCTGGGCCAGCCGGACGTGGCGCTCGTCGTCGACCGTCGTGCGCCCTGGTCGCGTATCGCCACGCTGCTGCGGCTCGCCAGTCAGGCCGGCGCGCGGACGGCGGAGGTGCTGCTCACGCGCGGGGCGGCTCCGATGATCCCGGTCGACGCGCCGCCCGAAGCGGCCGCGATCCTCCCGAACGACCTGCTGGCGCTGCCGATCGAGATCGCGGCCTCGAGCAGTGACGAGTGGGAGTTTGCGACCTTCGAGGAGGCCGCGGCGGCGTGGCAGGCCCTGCACGCCGACGGCGAGAAGGTCACCGTCGGCGTCGGCCGGTAGCTCCTGCTGGGCACCCGCCGTGCCCACGCGCCTTCCGACACTGGCGCCCTCCGCGAAGTGTCGCGCCAGGGCCACGCCTGCGGGCGCGCGAGAACGCGTGCCTTCGCGCCTGCGCGGGGGGGGGGCAGACGGGACCGGGTGCAAGTCTGTATGGTGCAGCCGGCCGCGCATCGTGGAGGCGGACACCACGACGGCAGGTATCGTGCAGCCGAGCGTGCAGCCGGAGGCCCGTCAGGGCGTCGAGTACCGCTCGACGACGCGGGCGAGGCGAGGGACCGCCTCCTCCACGTTCTTCTTCGCGCTGCCGCGGAGCTTCTTGTAGGTGCCCTTCACGAGATCGCTCTCCGCCTTCTCGATGCGACCGTCGGTCACGCTGAGCAGCGCATCGGCGACGCGGCTCTTCTCGCGCTCCATGAAGGCGACCGGCTTGCCGTCCTTCTGGCCGTCGGTCCAGATGGGGTCGAGCTGCGCCGCGAACTCGGGCAGCAGCTTCTTCACCACCGACTGGACGAACCCGGGCTTCACGCCCTTCACGGCGGCGTAGCTCGCCTTGAGAGCGAGCCCCGAGAGCCCGCCCTTGGAGGAGACCTCCTCGTCGACGAGCTTCACCACGTCCGAGATCACTGCGTCCTTCTTCGACGCGTCCGACAGCGCTTCGACGAGTCCCATGCGGTCGATCCTCCCGAGCAGCTCCGCGCTCGAGCCGAGGGCGTAGCACGAGCCGCCGGCGCCGGCGGCCCGGCAGGAGAAGTGCGAGCCGGCACCGTGGCATATCGCCTCGCCCTGTCAGGTCGCGCAGGCTCGCGCGTTGTGCAGCTGGACACATGGGAGGTCCCGTCGCGTGCACGCGTCGCGTCACCGTGGTAGGCGGACGCCTCGCCGCAACGGAACTGGCCGACCCGAATCGGTCCATCGGAGGAAATATCCATGGAAACGTCTGGGATTCGACTCGCTCGTCTCTCGCTCGCTGGCGCCCTCGTCGGCGCGGTCGCCATGCTCGCGGCCGGCTGCGGGGAGGACCCGCCCCCGAAGACCCCGGAGTCCGTCGCCACCGACACGGGCACCAAGCCGAAGCGGAACGACACCAAGAACGAGACCAGCGGGTCCGTTCAGATCGACGACAAGATCATCAAGCTCTGCGGCGACCTGCCGACGGCGCGCTTCGCCTTCGACTCCGCGGACATCCAGCCCGACGCGGCGGCGGCGCTCGACGCCCTCGCGCGCTGCTTCGTCAGCGGCCCCGCCAAGGGCAAGACGATGAAGCTCATCGGCCACGCCGACTCGCGCGGCGAGACCGAGTACAACCTCGCCCTCGGCCAGCGCCGCGCCGGCTCGATCGGCGAGTTCCTCGCCAAGAAGGGCGTCGAGCAGGGCCGCCTGGGCGTCAGCTCCAAGGGCGAGTTCGAGGCGTCGGGCACCGACGAGGACGGCTACGCCCGGGACCGCAAGGTCGAGGTCCTGCTGGCCGACTGACCGCTGGCGAAGTGGCCGCTGGCGGAGTGGCCGCTGGCGGAGTGGCCGCCGGCGGAGTGACCGCTGGCCGAGTGACCGCTGGTCGGTGAGCCGCGGCTCCGCGATGAAGTGACCCTCGTCGGGAGGCTCCGTCCTCCGGGAGATACCAGGTGCAGACGCCCCCTCCGGGCGACGCGGCGGCGGTGCAGATCGCATCGGACGCAGCGCCGCAGGCCAACTTCGACGTCGTCTCTCTCGTCGTCCATGCTTCCGGTCCCGTCTTCATCGTCTTCTGGGGACTGGTCCTCATGGCGGCGGGGGTGTGGGTCATCGCGGTCATGAAGTTCCTGCAGCTCGGGCGCATGCAGTCGGCGCTGCGTCGCTTCGAGAAGGACGCCTTCAACACCGTCGACGCCGCGCAGCTCTTCGGCGTCGCCCAGCAGCACCGTGACGCGCCCGGCTCGCGCGTGGTGATGGCGCTCTCCCGCCGCGGTGGCAGCGCCAAGGTGCTGGAGTCGGTCGCCCGACGCGCCATCGTCGCCGAGTCGCAGCGGGCAGCCTCGCTGATGCCGACCCTGGGCTCCATCGCCTCGGCCGCGCCGTTCATCGGCCTCTTCGGCACCGTCTACGGCATCCTCGACGCCTTCCTGCGCATCGGCCGCGAGAAGAGCGCCAGCCTGCCCGTCGTCGCTCCGGCGATCGGCGAGGCGCTGATCGCGACCGCCGTCGGCCTGTTCGCCGCGATCCCGGCGCTGATCTTCTACAATTTCCTCACCCGGCGCATCGACGACCTGATCAGCGAGCTCGAGGCCGCCAGCGACGGCTGGGTCCACATCGTGGCGGACTCGGACGCCGCCGCGCCCCGCGGGAGCTGACGGGCCATGGGCGCGAGCGTCGGAGGCGGGCGGCGGCGACGCGGCGGGGGTGGCTTCACGGACATCAACGTGACGCCGCTGGTCGACGTCATGCTCGTCCTCCTCGTGGTGTTCATGATCACGGCGCCGCTCCTGGCGACGACGCTCCGCGTCGAGCTGCCGAACGTCGAGGCCCAGGAGACCAGCGTCAAGGACTCCAAGCTGGTCGTCACCGTCACGAAGGAGGAGAAGATCCTCTTCGGGGAGCAGGACGTCACAGTCGACGTGGAGAAGGTCCTGATGACCAACCCCCGCGTCCAGAAGGAGCGCGAGCTCTACATCCGCGCCGACAAGGACGCCCGCTACGGCGTGGTCGCGCGCGTGGTGGCTGCGGCGCGCTCCGCCGGCGTCGAGGGGCTCAACCTCCTCGTCCAGCCGGAGCTGGAGGACGACGACAAGGCCCCGCCGCCGGGGGGTTCTGGCGCGGAGAAGGCACCGTGACCTCGGCCGCGCCGCGAGGCGACGGCGGAGGCGTGCGGCTCCCCACCCCGGGGCCCGCCGCGGGAAGCACCTGGGACTTCCAGCCCCTGGAGATCGCCAGCGGCTGGCTCGCGGCGATCATCGTCATGTTCGGCACCTACCTGGCGTTCGAGCTGACCCAGATGACCTTCGCCAACATGCCGGAGACGGACAAGGGCGGCGAGCGGCCGGTGCGGGTCATCCCGGTGCTCGACGACCTGCCGCTCCTGAAGCTCGGCGGAAAGAAGCCGAAGCTCCCCGACGCCTGGGTGAAGAAGACGCCCCAGAAGCTGGAGGAGAAGAAGGCCTTCGTCTCCACCAAGGCCGAGCAGACAGAGGAGGCGATCCCCAAGGAGAAGGCCGAGCTCGCGGACGCCGGCGTGAAGCCGCCCGACCCCGACGCCGAGGTGGTGAAGGATCAGGAGACGCCGATCGACGAGGTCGCCGACGCCGGCGAGCAGGCGTTCGCGGAGGAGGGCCACGCCGCCGGCGACGAGAAGGGCACCGAGAAGGACCCGCTCAAGGCCCGCGCCATCGACCAGTACCGCGCGCGCGTATCGAGCTTCTTCTCCTCGCGCTTCCGGGTCGCCGGCTCCGGCCTGCCGGAGGAGACGCTGGCCTCCACCCGCGTCGGCGGCACGGTGACCCTGTCCGGCACCACGGTGACCGGCTTCACCATCAGCCCCAGCGGCAACCCGGCCTTCGACGCCGCGGCGACCCAGGCCCTCTCGTCCACGGTCGGCAGCTCGATCCCGCCCCCGCCCGAGAACTACCCCGATCTCGGCGTCGGTAGCTCGTTCAGCGTCAGCTTTTATTGCGGCAAGGGCCGATGCGATTGAGCGTCTCCCTCGCTCGTCGAACCACGTGAACATGCCTCACACGGCCGGAGCCGCCCGCGACTTCGGCCGGATGCGAGGCAACAGGAAAAACCAAGGCCGAGTGACGACCCCATGAAGCGAACGACCTGGATCGCCCTTGCGCTCGGCGCGAGCGCTGCGCTGCCCGTCGCCCCCCAAGCCCTGGTGGAAGGTGAGGCTGCGGCGCAGCCGGCGCCGACCGCCAGCGGGGCCCCCGACGGACAGAGCATCCTCGACAACCTCGCGGTGCCCGCCGGCGCCACGCGGCCCCTGCCGAAGATCGCCGTCCTGCCCTCGCTGGCCGCGGCGATGGAGGACGTGACCATCCGCAGCGTGGTGCGCCGCGATCTCGATCTGTCGGGCGAGTTCGAGGTGCTGCCCGACAGCGCCGCTCCCGACGGCCTCTACCTCGACGACGCCCCGGTCGACGTGAAGGCCTGGGCCGCCAAGGGCGCCGAGGCGGTGGTCAAGGTGAGCGGTCGCAAGCTCTCCGGGGACAAGGCGGAGCTGCGCGGCCAGGCCTACTTCGTCAACGTCGGCGATCAGCCAGTGTTCGACAAGCGGTTCGAGGTCCCGCTGGACGACGTCCGGGTGGAGTCGCACCGCATCGCCGATCTGGTGATCGGCGCGCTGACTGGCCAGAACGGCGGGTTCGCCAGCAAGATGGTGTTCGTGTCGGGCAGCGGCACCCTGCGCCGCGCGTTCGTCATCGACGCCGACGGCAACGACGCCAGGGCCGTCTCGCCTCCCGACCAGGTCGCCCTCGCGCCCGCCTTCGGCCCCGCGCAGGAGGTGTGGTGGACGGGCAGCGCCAACAAGGACGTCTACCGGATCTACAAGGCCTCCGGCGGGCCCGCGCTGAAGACCAACGTAGACGGCAGCGTCTACGGCATCACCTTCTCGCCCGACAAGTCGAAGGTCGCCCTCGCCATCGGGCAGGGCACGAGCATCCGCATCTTCGAGGGGCCGTCGCTCGACGCGCTGAAGCAGGCATCGCCCATCGGTATGGCGCTCCGCCCCGCGTACTCTCCGAGCGGCAAGCTCGCGTTCGCCGGTGAGGGCAAGTTCGGCCAGCGCATCTGGGTCGACGGCAAGCCGATCTCGCCCGACGGCCTCTTTGCCTCGTCGCCCACGTTCTGTCGCAACCCGGACGGCGTGCGCGTCGTCTACGCGGTCGGCGTGGGAAAGAACCTGGACCTCGTAGCCTCCGGCGAGGCGGGCGGCGGCACCTACCGCCTCACGCAGAACCAGGGCTCCAACGGCTACCCGGCCTGCAGCCCGGACGGCCGCCTGGTCGCGTTCTTCTCCACGCGGAAGTCGGGCGAGGGTCCGGGCCTTTACGTGATGCGCCTGGACGGCGGCCGCCCCAAGCGTGTCTCGACGCTGCTCGGCGACTCGCTGCGCTGGGAGGTGCTGCCTCCCGGGCGCGGCAAGGAGCTGGCGGCCCCCCGCCAGCCGCCCCCGCCAGCCGCGACCCCCACCGCGCCAGCGCCGAGCTCGCCCGCCAGGCCCCCGCCCGCCGGGGGCGCGCCCGCCAAGCCCCCGCCGCCGCCCAGCGCTGCACCGCCGAAGCCTGCGCCGCCGGTGCCGCCTGTGCCGCCGGCCACGGCGCCGAAGCGCTGATGAAGGAGCTCATCGAGAAAGCCGGCGTCCTCCTCGAGGCGCTGCCGTACATCCGGCGCTTTCAAGGTCGCGTCTTCGTTCTGAAATACGGCGGCCACGCGATGCTGGAGCCGCACCTGAGGGACGGCTTCGCGCGCGACGTGGCGCTGCTGAAGCTCATCGGCATCCACCCGGTGATCGTCCACGGCGGCGGCCCGCAGATCGACGAGACGCTGGCGGCGATGGGCGTGACCAGCGACCGCATCGACGGCCTGCGCGTCACCGATCAGCCGACGATGGACGTCGTGGAGATGGTCCTCGGCGGCAAGGTGAACCAGGAGATCGTGACGCTGATCTGTCGCCACGGCGGGCGCGCCGTCGGCCTCTCCGGCAAGGACGACGGGTTCCTCCGCGCCGACAAGGTCGAGCGCATGCGCACCAAGAAGGGCGAGTGGGTGGACCCCGGCCGCGTCGGCGCCATGCGATCGGTGAAGACCGAGATCGTCGAGAAGCTCCTCGCGGGCGGCTTCATCCCCGTCATCGCCCCGGTCGCGGTGGACGAGCAGGGCGAGGCGCTGAACGTCAACGCCGACTTCGTCGCCGCCGCCGTCGCCGGCGCGCTCTCCGCGGAGAAGCTGGTCTTGATGACCGACATCGCCGGCGTGAAGGGGAAGGACGGAGAGCTCCTCGCCTCGCTCACGCGCGCCCAGGTCGCGACCCTGGAGGAGCACGGGACCATCGCCGGAGGCATGATCCCCAAGGTGCGCTGCGCCCTCGACGCCATCGACGCTGGTGTGGGCAAGGTCCACATCGTGGATGGCCGCACCGAGCACTCCATCCTCCTCGAGATCTTCACCGACCAGGGCGTGGGCACCGAGATCGTGGGCTGAGCTTGCGCACGGACTCGCGGCGCCGTGGGGCGGGCTTCAGCCGGCGCTGAATCTTTGCGACGGTTTCCGCACGAGATAAGCTCTTCGCGTGGGCTTCGGATCTCCACACCCGGGTAGGGACGATGGGTGACGACGACGCGGCGGAGCTGCTCGAGCAAGGGCGCATCGTGGAACGAGTTCACGAGCTGCTGCGAGACGCTCGAATTCTGAGGGGCGACGTCGAACGGGTGCAGAGGATGCGCCAGCGACCCGAGTTGACGTACGACGGACATGCTGTGACCAGCATGCTCCATGCCGCCCTCGTGACTCCACGCCAGCACGCTGCTGCGACCCGTGGCGCCGAGGCGGTTGCCCGCGCCGCTGCGCATGTCGGCCACGCCGTGTTGCGCGACTCCGAGCTGCGTCGAGCGATCGGGTGGCCGCCGGACCTCGAATGGCTGCTCGAGATCGATCGCGAGTCGCCGAACCCCCGCGTCCTCGGCCGCGTCGACGGCGCTCTCGATCGTCGCGGCGCCTACAAGGTCTTCGAGTTCAACACCACGATGACCGGCGGCGTCCTCTACACGCACGCGATGGGCCGGGAATACGCCGCCATGGCGTGGGCCGACGCCCTGCGGACCGAGCGTCGTGTCTCCGTCGGTGACCCGGTCGCAACTGCTGCGCAAGCGCTTCGAACAATGCACGGGCGGGACGACCTCACGCTCGGCCTCGTGTGGGCCCATCCGATCGACCTCGACGACCGGACCTCCCATGGGAGGGGAGACGTCGTCGGCACCGCGGCGGCACTGCGGTCGCACGGCATCCGCGTCGTCACCGGAACGCCCGCGACCGTGACCTGCTCAGCGGATGGCGTGAGGATCGGCGGCGCCAAGGTCGACGTCATCGCGACTGCTCCATCCATCGAGGTGATGATGCCGCTGATGTCGACGCTCCTCGCCGACACCGAACGCTTCCGGGGGTGGCTAGCGACTGGAGCGCTGCGGTTCTTCAACGGAATCTCTCTGTCCGCAGCGATGAGCTCGAAGGCGGTGCTCGCGATCATCTCGGACCCTTCCGCAAGTCGATGGGTCGAAGGCTTGCCGGAGGACGTCGTGGCTTTCGCTCGCTCTGCCATCCCGTGGACGCGGCGCGTGGTCGACGGTGCGACCACCTACGGCGACGAGCGCATCGAATTACTCTCGTTCCTCCAGGCTCGCCGTGACCAGCTCGTATTGAAGCCGGCGATGGGCGTGGCTGGCCGAGGGGTGGTCCTCGGGTGGAAGGTCAGCGACGAGGACTGGTCGCGCGCGATCGAAAACGCGCTGCCAGGGGGCGGGACCATCGTGCAGGAGCGCGTCGACGTCCCCCACCAGGCGTGGCTGTTCCTCGGCGAGGACGGCGCGCCGCAGCGGATGGACAGCATGGCTTCGCTCGATCTGTTCGTCTGGAACGACAGCCGGGCTGAAGGCGCGCTGTGTCGCACCATGCCGGACGGACTTGCCAATGTGGCGCAAGGCGCTCAGCTCATCCCCGTCCTCGTCGTGGGCTCCGAGCCATGACAGGCGCGACGACGAGTGGCTGCACCACCGTCAGCTCCGTCGCCGAGGCAGCGGGGATACACTCCGCGCTCGGTCGCTACGCGTCGCGTGGGGTCCCGGTTCCCAGCGATGTCATCGGCGTGATGATCTCGGGTTCGCGCAGCGGTGCCAGCGATAAACAGATTGAAAAAGCGTGGTGCGCACGAGCATCCAGGCCAAGTTCAACCCATACTCGGCCAGTGACGAATCTCCTCCTCCGCACCTCCCCCCTCCTCCTCGCCGTCCTCGTCACCGCCACGGCCTGTGGTGACGACGCGTCGACCGATACCGGCTCCGGAGGCAGCGCCAGCGCCTCGGGGAGCGGCGGCAGCGAGGACGGCAGCGGCGGGGCGGGCGGCGAGGCAGCGCCCGCCACGGCACCGGCCATCGGCGAGGGGGACGCGGCGCGCGTCACCTTCGTGGACGTGTACGCCGACGCTGATGGTCGTCTGGCGACGGACATCGACCTGCACCCCATTCGCGACGAGCTGTGGGTCCTCCTCCGCGAGCCTTACAGCGGTGCGCCGTGCACGGAGGACGGTGGGCAGTCGGGCTGCGCGTCGCTGGAGGGCAGCGTCAGCATCGTGACCGGGCCTGCGAGCGGGGCGCCGACCTTCGACTGGAAGCAGGACCCGAACGCCTGGCACTTCATGCGCCGGCCGACCAGCCTCGCCTTCGGCGATGACGACACGTTCGCCACCATCCACGAGGCGCGCACCGGCAACTTCGAGGATCAGGACGTCGACTACATCGGGCCCAGCCTCTGGTCGGGCGACCCGACGATCTTCGCGATCCAGCCGCCGGGCCAGAACGGCTCGCACCTCGACATGCTCCACGAGACGCCGTTCGGCATGGGCATCGCGCACGACACCGGCAACGCTTACTGGACCTTCAACGGCGACATCGGCTCGCTCGATCGCTACGACTTCCACTCGCCCCACGAGATCGGCGGCGAGGATCACCGCGACGGGACGATCGAGCGCTGGGTCGAGGGCGCCCTCCTCAGGGTCCCCGAGATCCCGAGCCACATGCAGCTCGATCACGCGAGCGGCCGCCTCTACGTCGCCGACACCGGCCATGGTCGGGTGGTGCGCCTCGACACCCTGAGTGGCACCGTCGGCGCCGAGATCGACACCCTGGAGTTCATGGCCGGCGCCACCTACCGCGACGGCGCGGTGCTGGAGGACTTCGTCCCCGCCGGTCTGCTCGCGCAGCCGAGCGGCATCGCCATCGCTGGTGAGGGCGACGGCGCGGTGATCTACGTGGGCGATCGCGCCACCAGCACGATCGTCGCCTTTGACGCGGCCGGCGCCGAGATCGCGCGCCTGGCGACCGGCCTCCCCGGCCTCGGTGGCCTGGCCCTCGGGCCGGACGGCAGCCTCTACGCGGTCGCCCACGACGAGGGTCGCGTGGTCCGGCTCGTGGTCTCGGCTCCCTGACGCGGGTCCTCGATCTCCGCTTCGCTGCTCACTGAGCAGCGTGGAGCTCGGCGCGCCCGGCGAGCGCCATCGCGCCGAATCCGTCGACCTGGCCCGACCTCACACCTCGAGCTCGCCCACGCCCTGGTCGACGAGGCCGGCCTCGTAACCGAACGAGCTGAGGGGCAGCCCGCCGCCGCGCAGCGCCGTCAGCAGCGCGCGCGAGGTGTTGCCGCCGTCGATACGGGCGTGGACGTTGCCGCGCAGCGCCCCGTTGCCCTTGCCGCAGATGAGCATCGGCATGTCGTCCTGGGAGTGGGTCCACCCCTCGGTGTGCTCCGTCGCCACCAGGATGCTGCAGCGGTCGAGCAGGTTGCCGTCACCCTCCGGCTTCTCCCGCAGGGTCTGCAGGAAGAAGGCGAGCTGGCTCATCGTGAAGCGCACCGCGTTGTGCAGACCGGTGTAGGGCGCGGGCATGGTGTGGTTCAGGTAGTGCTGCCCCTCGGCGAGCCCGACCGGCCACATGATCACGCCCGACCCGCAGGTCGAGAACATGATCGAGAACGAGCGGGTCAGGCCGCACGCCAGCGCCAGCGCGATGAGCCGGCTCATCGCCTGGTTCTTCTGCTCGATCTGCTCGTTGCTCTCGAGGTCGGGGAACTCGCCAGGGTCGAGCGGCGTGTCGCAGGCCGGGTTGAGCGCCAGGCTGGTCTCCAGCTCACGGATCTGGGACAGGTGACTCTCGAGGCGGATCTTGTCGTTGCTGCTCAGCCGCGGGCTGTTCGCGATCGACTGCGCCTGATCGGCGACCGCATCGAGCACCGAGCGGCGCGCGCGGACGATCTCGGCATCCGGCGGCTCGGAGAACAGGCGCAGGAAGAGGTTGCGCGGCGACTCCTCCGACGGGTTCACGTCGTTGGGGCCGTTGTGCGAGAGGTGCTGGAAGCTCGTGCCCTCGTCGGTGCCGCGGAAGCGCGTGACCGCTGCCTCCAGCGAGCGGTACTTGGTCGGCGTCTCCGCCATGTAGTGGGCCGCGGCGATCTGATCGACCGACGGGTACTTGAAGGTGGAGACGATGGTGTCCCGCACGTCCGCCACCTTCTGGTGCGGCCCGCCGCTGCACACCGCCGACATGCCTGAGTGGTGGGCGTGGCGCGGCGTCTTCACGCTCAGGCCGGAGACGACGCTCACGTACTCCTTGTGAGGGACCAGCGCCTCCAGCTCGTGATCGGCGCCGATCTGCCAGTCGGTACCGACCGAGGGCTTCCAGGACTCATTGCGGACTCCGTTGCCGAAGAACCACAGCCCGAACCGGCTCAACAGCGGATGCCCGTCAGCAAAGGCGTTGCCGTTGCCGTTCAGCATGAAGTCGAACGTCGGCAACGCGATGGAGACGGCGGCGCCGCCCAGCAGGCCGCGGAGCACGTTGCGACGGGAGAGGAAGCTCTTCTTCATGGTTCTTCTCCCGCTCAATTCTCGCCCGCGTAGCGGAAGCCTTCGTTGACCACGAGCTCGATCACCAGGTTCTTGAAGTCGTAGTCGCTGGCGGCGAACTGCGCGCCCAGCGTCTCCAGCGGCCGCTGGTCGGCGTCGTCCGGGTCCTCCACCCGGCCGATGGCGTGGGCGTAGAAGTTCCGCGCGATGCACTGGGCGACGATCGGCAGCTCGGCGAGCAGCTCGGCCATCTCCACGCCGCCGTTCACCGGCTGCCCCTCGATCTCGGCGCTGGAGTCGACGGGAAGGCCGTTCTCGGTGTCGCGCCAGGCGCCGATGGCGTCGAAGTGCTGGAGGCTGAACCCGATGGGGTCCATGAACTGGTGGCACCCGTTGCAGGTGTCGTCCGCGACGTGACCGCTCAGGCGCTCGCGCAGGGTCGACGGGTTGTCGGGGTCGTTGGGGGGGACGTTGGTGTCGACGTCGCCCGGGGGCGGCGGCGGGATGTCGAGGCACAGCAGCTTGAGCTGCACGAAGCGGCCGCGGTGGGTGGGCGAGGTCTCGGCGATGTAGGCGTTCTTCGCCTTGTTGTTGGCGAGGAAGCCCGCCGTGGTCAGCAGGCCGGCGCGCCGCCCGTCGTCGGGCAGCTCGACCCTCACGAAGTCGGGGCCGACGACGCCCTCGATGCCGTAGACGTTCGCCAGCTCCTCGTTGAGGTAGGTGGTGCGCGTGGTCAGCAGCTTGCGGAAGTCGCCCTCCTGATCGAACACCACGTCCTGGAACAGCATCTCGATCTCGGTGCGCATCGAGGCGCCCAGCGTCTCCGTCAGCTGCGGGAAGATCGCGGCGTCCTTCTCCAGCGTCGCGTCGATGTCGTAGAGGATCATGAGCTCGCGGAAGAACTTGGCGAGCGACCCGCGCGCGCGGTCGTCGTCGACCATCCTCCGCGCCTGATCGCGCACCGTGTCCACGTCGGAGAGGTCGCCGCCCTCGCCCAGCACGAGCAGCTCCTCGTCCGGCAGGCCGTCCCAGATGAGGAAGGAGAGGCGGCTCGCCATCTCCACGCTGGTGAACTTGGTGAGCCCGGTGTCCGCGTCGGGCTCGCCCATCTCCACCCGCCACAGGAAGTGCGGCGAGAGGAGGATCGACGCGGTCGCGAAGCGGAGCCCTCGCCAGGTGTCGCCCAGGTCGTCGGCGATGGTCTGCCCGAGCGCGACCAGCTGGTCGATCTCGGCGCTCGCCGGCGTCCGCCGCCAGGCCTTGCGGGTGAAGCGCTCGTAGAAGGCGCGCACGCACGCGTCCGACGCGGTGGGCGGGGCGCAGCCGAGCAGCGCGTCGCGCCGCGCAGCGTCGGCCCAGATCTCGTCGACGAGGGCGTAAGAGGCCGCCTCGTACTGCTCGACCTCGACACGGGAGATGGTGCGGGTGGCGAGGTCGATCGAGGAGTAGGTGAACTTCGAGTAATCCTCGGTCGGGACCAGCGGGATGGTGAGCGGCTCGCCGAAGAGCATGCGCACCGCGTTCGCGTACTGCGAGCTCGAGATGCGATGGCTGGTGGTAGCCGGCGGGTCGAAGCTCGACTCCGAGTCGCCCGCGCCGTTGCCGTCGCCGCCCGCGGTGCCGTCGCCGCCGCCGGCGCCCGGGCCGCTGGGCCCGACGGGCGCCCCGGGTCCGGTTCCATCCTGATCCGCCCCTGGATCGCCCAGGGAGCCGACGCAGCCCGCGGCCACCACCAGCGCGAACGCGGCGAGTGCCGGAAACCCGGCCGTTGCTGAGCCTGGGAGACCAAGTGCTCGTCGCATCGTTCAATCCTCTTCCTGTCGGGGAGTGACGACAAGCAACCAGAAGACCACCCTCATCGTGCCACCTCACCCGACATGGCCGGACTGTGCATCCGGCGTGCGATGAGCTACCCCCGGGCCAGGTGCTGTTCGCGCTCGTCCTCGGCCTCGCGCTCGGCTTCCTCGGCTCCGTGCCGGTGGCCGGCCCGATCGCGGCAATCATCGTCCGCCGCGGGCTCGAGGGCCGGTTCAAGAGCGGCGCCTGGATCGCGGTCGGCGGCGCCCTGCCCGAGGCCGGCTACGCGTACCTGGCATTCTGGGGGTTCTCCACGTTCCTAGCCCAGTACGCCTGGATCGAGCTCGTCTCGCGCGGCGCTGCGGCGGTCATCCTCATCGCGCTCGCCCTCATGTTCATGCGCTACCGGACGCGCGCCGAGGACGGTGAGCGGGCGGGCGGGAGCGACGCGCTGAAGAGCTTCTGGGTCGGCTTCACCATCACCGCGCTCAACCCGACGCTCATCGCCACCTGGACCGCCGCGACGACGACCCTCTACTCGATACGCACGGTGCATTTCTCCCCGCGCGACGCGCTGGCGTTCGCGCTCGGCGCCGCGGTGGGGATCGTCACCTGGTTCTTCATCCTGCTCGGGCTGATGAAGCGGTTCCGAGAGCGCTTCAGCCAGACCACGCTCGACAAGGTGGTGCGGGGCTTCGGGTGGTTCTTGCTGGCGACGTCCGGCTATTTCATCTGGCGGTTCGTCGACGCCCTCTGACCTCTACCGGCCGTGAAGGCGCATCAGCTCGAGGAGCTCGGCCACCATCGCGACGCGCTCCTCGCCTCCCCTGGCCAGCGCGTGCGACGCGCAGTGGGTGAGGTGGCTCTCGAGCAGCTCGCGCGCGACCGCGCGCAGCGACTCGTGGACCGACGCGATCTGCACCAGCACGTCGGCGCACCATCGCTCGTCGTCGACCATGCGCGCGATGCCGCGGACCTGACCCTCGATGCGGGCCAGGCGGCGCAGGCTGCGCTCCTTGCGCGTCGGCTCGACGGCGGTCGCGCGCCGCGCCGAGGCGGCACCGGCGGGGGGTCTCGATGCCACGCGCGGCGGCGGGCGCGAGGGCGGTGGGCGCGACGGGGGCGGGCGCGAGGGTGTCGGGGCGGCCTTCCGCCTGTCCTTGCGACGGGGCTTCTCATCCACCGGGGCTCTCCTCGGCCTCGGCGCGGAACCGAGAGAGGCGAAGGCTGTTGAGGACCACGCTGACCGACGACAGGGCCATCGCGGCGCTGGCGAGGACGGGGCTGAGGAGCACGCCGGCGACCGGATAGAGCACGCCGGCGGCGATGGGGACGCAGAGCGCATTGTAGCCGAAGGCCCAGGCGAGGTTCTGCCGCATGACGCGGAGCGACCGGCGCGCGAGCGCGAGCACGTCTCCCACCGCGCGCAGATCGCTGCGCGAGAGCGTGGCGTCGGCGGTCTCCACCGCGACGTCGGCGCCGCTCCCCATGGCCATGCCGACGTCGGCGCACGCCAGCGCGGGCGCGTCGTTCACGCCGTCGCCGACCATGGCCACCCTGCGGCCGCCAGCGCGCAGCCGGGTGACGAGCGCCGCCTTGTCCTCGGGGAGGAGCCCCGCGTGCACCTCGAGGATGCCGGTCGCCTCCGCGACCGCGTTCGCTGCCGCCTCGCGATCCCCGGTGGCCAGGATGACCTCGATGCCCATGCGGCGGAGCCGCTCGACCGCGGCGCGCGACGTGGGCCTCAGGCGATCGCCCAGCGCAAAGGCGACGACGACCCGCTCGCCTACCGCGCCGAAGGCGACCGTGTGACCGGTCTTCGCCGCGCGGGCGACGGCGGCGCTGAGGCCGGCGGGCATCGTCACACCGAGCTCCTCGAGAAGGCGCTCGTTGCCCACCGCCACCCGCGTTCCCTCCACCGAGCCCACCACGCCGCGGCCGCCGAGGGCCGCGACGTCGCTGACGCCCGGCAGCGGCGACGCGTCATCGGCCCGGAGTCGGGCCGTGATCGCAGCGGCCAGTGGGTGCTCGCTCGCGTGCTCCAGGGCGGCGATGCGGCGCAGCTCTCGCACTGGATCCTCCAGCCCCTCGACCACCTCGACGTCCAGCACCTCGGGCTTGCCCTCGGTGAGGGTGCCGGTCTTGTCGACCACGACGACGTCGACCTTCGCCGCGCGCTCCAGCGCGTCGGCGCCGCGGAGGAGAGCGCCGAAGCGCGCCGCGCGGCCTGTTGCCACGAGGACGGCCGTCGGGATCGCGAGGCCCATCGCGCAGGGGCATGCGATGACCAGCACCGCGAGCGCCGCCGCGAACCCGAGCAAGGCTTCTCCCGCCAGCAGCCACCACACCAGGAAGGTGACGACCGCGATACCCAGGATGGCGGGCACGAACGCCGCGCTCACACGGTCCGCCAGGTGCTGGATCGGCGCCCGCCGGCCCTGCGCCTCCCTCACCAGGCGGAGGATGCGCGCCACGGTCGAGCCCGAGGCCGCCGCCGTCGCCCGCACGCGGAGCCGGCCCAGGCCGTTCAACGAGCCGCTGCGCACCGCGTCCCCTGCCCTGCGGTCGACCGGCAGCGGCTCACCGGTGATCGAGCTCTCGTCGACGGCGCTCGCGCCCTCCAGCACCTCGCCGTCGACCGCGATGCGCTCGCCCGCCCGCACGACCAACACGTCGCCGGCGTGGACGAGCTCCACCGCGAGCTCGACCTCGCCGCCCTCCTGCTCGATGCGCGCGCGCGTGGGCTGCAGCGCGACGAGCCCCCGCAGCGCGTCCGACGTGCGGACCTTCGCACGCGCCTCCAGGGCCGCCCCGATGAGGACCATGGCGACGACGAAGGCGACCGCCTCGAAATACACGTCCGGCGCGACGCCGCGCCGCAGGAAGACGCCGGGCGCGAACGTGGTCGCCAGCGAGAAGCCGAACGCAGCCGCGGTGCCCACGGCCACCAGCAGGTTCATGTCGGCACTGCCGCGGCGGAGCGCGGCGAGCGCGCGCCGGTAGATGTGCGCGCCGGTCCCCGCGGCGACGATCAGCGAGACAGTCGCCACCGCGAGCGCCAGCGGCAACCGAGGGATCGACCACAGCCAGGGCGCCGCTGCGCGCAGGGCCGGGTCGAGGGTCGCCATCGACCAGGCCATGATCGGGTCGAGCCGCGCGCCGTGGACGTGCTCTCCCCCGCCCATCAGCGGCATCGACAGCGCCATCGCGAGGGCGGCGAGCACCCCGGCGAGGGCGGCCTTGCGCGCCAGGGCCCGCGCCTCTGCCCGTTCGGACGCGCTCTGCGAGGTCTGCGTCGCGAGGATGTCCGCGTCGGGATCCGGCAGGCGCGCCTCGTAGCCGCTGGCCGCGACCGCGGCGACCAGCGCGAGCCGATCCACGCGCTCCGGATCGAAGCGGACCGTCGCCTCATGGAGCAAGAGATTCACGTTCGCGATGTCGACCCCCGGGACCGCCGTCAGCGCCTTTTGCACTTGCCCCTGGCATGCGGCACACGACATCCCCAGGACCGGAAAGGCCAGGACGGCGACGCCGCGCACCGGGAGTGACGGCGTCGCTGGAGCGACGTCGACGCTCACGCCGGCGTCGGGTGGAAGCCCGCCTCGAGGACGGCCGTCCGCACCGCGCCCTCCGCGTCGGCGGGCGCGCCCTCCGCCACCTCGTCTGCCACCTCGACCTCGGCGTGACCGATCGCCACCTCGCGCACGGTGACGCCGGTCACCCCGGCCAGCGCCGCGCGCACCCGGCGGACGCAGGCCCCGCAGTGCATGCCCTCGATGTTCAGCCTGATCGTCCGCATCCTTCACTCCACCCCGGGGGGCTAGATACCCCGGGGGGGTATGTTGACCCTTGCGGCGCGGGCCCGCCAGCGCCGGCCGCCGCCTTGACGCAAAAGGGCCGATCGGAAAGAGTTCGTCTGCCGATGCCCGACGCGATGTTCCCGCGCGAGGCCGAGACGCTCGGCCCCTACCAGCTCATCACCGAGCTCGCGTCGGGTGGCATGGCGACGGTGTACCTGGCGCGCCGGGCGGGCCTGGGCGGCTTCTCGCGCTCGGTGGCGATCAAGCGCCTGCGCGCCGAGGTGGCGCAGGCGCCCCCGTTCCTGGCGATGCTGATCGACGAGGCGAACCTCGCGGCGCGCATTCACCACCCCAACGTCGCTTCCACGCTCGAGTTCGCCAGCGACGGCGACGAGCACTACCTGGTCATGGAGTACGTCGAGGGCGGCAGCCTCCTCGAGCTCGTGCACCGCGCCACCGACCTGGGCGAGGTTCTCCCGCCGCGCGTCGTCATCCGGGTGGTGCTCGACGCGCTGGCCGGTCTGCACGCCGCGCACGAGCTCCGGGGGGACGACGGCCAGCTCCTCGATCTGGTGCACCGCGATCTCTCGCCGCACAACCTGATGGTCGGGCTCGACGGGTGCACCCGCGTCGTCGACTTCGGGCTGGCCCACGCCGCCTCGCGCCTCACCAAGACGGCGGTCGGCACGCTGAAGGGCAAGCTCGCCTACATGGCGCCGGAGCAGCTGCACCAGCGGCCGCTCGATCGCCGGGCCGACCTGTTCGCCCTGGGCGCCGTGCTGTGGGAAGGTCTGCGGGGCCAGCGCCTGTTCCGCGCGGAGTCGGACGTCGCCACCATCGAGCGCGTCCTGCGCGGCGACATCCCCTCGCTCCGCTCCAGCCTGCCCTGGCTCACCACCGGCGTGAACGCGGTGGTCATGAGGGCGCTGGCCCGCGATCCCGACTCCCGCTTCTCGTCGGCGGAGCAGATGGCGGGCGTCCTCACCGAGACGGCGGAGTCGGCCAACCTCCTCGGCTCGCGGCGCGAGGTCGGCAGCTGCGTCGCCCGCCTGCTGGGGGACGAGCTGGCCGTCCGCCGCGATCGTCTCCGCGCGTGGATGGAGAAGCACGAGCAGCCGATGACGATGCCGGCGGTGACACAGATGTCGTTCGCCGCACCCACCTCGCCGATCCCTCGCGACGTGGAGGACGAGCTGGGCGCCATGCGCGTCATCGTCGAGGGGTGTCCACCGTCGAGCGAGGTGCTGCCGGCCCGGCGCGATGAGCCCCGGCGCGAGGGCCACGTGCGCCGCTTCGTGCAGCCCGAGCGCGTGGGCTCGAAGGACGTGCTGGAGAGCCTCGCGCCGAGCAGCGCCAGCGAGCCCACCGCCCTGGTGGCGCGCCGGCGGCGCCGGTCCTGGGCGCCCGTGCTCGGCGGCGCTGCTATCGGCCTGTGCGCCATCGGCGTCGCCCTCATGGCGCGCGGCGGGTTCACGCTCGGCGGCTTCGACCCCGGCAGCTACGCCCTGGGGGGCACTTCTGCTGCCACTGCGCCAGGTACGCCGTCGCTCGTCGACGCGCCTGTTCCCCGCCCCGCCGTCGAGGTCGTCACGGTGGAGTCGGCTCCGGCGCGCGTGACCGAGGTCATCGCCCGCCCCGAGATCGACGAGCCGGTGGCCTCGACCTCCAGCGAGATCATCGCCGCCCCCGAGCCCGCCGCCTCGACGAGCGCCCCCGCGCCTCGCACCTGGCCGCGGGCCTCGTGGCGCCGCCAGGGAAAGACCGCCCGGCCCGCCGCCGACCCTGCGCCGCAAGCCAGTGGCGGGCTCGACAATCCGTACAAGTGAGCGGCGTCACCACGCGGGCGCGGCTCCTGGTCACGCGCCACGGCGAGTCGGAGTGGAACGCCGCCGGCCGCTGGCAGGGCCAGGCGGACCCGCCGCTCACCTCGCGCGGGCGCGAGCAGGCAGCCCGCGCCGCGCGCGCCGCGCATGGGCTCGTCGATCGCGTCGTCGCCTCCGACCTCCAGCGCGCCGCGGAGACGGCGCGCATCGTGGCAGCGCACCTGGCGGTCGAGGTGTCGTTCGCGGTCGAGCTGCGCGAGCGTGACGTCGGGCCCTGGTCCGGCCTCACCATCGCCGAGGTGGAGGCGGGCTGGCCGGGCTGGGTCGCCGCCGGGCGTCGACCCGACGAGGCCGAGCAGGACGACGCGATGTGGACGCGCGTCGTCGCTGGCCTGATGCGCGCCGCCGAGCCCGGAGGTCGCGCCATGGTCGTCGCCCACGGCGGCGTCATCGCCCTGCTCGAGCGCCGCCTGGGCGACGCCCGCGGCAAGGTCCACAACCTGGAGGCGCGCTGGATCGAGGTCGGCGACGACGCGACGCTGGTCCTCGGCGCGCGCATCCGCCTCGACGCGCACGGCACCGTCAGCGAGCCGGCCGCCACCTCCGACGCGCGCTGACCTGGTCCGCGGGTACGGAGCCCTCGCGGCCCGACGTCGAAAGTCCCGGGGGAACCTCGGACACAGCCGTACTGTCCCCTCCAACGATGCACTCGAAGCTTCCGTTTCTGGTCGGGGTCGCGGCCATCGTGCTCGGTGGCCCTCTGCTGCTCGGTTGCCAGGGCGGCCCCTCGCCCCAGGCGCCCAGCTCCGTACTGCCCCTCCGGACGGTTCGCCTCTACGAGACCGGGGTCGGCTACTTCGAGCGCGCAGGCACCGTGGCGGACGGTGAGCAGGCGAGCCTCCCCGTCCCCGCGGGTCACCTCGACGACGCCTTGAAGACCCTGGTGGTCATCGGGCAGAAGGGAGGCGGGAAGGTGGGCGGCATCGAGTTCGGCAGCAGCGTCTCGCGCGCGATGGGCCGGGCGCTCGCCGGGCTCCCGCTCGACGCCGACACGCCGGTAACCCATTTCGACATGCTCGCGAGCCTCAAGGGCGCGCACGTCGAGATCACCGGAAGGGGAGCTCCGCTGCGCGGGCGCATCATCGACGTGTTGCCGCCGGCGGCGACCCCGACCCCACCCCCCGCGAGTGACGGCGACAAGAAGGCGCACGAGCCGAAGGCGCCCGAAGGGCCGACCTTGCTGCTCGCCGGCGACGACGGGGCGATCCGCAAGCTGACGTCCGACGACGTCGCGGCCGTGCGCCCGACCGATCCGGCGTTCGCGGCGCGGCTCGACGCCGCGCTCGACGCGCTCAACGCGAATGCCACCCGCACGCCGCGCAACCTCCGCATCTTGCTCGACGGGGGCCCGGTGGCCGTGGGCTACGTCGCCGAGACGCCCGTGTGGCGCACGACCTACCGCGTCGTCCTGGGCAGCGACGACGCCAAGGCGGCCACCTTGCAGGGCTGGGCGCTCCTACACAACGACACCGACGAGCACTGGCACGACGTGAAGGTCACGCTGGTCAATGGTCGCCCCGACTCGTTCCTCTTCCCGCTCGCTGCACCGCGCTACGTTCGCAGGGAGCTCGTCACCCCCGAGCACGAGGCGTCCACGGTTCCGCAGCTCATCGGGCGCACGGTCGACTCGATCTGGGGCGACCACATCGGCGATTCTTTCGGCGCCGGTGGCCTCGGGCTCAGCGGGACCGGCGAGGGCGGTGGGGGCCGCGGCGAGGGGATCGGCCTCGGCTCCATCGGGACCGTCGGCCACGGCTCCGGCACCGGCACCGGGAGCACGAGCGCGAGCTCCCTGCTCGCCGTCGGTGATCTCGCCGGCGTGGCGAACGCGACCGGGGTCGAGGCGGGGGTGCTGTTCTCGTACACGCTCGGGCAAGGGCTCGATCTGCGCCCCCACGGCTCGGCGCTGGTCCCGTTCGTCGGGGCCGAGGTCGAGGCGGAGCGCGTCACCTGGCTTTCGGAGCCGAGCGGGGATGCGCGCGCCGCGGTCCGCCTCGTGAACTCCACGTCGCAGACGTTGCCCGCAGGGCCGGTGGCGTTCTTCGCCGACGGCGGGTTCGCCGGCGAGGCGGCGATCGATCGGCTGAAGCCGAAGGAGCGGCGGTTCCTTCGCTTCGGCGCCGACCTCGACGTCGAGCTGCGCGTCGACCGCAGCGATCGAACGGAGGTCATCAAGCGCGTCACGTTCGCGGGCGACGCCGTCGTGGTGCACAGCCTTCGCACCACCGCGTCGGAGTGGGCGCTGGAGAACCGCAGCGGCATCGCGCGCCGCGTGTACGTGTCGCTCCCGATCGTGCGGAACGCGACCGTCACCGGAGCCGACGCGCTCGACTTCGACACCGACAGCGGACAGCCCATCGCCATTGCGAAGCTGGAGCCGAAGAGCACCGTCTCACGGACGGTGACGTCGATCGAAGGCCTCTCTACGGCCATGGGCCTCGAAGGGCTGCGCGCGGATCGGCTCGCCCAGCTCCTCGCGGAGCCCGAGCTGGCCGCGGCGGAGCGGGCGACCCTCACCGATCTCGAGAAGGCGCAGAAGGCCCTCGAGGCCGTGCAGAAGACGCTCGAGAAGGTGCGAGCGGACATGGTCGAGGTCACCAGGGACAACGACCGCATGCGCGAGAACCTCAAGGCGGCGGGCGGAGACAAGGGCGTCGGCGCGGCCGGGGGCGGGCCCAACCCCTTCGTCACGCGCATTCTCGCCGCGGAAGATCGCCTGACCGCCCTTCGAAAGCAGCTCGAGAGCGGAGAAGCGGAGAGAACGGCGCGGGTCGCGGCCGTGCGAGCCGCGGCGGAGCGACTGCCGGCGCGGTGAGTCGGCAGGCGCCGGGTCAGGGCCCGGCGGCGCGCGGCGTGGCCGTGGTCACGTCCTGCGCGTTGGGGCCGAGCAGGGTGCCGCACATCGTCTTGCAGAGGATCTCGCGCTCGCCGCAGCTGCACTTGCCCTGCTTCTTCAGCTCGAGCTTCTCCTTCATCTGCTCGACGGTGAACTGGGCGCTCTTCTCCACCTTGGCCATGGCCCAGCCGTCCCGCTGTTGCCATTGCGTGCGGGGGTCGGTCGGCTTGCCGTCGGCCTCGGCGCAGCAGCGGAAGGAGAGGAAGTAGTAATAGAAGTCCTCCGCGTGGGTGTAGACCTTGGGCCTGCACTGGTTGCGCACGCCCTTGTACCAGGGCCCCCCGGTGTGGACGCTGTCGAATGGCCGCTTGAGGATGCCGAAGCCGAGCTTGCCGTCGGCCTCTGCGCCCACCACCTCGTCGGCGTTGCCGGGCATGTCGTGGACGCCGAAGTCGCTCTTGCAGCCGGGCTGGGTGCCGCTGGGCATGCCGCGCCACAGGCGGCCGAGCTCGCGCGCGTCGCGCTTGCCCACCAGATCCATGTTGGGGTTGTCCCAGAGGTGATCGCCGTTGCAGATGAGCGGGTCGCGCTTCCACCCGTAGGGGAAGGGCTTCATGTCGGGCCCCTCGCAGGCGAAATTCCACTCGCTCTCGTGGCACATGCGCTTGCCGACCGCGGCGCACTTCACCTGCGCCTGGTGGAAGCGGTTCATCACCTCCGGCCGCTCGCCCTGCACGTTGGGCCACTCGTACTTGTCGATGCAGTAGCGCTTCTTGATGCGCTCGCCGGTGCAGGTCGCCTTTTCCTCGAAGTCCTCGCAGACCTGCTTCTTGTTGGCCGCCGCGTACCACTCCTTGCGGCACTTGTGCTCGACCCGGGTGCAGTAGTCGCCCTCGACGAGGACCATGCTGGCGGGGCACGCCGAGGGCCCCTCGACCTTCGGCGGCGGGGTGGCCTCGGCGCTGGACGTGATGGGCGCCACCGTGGGGACGACGGCGTCCGGCGGCGCCGGCTCGGCGATCGGGGGAGGACGCGGGTCGTCCGGCGGCGGAGCGCCGGCGCACGACACCATCACCGAGACGAGCAGGCCAGGTACGAACAGTCCCAGAGCGACGTGCGGCGTTCTCATCGCGACGCGATCTCCACCTGCGGGTCCAGGGTCATCACCGCGGCGAGCGCTGCGGCCTCGTCCTCGGCGCCGGCGACTGCGCTCCCGGAGAGGTGCTTGCGCAGCTCGGCCAGGATCTTGGTGCCCCAACCATCGACCTCGTCGGTCGAGGTGTTGCAGAGGACGAGCACGCCGATGCCGTTCACGAGATCGAGGCCGAGCCAGGTGTGGAAGCCGCCTGTGCCGCCGTTGTGCCAGGCCATGTGGCGGTCGCGCGCGACCACCCAGCCCAGTCCTTGATCCCACCTCCCTTCCCCCGGCACGCCGCGGGGGATCAGCGCCTCCTGCGCGGCGGCGGCGATGGGCGACTCCGGCCGCAGGTAGCCCTGGACGAAGTACGCCATGTCGCGCGCGGTGGATCGGATCCCGCCGGCGCCGGCGAGCGCGGGGATGTACCAGGGTGACGTGCGCTGGTTGTCCTTGTCGTGGCCCCAGGCGAAACGCTTCTCCTGGTCCGAGCGCAGTTCGATCGACGTGTCGGTCATCCCCAGCGGGGCGAGGACGCGCTCGCGCAGCAGCTCCTCGTAGGAGTCGGCGTCGGCGCGCTCCACCAGGAGCTGGCCCAGGAGCCCCACCGCGTAGTTCGAGTAAGACTTCTGCACCCCCGGCTCACGCTCGAGGCGCGTCCTGTCGAGGGAGGCCCACAGGTCATCGACGCTGAAGTCGGCGTAGGGGTCCTTCTTGTTCTTCGGCTTCATGTCGGGGGGCAGCCGCGGCATCCCGCTCATGTGGGTCGACAGGTCGAGCAGGGTGATGGGCCGGCCCGAAGGCGGCATGCGCGAGCGACCGGCGGTGAGGTTCTGCGCCGGCTCGGTGAGGCTCACCTCGCGGCGCAGCGACATCTCGGCGAGCAGCGTGCCGGTGAACACCTTGGAGATGCTGCCGATCTCGTAGACCGTCTTCTCCGTGGGGAGGGCGCTTGCGGTGGCCCAGCCGAAGCCGCGCGAGCTCCACCCCTGGGTGGTGACCACCAGCACCTCGGCGCCGACGATCTTCCGGTCGCGCACCGCCTGGCCGACGTGCTTGTCGGCGACGTCCCAGTGGGCGTCGATCGCGGCCCGGCCCGGGAGAGTCTCCGTCGGGCGCCACACCGGCGGCCTGGACGGCGAGCACGCGGTCGCCATCAGCGAGGCGAGGACCGCCGCCAGGATCGTGATGGCGGGGCGAGCCGTGCGTGTCACTTCCGTCATGGTGCGCGGCGGAGCTTACCCCGCCGGTGGAGGCGTGTGGATCGGCGCCCGAGAAGCGTGCTCCGATGGAGCCGTGCTCCGGGGGAGGCTCCTGGTCCTCGGCGTGCTCATCGCGGCCGACCTCGCGCTGCTCGTCCCGGGCGGTCGGGGTGAAGACGCGGGCGCCGCCACCGCCGACCCCTCGCGAAAGCGGGTGCGGGTGGGGCTGGTCTTCGACGTCGGCGGCCGCGGCGACCGCTCGTTCAACGACGCCGCCTTCGAGGGGCTGGAGCGCGCGCGGCGCGAGCTGGGCACCGAGACCGAGATGATCGAGCCCGGCGAGGGCGCGGACCGGGAGAGCGCCATCCGCATCTTCGCCGCGCGCGGCTTCGATCTCGTGATCGGGGTCGGCTTCATCTTCTCCCAGGACCTCACCGATCTCGCCCGCGAGTACCCGGCGGTGCGCTTCGCCTGCATCGACTACTCGCCGCCCTTCGCCGCCGACGGAAGTCCCCTCCCGATCCCCACCAACCTGGTGGGCCTGAAGTTCCGCGAGGAGGAGGGCAGCTTCCTGGTCGGCGCCGCCGCCGGGCTGGAGACGAAGACCAGGGTGGTCGGCTTCGTGGGCGGGATGGACGTGCCCCTCATCCACAAGTTCCAGGCTGGCTACCAGCAAGGCGTACGGGCGACCTGCCCGAGCTGCCGCGTGGTGGTGCAGTACGCCGGCTCGACGCCGGTCGCCTTCAAGGACCCGGCGCGCGGCGCCGCCATCGCCACCAGCCAGGTCAGCCAGGGGGCGGACGTGCTCTACCACGCGTCGGGATCGACCGGGCTGGGCGTCATCCGCATCGCGCGCGAGCGCGGCGTCAGCGCCATCGGTGTCGACGCCGATCAGTTCGGTGACGGCGCGGATCCCGCCAACCCCGAGCGCAGCGCCGTCATCACCAGCATGATCAAGCGCGTCGACGTCGCGGTGTTCGAGGCGGTCAAGTCCACCGGCGAGGGGAGGTTCGAGGGCGGCGTGCGCGTCTTCGGCCTCGCCGAGCAGGGCGTCGACTGGATCCACGAGGGCCCGCACGCCGCGCGCATCGCGCCGGAGACGCGCGAGCAGGTGGAGGCGCTGCGCCGCAGCGTCGTCGCCGGTGAGATCAAGGTGAGATCCAGATGAGTGGCGGCTCGTGACGGCGCCGCTCGCGCGCCTCCGCGGGATCACCAAGCGCTTCGGCGACGTGGTGTCCGTCCGATCCGTCGATCTCGACATCGGCGACGGCGAGGTGGTCGCGGTGGTCGGCGAGAACGGCGCCGGCAAGAGCACGCTCCTGCGCGTGCTGGCCGGGATGCACTCGCCGGAGGAAGGATCGGTCGAGGTCTTCGGCAAGCCGCTGCCCGGCGGCCCGGCGGCGGCGATCGCGGCGGGGGTGGGCATGGGGCACCAGCACTTCATGGTCGCTGCCGACATGA